>SVON01000024.1 GCA_015066365.1 Oscillospiraceae bacterium | reverse complement strand
GATCGAGCTGTTTAAGCCCTTTGTGATGAAGCGCCTGGTGGAGACCGGCGAGGCCGGCAACATTAAGTCTGCCCGCAAGATGGTGGATCGCCTGAATCCCAAGGTATGGGATGCTCTGGAGATCGTCATCAAGGATCACCCCGTTATGCTGAACCGCGCCCCCACCCTGCACCGTCTGGGTATTCAGGCTTTCGAGCCGGTGTTGGTAGAGGGTCGCGCTATCAAGCTGCACCCCCTGGTTTGTACCGCCTTCAACGCCGACTTCGACGGCGACCAGATGGCTGTGCACGTACCCCTGTCCGCTGAGGCTCAGGCCGAGGCCCGCTTCCTGATGCTGGCCGCCGGCAACCTGCTGAAGCCCTCTGACGGTAAGCCGGTGGCGGTGCCCACCCAGGATATGATTCTGGGTTCCTATTACCTGACCATCGACAACCACGAGAAGGACACCGCTGAGGCAACCGCCGAGGCAAAGGAGAAGACCAACAAACTCTACCGTGACGAGAACGAGGCGATGATGGCCTACGACGCCAAGGCGATCGGTCTGCACGACGACATCAAGATCCGCCGTTTCGCTGAGATCGACGGTGTGCCGGTCTGCCACATGGTCAAGACCACCATCGGCCGTGTGATCTTCAACCGGTCGGTGCCCCAGGATCTGGGCTTTGTGGACCGTACCCTGCACGAGGGTGAGAGCGTCACCGATGCCTCCTTCCTGGACCGTTACCTGAGCTATGAGATCGACTTTAAGGTCGGCAAGAAGCAGTTGGGTAAGATCGTGGCTGAGTGTATCAAGAAGCACGGCACCGCCGCTACCTCTGTGGTGCTGGATAACATCAAATCTCAGGGTTACAAGTACTCCACCCGCGGCGCTCTGACCGTGGCTGTGGGTGACGCCACCATCCCGGAGATGAAGAAGACCTACATCGCCGAGGCCGAGGCTCGGGTGGACCAGATCGCTGAGATGTATCAGCAGGGTCTGATGAGCGACGACGAGCGGTATGCCCACGTCATCGCCACCTGGAACGAGACCACCGACAAGGTGACCAAGGCGCTGGTCGGCAACATGGACCCCTACAACCCCATCCAGATGATGGCGGACTCCGGTGCCCGTGGTAGCATCAGCCAGATCCGTCAGCTGGCGGGTATGCGTGGTCTGATCGCCAACACCTCCGGTAAGACCATCGAGGTTCCGATCCGAGCCAACTACCGTGAGGGTCTGAACATTTTGGAATACTTCACCTCCGCCAAGGGTGCCCGTAAGGGTCTGGCCGATACCGCTCTGCGTACCGCCGACTCCGGTTACCTGACCCGTCGTCTGGTGGACGTTTCTCAGGAGGTCATCATCCGTGAGACCGACTGCGGCACCACCGACGGTATCGAGGTCTACGATATCAAGGACGGCAACCGTGTCATCGAGCCTCTGACCGAGCGGCTGCAGGGTCGCTTCCTGTGCGAGGACTTCTGCGATGCCGAGGGTAACGTCTTGGTGGACTGCGACCATCAGATGAACGGTGAGGACGCCAAGCTCATCGACAAGACTCTGCGTGCCGCCGCCACCGATGCCGAGGGCAAGGTGGACGAGAGCCGCGTGCGGGTCAAGATCCGCTCTGTGCTGAAGTGCGCCGCCGAAAAGGGCGTCTGCGCCTGCTGCTACGGTGCCAACCTGGCCACCACCGACCGTGTGACGGTGGGTGAGGCTGTGGGCATCATCGCCGCCCAGTCCATCGGTGAGCCCGGTACTCAGCTGACCATGCGTACCTTCCACACCGGCGGTGTTGCCGGCGGTGAGGATATCACTCAGGGTCTGCCCCGCGTTGAGGAATTGTTCGAGGGCCGTAAGCCCAAGATGCTGGCCCTCATCAGCGAGATCACCGGTGTGGTCCGTCTGGAGAAGAAGAACAACAAGAACCTGGTGATCGTCACCTCCCAGCCCGCCGAGGGCGAGGAGCCTATGGAGAAGTCCTATGTCATCACCTACGGTTCCCGTCTGCGCTCCTGCATTGAGGATGGCTACGTCATCCAGAAGGGCGAGTGCATCACCGAGGGTTCTATGAGCCCCCACAACGTGCTGGAGGTCTGCGGCGAGAGCGCCGTTCAGGACTACCTGATCAAGGAAGTGCAGATCACCTACCGTACCCAGGGTGTTGACATCAACGATAAGCACATTGAGGTTATCGTCCGTCAGATGATGCGCAAGGTGCGTGTGGATGATGCCGGCGACACCAACCTGATCAACGATGCCGTCATCGATAAGTCGGAGCTGCTGGTGGAGAACAAGGCTGTCCAGGCCCGCATCAACGCCGGTGAGACCGGTGCCGAGGGCGCTCCTCTGCGCACCGCCGCCGTGACCCCCATCCTGCTGGGTATCACCAAGGCCTCTCTGGCCACCGACAGCTTCCTGTCTGCCGCCTCCTTCCAGGAGACTACCCGCGTGCTGACCGATGCCGCCATCAAGGGCAAGGTGGATCCGCTGCTGGGTCTGAAGGAGAACGTCATCATCGGTAAGCTGATCCCCGCCGGTACCGGTATGCAGTGCTACAACGACGTCCGTGTCAAGGACAATCGTGCCCCCAAGAACGCTTTCAGCGTGCTGGATGAGCTGCTGCAGCAGAACGACGAGGACGAAGAGGGTCAGCCTGAGCTGATCGAGGAGTAATCCTCTCTCTGAATAGAGCAAATGAACCCCCCGACCGTTTCGGTCGGGGGGTTCTTCGTGCTTGACAGGAGTGTGAGTTTAATGGTATATAATACTTAATGTAGGAGGTGAGTCGATGCCCTGTACCTTTTTAGCCTTTGGTGACCTACACCATTATCCCGGTCAGTTTCTGGACGATAAAGAGGCGCGGTGGGAGAAAATTGTCCGCCGCAGCGTGGAGGAACATGCTCGGTTCATCGTGGGGTTGGGCGATTATGTCCACGAGCCGGAGAAGAACGGGGCCTTGGCCCACCGGATGATGGAGTGCCCCAAGGAGCTGTTTTGCTGCCTAGGCAACCACGACGTGGAACACTGGCCGTTGGAAAAGGCGTTGGCGCTGTATCGGATGCCGCACAATTACTATTATTTCGACCGCTCCGGCTACCGCTTTGTGGTGCTGGACGCCAATTATTCCCTTATTGATGGAGAATACGTCCACTATAATCCCGGCGTGGTGCGGCATAAGGGTGGTGTGATTCCCCCGGAGCAACTGGAGTGGCTTGAGAAGACCCTCCACGAGAGTGAATCCCCTTGCATCCTGCTCAGCCACCACAGTATTGAGCGCCCGGACGGCATCCTCAACCGGGAGGCGGTGTGGGAGATTCTCCGCCGCGCTAATGAGAAGCGCCCTCATACGGTAATGCTGTCCATCAACGGACACCATCACCGGGACCACTGCACCGTGATGAACGGGGTGTGCTGTCTGGATCTGAATTCCGCGGCGTATCAGTACATTGACCCACCGTTTCGGGGGTATGCTCCTGAGGTGTTGGCGCTGTGTAACGGGATGGCCTACACCCTCAATTTTTCTGAGCCGCTGTCGGCGCTGATTACCCTGGAAGGGGATGCCAAGATCCACATCCGTGGTTTGACCGGAGAGTTTATGTTTGATCTTACCGACGAGGACGTGGCGTCGGTGGACGGGGGACGGCTGTCCTATGCCCGCCGCAGCGTCCCCTTTATCCGGGATTATACGGTGGATCTGGAACGGCAAACCGTCCAAAAAAGCAGGGAATAACCAAGCAAGCCCCGAGGCATCCCTCGGGGCTTTGCTTTTTTACCGTGTCGAATCTTGACGATGCCTATCTAATAATGATATAATAAAAAATGTATGTAAAAGAAAGGATGGTGACGGCGATGAAGCGCGTAGGGGCTATGCTGCTGGCTTTGGCGTTGCTGTTGACCACAGTGCCGCTGGCGGTGTTCGCTTCGGAGGGGGCGCTGACCCTCGCTCAGCTGCGTGAGAAATACCCCCACGGGGCCTATTGGAATCACACCGGCACCACCAATAAACCCGGTGGGTATACGTGGGAGCCCTGCAACCACCACGGCGGGTGCTCCTATTCCGGTAGCTGTGGCTGCAACTCCTATAACGGCGTGGCCATCCAGTGTATGGGCTTTGCCTACCAGCTGGCCAGCCTGGCCTACGACTGCGATCCCCGCAGTGACTGGTCCACCAGCTACCATAAAACCGCGCTGGACACCTTAAAGCCCGGTGACATCGTGCGGTATAACAACAACGGTCACTCCATCTTCGTCATTGGGGTGGCGGGGGATACCGTCACCTATGCGGACTGCAACAGCGACCGTCATTGTAAGATCAAGTGGGATCAGACCACCACCAAGGAAAAGCTGAAGACCAGCTTTACCTATGTGAAATCCGCCCCGTATGCTCTGGAGAATGGAGGGGTTCCCACAGCGCCCAAGCTGACCGTTCAGTATCACGCCGGCGGGGGCAGCATCGCCACCACCGTCACCGGTTATCGGTACACCGTCACCGACCCGGATGGGGTGAATATGCGCTCCGGCGCCGGTACCGGCAACCCGGTGCTGACCGCTCTGCCCAAGGGGACGGAATTTACGGTGAAAACCGGGGACACCAAGACCGCCGGCGGCTATACCTGGGGCAAAACCACCTATGACGGTACCACCGGCTGGGTGGTGATCTCGGACTTTGTGAAGAAGACCGCCACCCTGCAATCGGGAGACTATTATGTGGAAGATGCGCTGGTGTATCGTACCGCTACCAACGCGGTATTCACCGTTACCGCCGGGAGCGGCGAGAGGGTAGCCCTGACCGATCCGGTCACCTTTGGCTTGAAGAAGGAGCCCTATCGGTTTGTGGGGTGGAGCACCCAACCGTCGGGGGCTCCCGTTTACGCGTGGGATGACGACACCCTGACTGCGGAGATGCTGTATCCCGCGTTGGAGCAGGGGAGCGCCACCGTCACCCTGTATGCGGTGTGGGGATGCGAGCATACCTACGACAACGCCTGTGATGCTACCTGCAACCGGTGCGGGGAGGAGCGGAAAACCGACCACACCTATACCGCCCCCTGCGTGGAAGCGTGTACGGTGTGCGGTGCCCGTCGGGAGGCGGAGCCTCACACCTTTGTAGACGGGGTGTGCACCGCCTGCGGCGAAGAGAGAACCCCGTTAGCCCTCGTCACCCAGCCCGTCGAGGGCTATGCCCCGATGGGGGACAAGGTATCGGTCAGCGTGGAGGCCGCCGGCGACGGTCTGACCTATCAATGGTATCTGCAGAACGAGGGACAGACCAAGTTCTATAAATCTTCGGTGACCACCGCCACCTATACCGCCACCATGTCGGACAAGAGCAAAAACCGGCAGGTGACCTGCACCGTCACCGACCAATACGGTGCCCAGGTACAGACCCAGCCGGTGTTCCTGCGGGAGGCGGTGAGCCTCGTTACCCAGCCGAAGACCGTTACCGTCGCTATGGGGGAGCGTGCGCAGGTGAGCGTTACCGCCGCCGGCGATGGTCTGACCTATCAGTGGTATCTGAAAAACGCCGGGCAGACCAAGTATTATAAATCCTCGGTGACCACCGCCACCTATACCACCACTCTATCGGACAAGAGCAAAGGCCGGCGGCTGATCTGCTATGTTACCGATCAATACGGCAACCGGGTGCAGAGCCAGACGGCGTTGCTGCGGGAGGCGGTGAGCCTCGTCACCCAGCCCAAGTCGGTTACCGTAGCCCAGGGCAAAAGTGCCCGGGTCACGGTGGAGGCTTCCGGGGACGGCCTGACGTATAAATGGTATATCAAGAACGCCGGAAGCACCAAGTACGGCGTCTCCTCCATCACCACCGCCACCTATTCGGTGAGGATGAGTGAAAAAGCCGACGGTCGGCGTTTGATTTGTTACGTGTACGACAAATACGGCAACAAGGTGCAGACCAAGACCGTGATGATCCAAATGAAATAAGCAGTCCTGCACAGCCGGTGGCACCAGCCACCGGCTGTTTTTTGGTCTCTTTGAGCGCTTTTCTGCCGCTCTTACCGGTACACCCCGGTATATTTTGTTCAAAACGGCAAAAAATAGGCAAACCATCGGTGGTTCCTGCCTGGAAAATCGGCATTATCACCTATTGACACCGAACAAAAGCTGTGTTAGAATGTGTAATTGTGGTATGATGCCTAAGTGTGGGTGAAAGGGCGGTTTTACGCCGATCATACCCGGATAACTACGGTTTTAGAGGCCTTTTCGGCCTTTGAAATAAATTTTTTATTGGAGGTGAATTTATGCCTACTTTTAACCAGCTGGTGCGCAAGGGTCGTCAGGATCTGGAGAAGAAGGCCAAGGCTCCTGCTCTGCTGAAGGGTTGGAACTCTAAGAAGCGTGTGGCCATCGACCAGAACTCCCCCCAGAAGCGTGGCGTCTGCACTGCCGTTAAGACTTCTACCCCTAAGAAGCCTAACTCCGCTCTGCGTAAGGTTGCTCGTGTGCGTCTGTCCAACGGAATCGAGGTTACTTCCTACATTCCCGGCGAGGGCCACAACCTGCAGGAGCACAGCGTGGTGCTGATCCGTGGCGGCCGTGTTAAGGACCTGCCCGGTGTGCGTTATCACATCGTGCGTGGTACTCTGGATACCCAGGGTGTCGCCAACCGTATGCAGGCCCGTTCCAAGTACGGTGCCAAGCGTCCCAAGGCCGGTGCGGCCAAGAAGTAAGACATCCACTCAGCGGCTACATAGTCGCAGATTTCATATATACGGGCTGCGTCCCGCGGTATGAGCCTGCACACTATTGGCCAACGGAAGTATGTCACTTTCGAGTACCTAAGATATCATAAATATGAAGGAGGGAAGTAAAGTGCCGAGAAGAGGTTTTACCGCAAAACGTGACGTTTTGCCCGACCCGCTTTACAATTCCAAGTTGGTGACCAAGCTCATCAACAACATCATGCTGGACGGTAAGAAGGGTGTTGCCCAGAAGATCGTTTACGAAGCATTCGACATTATCAAAGACAAGACCGGCGAGGATGCCCTGACCGTATTCGAGAAGGCGATGGAGAACATCATGCCCGTGCTCGAGGTTAAGGCTCGCCGCGTCGGTGGTGCTACCTATCAGGTGCCCATCGAGGTGCGTGCTGACCGTCGTCAGACCCTGGGTCTGCGCTGGTTGACCACCTATTCCCGCAACCGTTCTGAGCGCACCATGAAGGAGCGCCTGGCCGGCGAGATTCTCGACGCCATGAACGGTACCGGCGGTGCCGCTAAGAAGTGCGACGATACCCACAAGATGGCCGAGGCCAACAAGGCGTTCGCTCACTTCCGTTGGTAATCGCGGTTTAAGAGTAAGGAAAAGGAGGAACGACCTATGGCAAGAGACGTATCTCTGGCTAAGACCAGAAATATCGGTATTATGGCTCACATCGATGCTGGTAAGACTACCACCACCGAGCGTATCCTGTATTATACCGGTGTTAACTACAAGATCGGTGAGACCCACGACGGCGGCGCTACCATGGACTGGATGGCGCAGGAGCAGGAGCGCGGTATCACCATCACCTCTGCTGCTACCACCTGTTATTGGGACAAGCAGGGCACTGCCGACAAGCACCGTATCAACATCATTGATACTCCCGGTCACGTGGACTTCACCGTTGAGGTGCAGCGTTCTCTGCGTGTTCTGGACGGTTCTGTCACCGTGCTGTGCGCCAAGGGTGGCGTTGAGCCCCAGTCTGAGACTGTGTGGCGTCAGGCAGACGAGTATCAGGTGCCCCGTATGGCCTACGTCAACAAGATGGACATCATGGGCGCCGATTTCTATCGCGTCGTGCAGATGATGCGCGACCGTCTGAAATGTAACGCTGTGCCGATTCAGCTCCCCATCGGTTCCGAGAACCTGTTCAAGGGCATCGTGGACCTGATCGAGATGAAGGCCGACGTGTACTACGACGATATGGGTAAGGACATGCGTGTGGAAGAGATTCCGGACGACATGAAGGAGCTGGCTGAGAAGTATCACGAGGAGCTGCTGGAGGCCGTCGCCGAGCAGGACGACGAGCTGATGGAGAAGTACTTCGGCGGCGAGGAGATCTCTGTTGACGAGATCAAGGCCGTCATCCGTAAGGCTACCATCGCCAACACCATGGTTCCCGTTTGCTGCGGTACTTCCTACCGTAACAAGGGCGTTCAGAAGCTGCTGGATGCCATCGTGGACTTCATGCCCTCTCCCCTGGACGTTCCCGCCATCAAGGGCGTGAACCCCGACACCGACGAGGAGGTTACCCGTCCTTCTTCCGATGAGGAGCCCTTCGCCGCCCTGGCTTTCAAGATTGCCACCGATCCCTTTGTTGGTAAGCTGGCTTTCTTCCGTGTGTATTCCGGTACCGTTAAGGCCGGTGAGACCGTGTACAACTCCAGCAAGGATTCCAACGAGCGTCTGGGCCGCATCGTGCAGATGCACGCCAATGCCCGTAAGGATCTGGACGTGGTGTACGCCGGTGATATTGCCGCCGCCATCGGTCTGAAGAATACCACCACCGGTAACACTCTGTGTGACGAGAAGCATCCCGTCATTCTGGAGTCTATGAACTTCCCGGAGCCGGTTATCCGTGTTGCCATCGAGCCCAAGACCAAGGCTGGTCAGGAGAAGATGGGCATCGCTCTGGCCAAGCTGGCTGAGGAGGATCCCACCTTTAAGACCTACACCGATGAGGAAACCGGTCAGACCATCATCGCCGGTATGGGCGAGTTGCATCTGGAGATCATCGTGGACCGTTTGCTGCGTGAGTTCAAAGTGGAGGCCAACGTGGGCGCTCCCCAGGTTGCTTACAAGGAGACTGTCCGCCGTCTGGCCGACGTGGACTGCAAGTATGCCCGTCAGTCCGGTGGTAAGGGTCAGTATGGTCACGTTAAGATCAAACTGGAGCCCAACGAGTCCGGTAAGGGTTATGAGTTTGTCAACGCCGTGGTCGGCGGTGCCATCCCGAAGGAGTATATCCCTGCGGTTGACGCCGGTATCCAGGGCGCTATGCACGCCGGTACCATCGCCGGTTATCCCGTTGTGGACTGCAAGGTCACCCTGTACGATGGTTCCTATCACGAGGTTGACTCTTCTGAAATGGCCTTTAAGATCGCCGGTTCTATGGCGTTCAAGGATGCTATGAAGAAGGCTGACCCCGTCCTGATGGAGCCCATCATGAAGGTGGTCGTGGTTGTTCCGGACGAGTACATGGGCTTCGTGGTGGGCGATATCGCCTCCCGCCGTGGCCAGATGGAAGGCTCCGAGAACATCAACGGCGCTGTGCAGATCCGCGCCAACGTCCCGCTGTCCGAGATGTTCGGCTATGCCACCGACCTGCGTTCCGGTACTCAGGGTCGTGGCCAGTACGTGATGGAGCCCAGCCACTACTCCGAGATTCCGAAGAACGTGGCCGAGGCGATCATCGCTAAGCGTACTCAGAAGGATTAATTTTCGGTTCTCCGGTGGCTTTTGCCACCGGAAACCTGCCGAAAATGCCGGTGAAACTCGTTTTTAGAGGAAAAAATCGGGCATTTTCACAAAAACACTTGCAATTCTTTCCGGTACTTGGTAGAATAACCCTAAGTCCGGCAATAATTATTTGATTTATAAGGAGGCACATTGCAATGGCAAAGGAAAAATTTGAACGCAACAAACCGCACGTAAACATCGGTACCATCGGTCACGTTGACCACGGTAAGACCACCCTGACCGCCGCTATCACCAAGGTTCTGGCTATCAAGGGCGACGCCGAGTTTATGGATTACGCCAACATCGATAAGGCTCCCGAGGAGCGCGCTCGTGGTATCACGATCAACACCGCTCACGTTGAGTACCAGACCGATGCCCGTCACTATGCTCACGTTGACTGCCCCGGCCACGCCGACTACGTTAAGAACATGATCACCGGTGCTGCCCAGATGGACGGCGCTATCCTGGTTGTTTCTTCCGCTGACGGCCCCATGCCCCAGACCCGTGAGCACATCCTGCTGTCCCGTCAGGTCGGCGTTCCCTACATCGTTGTTTTCATGAACAAGGTTGACCAGGTGGACGACGAGGAGCTGCTGGAGCTGGTTGAGATGGAGATCCGTGATCTGCTGTCCGAGTACGACTTCCCCGGCGACGACATCCCGATCGTCAAGGGTTCCGCTCTGGCCGCTCTGGAGTGCGCTGCTACCACTCCCGACGCTCCCGAGTATGCTCCCATCCTGGCTCTGATGGATGCTGTTGATGAGTACATCCCCTCTCCCGTCCGTGACGACGAGAAGCCCTTCCTGATGCCCGTTGAGGACGTCTTCACCATCTCCGGCCGTGGTACTGTTGCTACCGGTCGTGTGGAGCGTGGCCGTCTGAACCTGTCTGAGGAAGTTGAGATCATCGGTCTGACCGACGAGCGCAAGAAGACCGTTGTTACCGGTATCGAGATGTTCCGCAAGATGCTGGATTACGCTGAGGCCGGCGATAACATCGGCGCCCTGCTGCGTGGTATTTCCCGTGACGAGATCGAGCGTGGCCAGGTTCTGTGTAAGGTTGGTTCTGTGAACCCCCACACCAAGTTCCACGCCAACGTCTACGTCCTGTCCAAGGATGAAGGCGGCCGTCATACCCCCTTCTTCAACAACTATCGTCCTCAGTTCTACTTCCGTACCACCGACGTGACCGGCGTCATCAACCTGCCTGCTGGCGTTGAGATGTGCATGCCCGGCGATAACGTCGAGATGGACGTTGAGCTGATCACCCCCATCGCTATCGAAGAGGGTCTGCGTTTCGCTATCCGTGAGGGTGGCCGTACCGTGGGTTCCGGCGTTGTTTCTGCCATCAACGAGTAATTCTTTCTTGAATTAATCACTTGATGATCGAGTGGCTCACCCGTTTGGGTGAGCCACTTTTCTTTATTGTAACCGTAGTTGCCTTTTTGCTCGCACTTCTCGGTGGCGATTTTTCCACCATCCAGGTCAAAAATGCTCGGCAATACATCCAGTATTGCCTGTGCTTTTTGCCACTGCCTGATAAAAAACTCGCTCACCGATAAGCACAACCCAAAGGCACCAACGGTTACGGGATGGTTTATATTAGGGTTAGGATGTATACCAGCCTTCCCCTCGAGGGGAAGGTGTCACCGCAGGTGACGGATGAGGTGGTCGCGGAGCGAAGGCTCCCTCAAGAGAGAGGCTTAACGGGCGGATGTGGGTATCCGCCCCTACGATACCCCACCGGGGCAGAACAGAATCTGTAGGGAGGAGGATTGCTTCCGCCGCGCCATCGCAAAGGGGGAACGACCCGCTGTTTGGTTAAATTCCACATTCGATCTTTCCACAACTTCCACCACTTTTGTGGAACATTTTACCCAAAAATCGCGACAAGGTAAAAACCTTTACAATAGTGCAAAAAAGTCTTGACAAATGGGGTTTTTTCGTGTATAATTGGTGTAAAGCAAAACGCTTTACAAACAGGGCGAAGAACGCCCGGTATTCTAGCAGAACGGAGGGTTATTATGGCAAAAAATCTGGAAATTTCTCTGCTCTTGGATTTCTATGGCGATATGCTGACCGACAAGCAGCGCGATATGGTGGATTACTACTATAATGACGACCTCTCTCTGTCCGAGATCGCCGAGAACGAGGGCATCACCCGCCAGGGTGTGCGGGATTCCATCAAGCGGGCCGAGGCCCAGATGCTGGAGATGGAGGAGCGGCTGGGGCTGGCCCGTCGTTTCCGCAAGATCAGCTCCGATATCGAGGAGATTTATCGGTTGGCTCAGACCATCCGGCAATACAGTGCTTTTCCCGGTTGCCCCAGCGAGGTGACCGACAGTGCCGCACGCATTATGATGCTGGCGGATATGTTGGAGAAAGCCGAGTAAGAAACCAGACAACATCCCCACAGCAGAAAGGTAGGTGACCTCCCATGGCATTTGAAGGACTCAGCGAAAAGCTCACCGCATCGTTTAAGAAACTGCGCAGCCGCGGCAAGCTGACCGAGGCGGACGTAAAAGAAGCCATGCGAGAGGTGCGTCTGGCTCTGCTGGAGGCGGACGTCAACTATAAGGTCGCCAAGGACTTCACCAACAAAGTGGTGGAGGAGGCGGTAGGCTCCAAGGTAATGGAGAGCCTGACCCCCGGCCAGATGGTGATTAAGATCGTCAAAGAACAGCTCACCCTGCTGATGGGTGGCGAGGCGGCACCGTTGGCCCACGCCAACAAACCTCCTTGTATCATCCTGATGTGCGGTCTGCAGGGCTCCGGTAAAACCACCCACAGCGCCAAGCTGGCCAAGATGCTCAAGAGCAAGGGCCACCGTCCGCTGCTGGTAGCCTGCGATATTTATCGCCCTGCCGCCATCGACCAGTTGTGCGTGGTGGGCGAGCGTGCCGGTGTGCCGGTGTTTAAGATGGGCACCGAAAACCCGGTAAAGATCGCCAAAGAGGCGGTAGAGCACGCCAAGTTCCACGGCAACGATTACGTCATTCTAGATACGGCTGGCCGACTGCACATTGATGAGCAGTTGATGGAGGAGCTGAAGAACATCCGCTCCACCGTCAATCCCGCCGAGATCCTGCTGGTGGTGGACGCCATGACCGGTCAGGACGCGGTGAACGTGGCATCTTCCTTTGACGAGGCACTGGGCATCACCGGCGTGATCCTCACCAAGTTAGATGGCGATACCCGTGGCGGTGCGGCCCTGTCTGTCCGGGCTGTCACCGGCAAGCCCATCAAGTTCGCCGGTATGGGCGAAAAGCTGGATGATCTGGAGGTGTTCCACCCCGATCGGATGGCTTCCCGTATCCTGGATATGGGCGACGTGATGACCCTCATCGAAAAGGCGGAGCAGCAGATCAGCGAGAAAGAAGCTGAGGAACTGGCCCGCAAGATGCAGGAGAATAAGTTTGATCTAAACGATATGCTGGACCAGTTTCGGCAGATCCAGAAGATGGGCGACCTCAAGAGTATGCTGGGGATGATTCCCGGCGTGGGCAAGAAGCTGAAGGATATTGAGATCGATCCTAAGCAGTTTGCTCGTCTGGAGGCCATCATCCTGTCCATGACCCCCGCCGAGCGGGCCAAACCGGACAGCATCAACCCCTCCCGCAAGCGACGCATCGCCGCCGGCTGCGGGCAGAAGGTGGAGGACGTCAACCGCCTGCTGAAACAGTATCGGCAGATGCAGGATATGATGAAACAGCTCCGCAAGATGGGCAAAAAGGGCGGCCGCGGCATGGGCGGTTTCCCGGGCATGGGCGGTTTGCCCGGTATGGGTGGTATGATGCCCGGTATGGGCCGCCGCAAGTAAAATGAATTCAGACCGCAAACTGCGGATGAAGATATAAAAATGTATTAAATTTTTGGAGGTATTTTATTATGGCAGTTAAGATTCGTCTGCGCCGTACCGGCGCCAAGAAGGCTCCTTCCTATCGTGTTGTGGTGGCGGATTCCCGCTATCCCCGTGATGGCCGCTTCATCGAGGAGCTGGGCTATTACAACCCCCTGACCGAGCCCTCTACCATTAAGATCGACCTGGAGAAGGCTAAGAACTGGATCGCTAACGGCGCTCAGCCCACCGATACCGTTAAGGTTCTGCTGAAGAAAGCCGGCCTGGAATAATCGTTTATCCACGCAACCCACAGGAGGAAACCAATGAAAGAACTTCTCATCACCATTGCTCAGGGCTTGGTGGAGGATCCTTCTGCGGTGGTCGTTGAGCAGGACGAGCCCATGGAGGACGGCACGGTGGTGTTCCACCTGCACGTCGCCCCCGACGATATGGGCCGCGTTATCGGCAAGCAGGGCCGTATCGCCAAGGCGATGCGTACCGTGATGCGTGCCGCTGCCACCCGGCAGGATGCTAAGGTCGCCGTAGAAATCGATTAATCAACGAGAAAAACAGAGGCAGACCACGTCGGTTTGCCTCTGTTTTCCATAGCCAAAGCATTGAAATCCGAACCAGCCTTAAAGGGCGATTTTTCGGTATCTTTTGGCTCATTGTCGCACAGAGGCGTCAGCCTTATGTGCTCCGCTTCACCAAAATCTACACAAAAAAGCGCGCCTTTTAGGTCGCAGAATTTTGTGACCAACGGATTTTTTGGTGAGCAAGGCAAAAACGCAGGAAATACTGTGCGTATTTCCGAGTATTTTAACGATGTCTCAGCGGAAAATCCGTATCACAAAATCTGATTCGGGTTTCAATGCTTTGGCTAGGAGGACCATACTATGCCTCAGAAACCCTATTTGGAAGCCGGACAGATCGTGGGTACCCACGGTGTCCGGGGCGAGGTCCGGGTACAGCCCTGGTGCGATAGCCCCGAGCAGTTTGCCGGCTTCAAGAAGCTGTATTGGGACGACGCCGGCAAACAGCCGGTGAAGGTAAAGGGTCGCCCCCACAAGAACATCGCCCTGGTGGTGCTGGAAAATGTCACCACCGTGGAAGCCGCCCAGGTGCTGCGAGGCAAGATGCTGTATGTGGATCGCAAGGACTTAAAGCTCCCCAAGGACCGCTATCTGGTGCAGGATCTCATCGGCCTTGCCGTAGTGGACGCCGATACGGACGAGGTGTACGGCACTCTCACCGACGTGAGCCAGACCGGCGCCAACGCCGTCTATCATATGAAGACCCCTAAGGGCGAGGTGCTGATTCCCGCCATCCCGGATGTGGTCATTAAGATTGACCTGAAACAGGATACCCTCTATCTGCGCCCGATGAAAGGACTGTTGGACGACGATGAGATTTGATATTATGACCCTGTTCCCGGATATGTTTGATCGGGTGTTTGACCAGAGCATCATCGGTCGGGCCAAAGAGAAGGGCTTGCTGGAGTTGCACTGCCACCAGATTCGGGAATATACTAAGAATAAGCAGATGCAGGTGGATGACTACCCCTATGGGGGCGGTATGGGTATGGTGATGTTCCCCCAGCCCATCGCCGATTGCTTCCGCGCTGTCTGCGAGCAGACAGGGGCAAGACCCCACCTGATCTATATGTCGCCTCAGGGCAAGACCCTGACCCAGCAGCGCGCGATTGAACTTGCCCAAATGCCCAACCTGTGCATTCTCTGCGGTCATTACGAGGGCGTGGATGAACGGGTGCTGGAGGCCATCGTGGATGAGCAAATCTCCATCGGCGACTACGTGCTCACCGGTGGCGAGATTCCTGCTATGGCGCTGGTGGACTGCGTATCCAGGATGATTCCCGGGGTGTTGGCGGATGAAATTTGTTTCACCGACGAGAGCCACTTTGCAGGGCTTTTAGAGTATCCCCAGTACACCCGTCCTGCTGAGTGGGAGGGGAGAGCGGTACCGGAGATTCTGCTGTCCGGCCACCACGGCAACATCGCCAAGTGGCGGCATCAGCAGTCTTTGGAGCGCACCTATCGTCTGCGCCCGGAGATGCTGGACACGGCCGACCTGACCGACGCCGATCAGGCCTATATTGAGAGCCTGAAAGCGGCGGAGGAGGATTCTGGCGAAGCATCGCCTCAATAACCAAAAGTTTTCCACAGGTTTAGACAAAATGCACAAACGAAAAAAGCGAAACAACGGAAAATCGGGCACTCAAACAAACTTCGACAAACCGGTCACTTTCACATTGACTTGTCCTAAATTTGTGGTATAATAGCATTGTTAAAAAGTGTTCATACGCGGCGGGAAACCGTCCGCCACCATTTATGAAAAGGAGCATTTGCTATGTTTGTGAAAGATGTTGTTGTTCAGAATCAGGTCGGTCTGCATGCCCGTCCCGCCACGTTCTTTATCCAGAAGGCCAACGAGTTCAAGGCTTCCATCTGGGTTGAGAAGGAGGAGCGCCGCGTCAATGCCAAGTCCCTGCTGGGCGTTCTGTCCCTGGGCATCGTGGGCAACACTGCCATCCGCATCATCGCCGACGGCGCTGACGAGGAGGCCGCTGTCCTGGCCCTGGTGAAGCTGGTCGAGTCCGGTTTCGCTGAGTAATTCGCAACGAAAAAAGCCGAGGCTCACGCCTCGGCTTTTTGGTTTTTTGTAAATATTGGACAGAGTAAAGCCTCCCTCGCCTAGAGGGAGGGGGACCAACCGTAAGGTTGGTGGAGGGATACTGTGCGAAGCACAGAAAAATCAAAGGCGATTTTTCCGAATCCCCCAGTCAGCCTATCGGCTGACAGCCCCCTTTAGGCAAGGGGGCCTTTCGCACGAAAATAGGAGCGTAGTATGATTGCTTTAACTTCTAACGGGCTATCCAGCGCTTGCTTGATGACTGAAATGAGTAAACACATAAAAAAGGGTAAAGCCGCCTTGGTCGTTACCGCTGATAATGTATATAAAGAGAAGAACTACCACGTTGAGCGACTGACCAACGAACTACAATTGATGGGACTTCAAGTGGATTGTTTTGACTTTGACCATCAAACGCCTGCGGAATTGGCTGAATACGATGCAGTAGAAATAATAGGTGGCAATCCCTATTATTTATTGCATTCCATTCGTGAAAACGGATATGCCCCTTGTCTGGCGGAGTTTGCCGAAGACAAGATTCTCATTGGGTGTAGTGCCGGTGCGTTGGTGCTTACGCCTACACTGAATTTAATTGATTTGTATTCGCAGGAAATGAACATTGTTGGCTTGAAAGATTTGACCGCTTGTCATTTGACGGATATTCAATTGCTTCCTCATTACAGTAAGTTCTTAAATCACTATGACAAGTTTGAGGAGAAGTGTTCGCAGTATGAGCAGGAAAACGATTGTCATGTCATACGGATTAATGACGGTGAAGGAATATTTGTCAATGGTTCTGAAGTAACAATTGTGAAGTAATACCCCAAAGGAAGTGATTCTATGTCCCCGATTTTCGATTCCCATGCCCATTACGATGCCGACGCCTTTGACGAGGATCGGGCGGCGGTGCTGGCGGGGTTGCCTGCCGGCGGGGTCTGCGGTGTGATTCAGTGCGCCACCGACCCTCAGTCCATCGCACAAAGTCTAAAACTAGCGGAGCAGTTCCCCTTTATCCGGGTGGCGGTGGGCATCCATCCCGAGTTTGTGAACAGCGCCAAGCCGGAGTGGCTGGATGCCGTCCGGCAGGCGGCGGCTCACCCGGCGGTGTGCGCCATCGGCGAGATCGGCCTGGACTATTACTGGGAGGAGAACGCCCCGCGAGAGGTGCAGCTCCAATGGTGCCGCAAACAGATCGAACTGGCAAAGGAACTGGATCTGCCGGTGATCCTCCACGACCGAGAGGCTCACGAGGACACCCTCAACCTGATTCGGGAAACCCGTCCCCGGGGCGTGGTGCACTGCTTCTCCGGCAGTGCGGAAATGGCCCGGCAGGTGACCGACCTGGGGATGTATGTCGGCCTGGGCGGGGCAGTGACCTTTAAGAACGCCCGCAAGCCGGTGGAGGTGGCAGCAAGTCTGCCGTTGGACCGCCTGCTGTTGGAGACCGATGCCCCCTATATGGCGCCGGTGCCGCTACGGGGCAAGCGGTGCGATTCGGCGATGATCGCCCACACCGCCGCAAGAATTGCGGAGATCCGCGGTATGGAGCTGGACACCCTGCTGGACGCCACCCGTGAGAACGCCAACCGATTGTTTGGGTTGGATTTGTAAAAAAATCCCGAGTCGAATGACTCGGGATTTTTTTGTATTATTCTATATTTGCCTTGCTAGATTTGACTTTGTGTTTTTCGTCTTTATGAACACAGCGATAATGTGCGAAACCAGAGTTTAGTTCTTCTGTTAATTGGTCCTTGTATATTGACTTGCTGCAAATTTCGCAATTACCGATTATGTTTTTTGAGTCTTGTTTGATAATTTCTTCGACATCTGAAGTTCCAAATTCATTCAAAAGGGCTTCTTGAACTTCTTTGCGCTCGTAGTCAAGTAGTAGTTTTACTGTTTCGTATTCGTGGTCATACATAAGAGAGATTACCGCAGAAGATAGAGGGTTGTCAGCTTCCTCATAATTAATCCCTTTCTCTAAGCCATCTTCGTAGCCGTCAAAATGGCCTTCTTCATAACCTTCACTATAGCCTTCGTTGCGTCCATCTTCGAAACCGGCGTCATATGTTCTACTGCCCGTGGAATCAGTACTGTTGCTTGTGCATCCGCATACAAATAATAAGTAACAGAATGTTAAAAACAAGAGAATTCTCTTCATAAAAAGCACCCCTTTACGAAGATAACTATACAACAGAAATTCAATCGTGTAAAGAGTATTGTAATTATTTTGATAAATAAAAATCCCGAGTCGTTTGACTCGGGCTTTTCTATGCGAAAGAGCGACTAAACGTAGTATAGGCGGGGTAAGAACGACCAAAAGTATTGTGTACTATCTGTTCGAAACATTAGAATTTATCGTTAAAACTCAATATTGATTTCGTACTTATCTTCAATGAGTATATAGTTCGCATTATGTTTCTGTGCGAGGGCCAATATTTCTGCATTATCTGTCAAAACGCTCTCCATTGTACACCATCCATCATCCAAACGTTTTTCAATGACATTTGCATATTTCTTTATGTCAGCAAAGTGATTTCTGATATATTCCTCACTCATTACCAAACAGTAATATTTGATGTTTTCAAGATATTTGGTGTCAAAGTCCTTCTGCCAATCAAATGGAATATAGCAGCCTTCGACAATTAAGTTCTGCTTGTTTTCAATAGCTGTTTTAATCATCTCGCGAACAATGGGCCATAAATACTCAGTTAATTTATTGTCATCCATAGGGGTAAGTTCTGTATTACCGCTACGAATTAAACCCATTTTTAGATGGTCTATTGAAAGATACGGATAGTTGTATTTTTCCAGTAGCTTTTGAGCAAGCACAGTTTTGCCCGTATGCGATGCTCCGGTAATTAATACAATCATCTCAATCATCCCTTCAAATTCCAATTTATGCAAACAAATTATATCACTTTTCTGAAAACAAATCAAGGCGAAGCCTTGTATATCATCAATTCCGTAGGAATTGCATATCATCAACACGCAGTGTTGCATCTCATCAAGCCGCAGGAGGGGTTTATGCACGGCTATGCCGTGATGATATACCATCGCAAAGCGATGGATGATATACAGCCCCGTTGGGGCTGATGATATACCAAGCCTACGGCTTGGATAAAAAAAGAAGTAACTTTTGGTAGACAAAAGTTACTTCTTTTTTGGTGGACAATAACGGACTCGAACCGCTGACCCGACCCACTGCAAGCGGATTTTCGCTTGACAAAACAAAAACCCGAACCATAAGGTTCGGGCTTTCATATGTGGTGGACAATAACGGACTCGAACCGCTGACCCTCCGCACGTCAAGCGGATGCTCTACCAGCTGAGCTAATTGTCCATAGCGCAAGTGGCATTATAACGGAAAACCACCCACTTGTCAAGAGGTTTTGCAAGTTTTCTCGAAATTTTTCTTGTGGTAGAGAAATGTAGTGCTCATATAGCCTCCCTCTGATGAGGGAGGTGGCAAAAATCTTCGATTTTTGACGGAGGGAGAGAAAAAGAGGAGTGGTACTTTTCCGGTCTCTCCCCCAGTCAAATGTTTCGCCTTTTGACAGCTTCCTCGTCAGAGGGGGCCACGTTGAGTGCTTTTTATATGATTGTGGGCGTAAAACAGTAAAAACATCAGAAAAAATAACAGTTTCCTCGTCAAATTATGCGAAATTTTCCCGGAAAATCCGTAAAAATCCAGAATTTCCTAAAAAATTTGCAAGAAAACAAAATAAGACTTGCAAAAACGGCGTATATAAAGTATAATAGCAAGCAGACTATCTCTCGGGGGTGGATTTCCCCGATATTCGGAAAGGAAGTGCCGTTATGAGCAGTCTGAAGAGCCTCTCCAAAGCGGAATTGGAACAGCGCTTGCAGACCCTGCGCCAGCAGTATCTGGCGTATCAGGCGCAGAATCTACAACTGGATATGTCCCGGGGCAAGCCCGGTGTCCAGCAGTTGGACCTGAGCCTGGAGATGCTGGAGTGCGTCAACCCGCGGGACAGCTATACCGCCGCCAATGGCTTTGACGCCCGCAACTACGGCGTGCTGGACGGCCTACCGGAGGTAAAGGCTCTGTTTGCCGACATCCTGGGTGTCACCCCGGACCAGGTGATCGTGGGCGGTAACTCCAGCCTGAATATGATGTTCGACTACATTGCTACCTGTTACAGCAAGGGTGTCTGCGGACACACACCCTGGTGTCAGCAGGGCACGGTAAAGTTCCTCTGCCCTGTACCCGGCTACGACCGCCATTTTGCGGTGACCGAGTTCTTCGGCATCCAGATGATCCCGGTGAAGATGACCCCCTACGGCCCCAAGATGGAGGAGATCGAGGAGTTGGTGAAAGATCCGGCGGTCAAGGGTATGTGGTGTGTGCCCATGTATTCCAATCCGGACGGCATCACCTATTCCGATGAAACGGTGCGGCGCTTGGCCGCCCTGAAGCCGGCCGCCCCGGATTTCCGCATCATCTGGGACAACGCCTATTGTCTGCACCATCTGGAGGATGAGGGCGACGTGCTGCTGAACATCTACCCTGAACTGGTCAAGAACGACAACGAGGATATGGTGGTGATGTTCACCTCCACCTCCAAGATCAGCTTCCCCGGTTCCGGTGTGGCGGCGCTGGCCGCCAGCCCCGCCAACGTGGCGGACGTGAAAAAGCGGATGACCATCCAGACCATCGGCCACGATAAGCTGAATATGCTGCGGCATATCCGCTTCTTTGGCGACATCGAGGGCGTGAAGCGGCATATGAAGCTCCACGCCGCGGTGCTCCGTCCCCGCTTCCGTGTGGTGCTGGATACCCTGGAGTCCCAACTGGCTAACCTGGACATCGCCCATTGGCATCAGCCCCGGGGCGGTTACTTTGTCAGCGTTAACGTGATGGATGGCTGCGCCAAGCGCACCGTCCAGTTGCTGAAAGAGGCCGGCGTGGTGATGACCGGTGCCGGCGCCACCTATCCCTACGGCAACGACCCCAAGGACAGCAACATCCGCATCGCCCCCTCTTACCCGGCGGTGGAGGAGCTGGCGGTGGCTATGGAACTGTTCTGCCTGTGCGTGGAGCTGGCCTGCGTGGAAAAGCTGCTGGCGGAATAAAAATGTTTGAAAAAGCCGAGGCTTATGCCTCGGCTTCTTTCTTTTCTTCAAAAAGTTACAAACTTTGCCGGACAACTTACATTCTTTTCATTGACTTTTGTCTTTTATGAGAGTATAATAGTTTAGAATTGCAACCAGTATTGGTTGCGAAAGGAAACAGGAGGTCATAACCTATGAAAAAGCGTACGCCTAAAGCGGCATTTTTCATTGTGGCTCTGTTGATCGTGGCGCTGTGCTTCACCTCTTTCTTCGGTGTGTACGAGCGTTACGGCGACCGTGTGGACACCATCTTCCGTGGCGTGAGCGATATCCGTTGGGGTATCGACATCCAGGGCGGTGTGGACGCAGTGTTCGGCCCCAGTGACGAGAATGCCAACCCCAGCGATGAGGACTTGGAGGCTATCAAGACCATCATCGAGCTGCGTATGATCAGCAAAAACATTACCGACTATGAGGCATACACCGACGCCGCCAACGGCCAGGTGATTGTCCGCTTCCCCTGGGCCAGCGAGACGGAGTCTCCCGAGCAGGCAGTTGCCTGGTTGGGTCAGACCGGTATGCTGGAGTTCCGCATCGGTGACGAAACCGATGATAAGGGCAACCCCACCGGCAAGCTGGTGCTGGACGGCGATGATATCGCCTCTGCTGAGGCTGTGTATCAGCCTGTGGATGAGACTGGCACCAAGTATGAGAATATGGTTTCTCTGAAGCTCAAGGATTCCGGCACCAAGGCTTTCTCCGAGGCTACCAAGACTCAGGCCGCCAACAAGGGCACCATCTCTATTTGGCTGGACTACGGTGAGGCTTGGGCGAAGGAGAACAACGCCAGCCAGTACGAGCTGATTTCCAACCCCACCGTGAACGAGCAGATCGCCACCGGTGAGGCGGTCATCACCGGCTCTCAGAGCTATGAAGAGGCTCAGGAGCTGGCCGACCTGATCAACTCCGGTTCTCTGCCCTTCAGCATCAGCGTTAAGAGCCTTGGCTCTACCTCTCCCACCATGGGCAGCAACGCGCTGACCGCCATGGGTATCGCCGCCATCATCGCTATGATCCTGGTGTGCGCGCTGATGATCTTTATGTACCGTCTGCCCGGCGTGGTCGCCGCCATCTCCCTGTGCGGTCAGATGGCGCTGACCGTGGCGTTCATCTCCGGTTACTTCGGCTTTATGAACAGCTTCACCATGACCCTGCCCGGTGTGGCCGGTTTGATCCTGTCCATCGGTATCGGTGTGGACTGTAACGTCATCACCGCCGAGGCGGTCCGTGACGAGCTGCGGGCCGGTAAGACCATCGACTCTGCCATTCGTTCCGGTTCCAAGAACTCCTTCTCCGCCATTTTCGACGGTAACATCACCGTGTTGATCGTCGCCGCGGTTCTGATGGGCGTTTTTGGTTCCTCCGACGGCATCTTCGGCTGGCTGTTCAGCTGGCTGCCCGTGTCCACTACCGGCTCTGTGTACGCCTTTGGTTACACCCTGCTGATCGGTGTGGTCACCAACTTTGTGATGGGTATGTGGGCTTCTCGTCTGATGCTCCGCTCCATCTCCCGCTTTAAGGTGTTCCGCAATCCTTGGTTATATGGAGGTGAGCGCAAATGAAAAAGTATGATTTTGTAGCCAACCTTCCCAAGGCGCTGATGATTTCTGCCGCTATCATGGTGCTCGGTCTGCTGTGCAACGTGATCTTCGGCACCCAGATGGATATTTCTTTCAAGGGTGGTACTCAGATCCGTTACAGCTACGAGGCTGAGCCGAATATGGATAAGTTCGAGGAACTGGCTAAGAAGCATCTGGGCAGCGAGGCTCAGATTAAGCTGGACGAGGTCAACAATAAGCAGGTTGTGTCCATCACCCTGCCCGGCGAGATCTCTCCCGACCAATCCCAGGCTCTGACCGATGCCGCGGAGAAGGACCTGAAGGATGCCGGCCTGAAGCTGGAGACCTCCAACACCTTGTCCGCCTCTATGGGTACTAAGTTCCTGCTGCGCTGCCTGCTGGCCTTGGGCCTGGCGGCTGTGCTGCTGATCGTGTACGTGGGCATCCGCTTCCGCAACATCGGCGGTATCCCTGCCGGCGTGTCCGCGCTGATCGCTCTGATTCACGACCTGCTGATCGTGTATTTCACCTTCGTGATCTTCGGCCTGAACCTGAACGATAACTTCGTGGCGGTTATGCTGACCACCCTGGGCTACTCGCTGAACGATACCATCGTTATCTTCGACCGCATCCGTACCCTGCGCCGTCGTTCCGACGCTCCGCTGGCCGAGGTGGTCAACGACTCCCTGCACCACGTGCTGCGTCGTACCATTGTCACCACCGTGACCACCTGCTTGGCTATCCTGGCTGTGCTGGTTGTGGCTCTGGTGATGCATGTGGACTCCATCGTCAGCTTTGCGCTGCCTATGCTGTTGGGTGCCATTTCCGGTTCTTTCTCTTCTCTGTTCCTGTCCGGTCCCATCTGGGTCCGCTGGATGAACCGCAAGGGCGTCAAATAAGCAATACGCTTAACAGAAATAACCGCCGACAGGTTTATGTCGGCGGTTTTCTTGTGCAATTTTGCTGATAAACGCTGGAAAACGCAAAAAATCTCAAAAAACCCTTGCATTTTTTGCGGGGATGTGGTATAGTCTATCCGTTAATCTACAACTCCCGAAAGAGGTGACAAGAATGAAGGAGAGCATCCATCCCAATTACGAGCAGACCACCATCACCTGCGCCTGCGGTAACGTGATTGCTACCGG
>SVON01000023.1 GCA_015066365.1 Oscillospiraceae bacterium | reverse complement strand
GCATCCCGGTCCTGCCGCCGTCGGTCAATGAGTCCGGCGCGGACTTTATGGTGGTAAAGGACCACATCCGCTTCGGCCTGCTGGCGGTGAAGAACATTGGCCGCGGCTTTGTAGACGTGCTGGTGGCCGAGCGGGAGAAGGCCGGCCCTTATACCGGGTTTTATTCCTTCTGCAAGCGGCTGTCTGCCCACCGGGAATTTAACCGCTTAGGGCTGGACAGCCTGATCCGGTGCGGCGCTCTGGATAACTTGGGCCTCAACCGCCGGCAGATGATGCAGATGGCGCCGTTGGTGATGGACCAGCTGGATAACCAAAACCGCTACGCCATGGACGGACAGATGGGCTTCTTCGACGCCGCCGAGGCCGCCGGCGATACCCCCGTCACCCCGCCGGACGTGCCGGAACTGCCCTTTGCCCAACTCCTACAGATGGAGAAGGACGCCACCGGTCTGTACCTGACCGGCCATCCCCTCACGCCTTACAAGGGACACTATAAGCCCCTGCGGTGCGCCCGGCTGGACCGGGTGCTGGAGGCGGTGGAAGAGGACAGCAACCAGTATGGGGACGGCACCACCATCCGGGTGCTGGGTATGGTGGGGACGGTGCGAACCCAAAACACCCGCACCGGGGCCAAGATGGCCTACGCCCAACTGGAAGATCTGTACGGCGCTATCGAGGCGGTGGTGTTCCCCAAGACCTTGGCACAATACGAAGAACAATTCCAGCCCGGACAGGTGATCTTGGTCACCGGACGGCTGGATATCCAGGAGGAAAAGGACCCGAAACTGCTGGTGGAGCGGGTGGAGCCGGTGCCGGAACAGGTGCCGGAAATGCCCCCTGCCCCCGTCGCCGCCCCCAACCCCCGGGCAGGGCTGTATCTGCGGCTTGCCAGTGCCGACAGCAAAGAGTATGAAACCGCTTACAATGCTGTAAAATCAAGCCCCGGCGACATACCGGTGTACATCCGTTTTGTGGACACCGGCAAGATGGTCAAGACCCCCAATGACTGGTGGGTGCGTGTCAACGACACCCTTTTGAGCCACCTAAAACAGGCGTTGGGCGAGGACAATGTGGCACTGGTGGAGTGAGGAGTTATCTCCCTCCGTCTTTCGCCTGCGGCGAAATCCACCTCCCTCGGGGAGGGAGACTAACCTAGTTTCTACGCAACAAAAAAACGCTACCCGGTTGGGTAGCGTTTTTTGTTATTATTCCTTTTCGTCCTCGTTAGACGTGGAAGACTCTTCCGAGGATTTCCTCTTGCAATAGTCAATTACCGCACCGACGCCCACACCGATGGAGAGGCCTACGCTCATGCCGATAGCGATATTTTGAAATGCCGCACCGATCGCTGTACCGATAGAAAGACCAATACTCATACAGATGGGCAAATAGAAAACTTGATCATCGGGTTCTTTTTTGCTTTTCACAGCGACAGCCTCCTTTTCGGTAAGCGGATTTATTTTACGCCGTTCGCGGATTTCCACTCGATGTAATCGTCGTAGGTCATCATCTTGTCGATCAGCTTGCCATCCTTAAGCTCCATAATGCGGTCGGCCACCGTCTGGATGAACTGGTGGTCGTAGGAGGAGAACAGCACGTTGCCGGGGAAGTTGGTCAGACCGTCGTTGACGGCGGTGATGGACTCCAGATCCAGGTGGTTGGTGGGCTGATCCAGCATCAGCACGTTGGAGCCGTACATCATCATTCTCGACAGCATACACCGCACCTTTTCACCGCCGGACAGCACCTTCACCGGCTTTAAGACGTCGTCGCCGGAGAACAGCATCTTGCCCAGGAAGCTGCGCAGATAGGTCTCGGTGTTGTCCTTGGAATACTGGTTGAGCCACTGGATCAGCGGCAGGTCCACGCCCTCAAAATACTCGGTGTTATCCTTGGGGAAATAGGACAGGCTGGTGGTGCCGCCCCACTTGTAAGAGCCCTCGTCCGGCTCCAGTTCCCCGGCCAAGATCTTAAACAGGGTGGTGGTGGCGATCTCATCCTGACCCACAAAGGCTACCTTATCGCCCTTATTGATGCGGAAGGAGATATTATCCAGCACCTTCACGCCGTCCACCGTCTTGGTGATGCCCTCCACCGCCAAGATTTCCTTACCGGCCTCCCGGTCCATCTGGAAGCCTACAAAGGGATAGCGGCGGGAGGAGGCAGGCATCTCTTCCACCGTCAGCTTATCCAACAGTTTGCGGCGGGAGGTAGCCTGACGGGACTTGGACTTATTGGCGGAGAAGCGCTGAATAAAGGCCTGCAGTTCCTTGATCTTCTCCTCATTCTTCTTGCTCTGCTCCCGCATGATCTTCTGGATCAGCTGGCTGGACTCGTACCAGAAATCGTAGTTACCCACGTAAATCTTAATCTTGTTGTAGTCCACGTCCACAATGTGGGTGCACACGTTATTGAGGAAGTGACGGTCGTGGGACACCACGATGACGGTGCCGTCGTAATCCATCAGGAAATCCTCCAGCCAACGGATGGAGTCGATGTCCAGGTGGTTGGTGGGCTCGTCCAGCAGGATGATGTCCGGGTGACCGAACAGGGCGCGGGCCAGCAAAATCTTCACCTTCTGCTTGTCACCCAGGGTGCCCATCACGTCGTACAGCAGGCTGTCCTCCAGGCCCAGGCCGGAGAGGATCTGACCCGCTTCGGTCTCCGCCTCCCAGCCGTTCATCTCGGCGAACTCGCCCTCCAGCTGGGCGGCTAATTCGCCGTCCTCGTCGGTGAAATCCTCTTTGGCGTACAGGGCGTCCTTCTGCTGCATGATCTCGTACAGTCGGGGGTTGCCCTGGATGATGGTATCCAGCACGGTCTGCTCGTCGTAGGCAAAGTGGTCCTGCTTGAGCACCGACATACGGGTGCGCTTGTCGATGATGACCTCGCCGCTGGTGGGCTCCAGGTCGCCGGACAGAATGCGCAGAAAGGTGGACTTGCCCGCGCCGTTGGCGCCGATGACGCCGTAGCAGTTGCCGGGGACGAACTTTAAGTCCACGTGCTTAAACAGATCCTGACCGCTAAAGTTGATACCTAAATCCGAAACGGTAATCATAATGATTTCCTCCTTGTGAGGTGATTCGCGCGTTTTTACGCATACGAGCATAGTGTAACAGAAAGCGCAGGGGAAATCAAGATAAAAAAGCACCGAACAAACCACGTTTGTCCGGTGCTTTTTGTAGCATTATTACAGTACGCCTAAGCCTTCCAGCAGGATTTTAACACCCATCAGGATCAGCACCGTGCCGCCCAAACGCTCGGCAAACTTGCCGTAGCGGCAACCGAGAAAAGAGCCCAGCCGCACCGCCAGTGCGGAAATCACAAAGGTGATGGCGGCGATAATGGCCACCGCCATCAGCAGCTCCAGCCACCCTAAATCAAAGGAGAAGGTGACCCCCACCGCCAGCGCGTCGATGCTGGTGGCCACCGCCAAGGGAAGCATCACCTTAAAGGCGAAGGATTTTGACTGATAGTCGCACCCCTCTCCCTCAAAGGACTCCTTGAGCATATTGGCACCAATGAGCAGGAGCAACACAAAGGCCACCCAGTGGTCAAAGGCGTTGATAAGACCGGCAAAGGTGATGCCCAGGGCATAGCCGATGGCAGGCATCAAGCCCTGAAACAGGCCAAAATAGCCGCCAGCCAGAGCACAATGACTGGGTTTGGCCTTACCCACCGCCAGACCCTTGCACAGGGAGACGGCGGCGGCGTCCATCGCCAGGCCAACGCCAATGAGACTTACGTTAAGAACATCCATCGGAATCTCCTTGAAACTATCTTTTGACGCTTACGCGCGATGCCACTTGACACCCTGCGGGGTGTCCTCCAGCACGATGCCACGGGCGGTGAGCTCATCGCGGATGCGGTCCGCCTCCGCCCAGTTCTTCTCCTTACGGGCAGCGGTGCGGGCAGCGATCAGCTCCTCAATCTCGGCATCGTCCTCACCGGCCTGACCTCGCTCGTAGCAGAAGCCCAGCACGTCGGTCAGCTCGTCAAACAGCGCCTTACCGCACAGGATGGTCTCCTTGGTGGCGGCGGCATCGGTGAGCAGCACGTTGATATCCTTGACCAGCTCGAACAGCGCGGCAATACCGTCGGCGGTATTCAGGTCGTCGTCCATGGCCTCGATGAACTGGTTACGGCGCCCTGCCACCTTGGCGGCGAACTCCGCATTCACCTCGCCGGCAGGGGCATTGCTCAGGGCGAAGTCCATAGCGTTTTTACAATTATACAGACGATCCAGCGCGTTAATGCCCTGCTGGATGATTTCGGTGTTGTAGTTGATGGGCATACGATAGGAAGAAGAAATCAGGAAGAAGCGGATGGCCTCGTAGCCATAGGCTTCTGCCACGTCCCGGACGGTGAAGAAGTTGTTGAGGGACTTGGACATCTTCTTGTTGTCCACGTTGATGTAGCCATTGTGCATCCAGTAGCGGGCAAAAGGCACGCCGTTGCAGCACTCGCTTTGGGCGATCTCATTCTCGTGATGGGGGAAGATCAGGTCCTGACCGCCACCGTGGATATCAATGCTCTCGCCCAAATAGCGGCGGGCCATGGCAGAGCACTCAATATGCCAGCCGGGACGACCGTCGCTCCAGGGAGAGGGCCAGCTGGGCTCGCCCTCTTTGGCGGCCTTCCACAGAGCAAAGTCCAGAGGATCTTCCTTGACCTCGCCCACCGCAATACGGGCACCGGACTCCAGATCGTCGATGGGCTGATGGGACAGCTTGCCGTACTCGTCAAACTTACGGGTGCGGAAATACACGTCACCGTTGGCGGCGCGGTAGGCATAGCCCCGCTCCACCAGGCGGGAGACGATATCGATGATGGTGTCGATGTTCTCGGTGGCCTTGGGATGGGTGGTGGCCTCACGGACACCCAAACCCTTGGCATCGGTCCAGAACTCAGCGATATACTTCTCCGCCACCTGCTGATAGGTGAGACCCTCCTCGTTGGCGCGGCGGATGATCTTATCGTCGATGTCGGTAAAGTTCTGGACGAAGTTCACCTCATAGCCCCGCCACTCCAAATACCGGCGCAGGGTATCGAACACCACCAACGGACGAGCGTTGCCGATGTGGATGAAGTTATAGACGGTGGGGCCGCAGGCATACAGCCGGATCTTGCCCTCCTCGAGGGGGATAAGCTCCTCTTTCTGTCGGGTCATGGTATTAAATACACGCATATTCTTTGTCCTCCTATGCTTTATTTCTGTTTTTCCAATTGCTCGATCCGTTCCTCTAGCCGACGGATCTCTTGGGCGATCGGGTCGGGTACGTGGATCTGATCCAGATCCTGCACCTTTTCGCCGTCCCGGCGCACCACCCGGGCGGGGATACCCACCGCGGTGCAGTTGTCCGGAATGTCGGTGAGCACCACCGCGCCGGCGGCGATGCGCACGTTGTTGCCGATCCTGATGGGGCCCAGCACCTTGGCGCCGGAGCCCACCATCACGTGGTTGCCCAGGGTGGGGTGACGCTTGCCCACGTCCTTACCGGTACCGCCCAGGGTGACACCCTGATAGATGGTGCAATCGTCGCCGATCTCAGTGGTCTCACCGATCACCACGCCGGTGCCGTGGTCGATGAAAAACCGACGACCGATGGTCGCGGCAGGGTGGATCTCGATGCCGGTGCGGCGCACGCACCGCTGGCTCTCCCACCGTGCCAGAAAATACAGCTTGTGCCGATACAGCCAGTTGGCCCGGCGATGGGAGCGCAACGCCTTTAAGCCGTTGTACAGCGCCCAGGCCTCAAAGTTGGACCGGGAGGCCGGGTCACGGTCTCGGATGGTGGCGATGTCTTCCCGCATTTGTCGGAACATAGGCAAACCCCTTTCATAAAATAAAAAGCACCCCCGTTACCCCATCCGGGGTAACGGAGGTGAGATAACTCACGGTTCCACTCCGTCATTCACTCATTAGACTCCCAACAGAGCCCTGCCCGTTAACGGGGGCATCCGCCACCGGATACTGAGCAGCCCCGTTCCCCGGTGGAGCGGATGGGTGCATTTCGCCAGACCGTACGTCAGGGTGCTTACAGCCAAAGGCAACCCCTCTCTGTCACGTCGTGTGTGGGTACTTCTCCCATCCATCGCTTTTCTGTGATGTGTGTATACTAACATTATATACGGATTTTCCGATTTGTCTACTGTTTTTTTAATCTTCCTTGAAATAGCCTCGCAGAGCCCAGATGTACTGGATGCCGGACACCACCGTAGCCGCCACCGAGATCCAGATAAACAGCATACCGGCATAACCGCCCCACTTCTCCAGACCGGGCAGGTCGCGGAAGAAAGGAATGCGCATGGCCTGATAGAATACCAACATATAAATGATGGCCACCATCTGCATCACGGTCTTCAGCTTACCGGAAAAGGAGGCCGCCACCACAACGCCGTCCTTGGCCGCCATCAGGCGCACCGAGACCACGGCAAACTCCCGAGCCAGGATTAGCATCACCGCCCAGGGGATGCTGTTGCTGGGCAGGATCTGCACAAAGCCGATAAAGGCGGCGGTGGTCAGCATCTTATCCGCCAGGGGGTCCAAAAACTTGCCCAGGTTGGTGACCTGACCCCGCTTGCGGGCCAGCTTGCCGTCGATCAGGTCGGTGAGGGACGCGGCAATAAACACCAGCAGCGCCGCCGCATAGTGGAAGGGGAACTCCCACAGCATCAGCAGCAAAAACAACGGGGTCATCAGGCAACGGAGCACCGTCAATTTATTCGGTAGATTCATTCGCTCATCTCTCCTATCAAATCCCAATCCATCGTATCGGTCACGGTGACCTGAACAAGGTCTCCGGGCTGGATGCGACGGGTGGCGGCAAAAAAGACCTTGCCGTCGATATCCGGGGCATCCCCCTCGGTGCGACCGAACCAGCATTCGGCGTATTTGTCAAAACTCTCGACGAGCACGGTGAGCGTCTTACCCACCAGTTGCTCGTTATAGGCGTCGGAAATGCGGCTTTGTTGCTCCATCACGATGTCACGCCGCCGGTACTTGACCTCCTCCTCGATCTGGTCGGGCAGGTCGTAGGCCGGCGTCCCCTCCTCCGGGGAGAAGGCAAAGCAGCCCAGCCGCTGAAACTTGGCTTCTTCAATAAATTCGCACAGCTGCTCAAAATCCTCCTCGGTCTCGCCGGGGAAGCCCACCATCACGGTGGTTCGCAGCGTAATGCCCGGCACCCTCTCCCGGATGTGGCGGATGAGCGCGGTGAGGCTCTCCTTATTGCCGGGGCGGTTCATCCGTCTCAGCACCGGGCCCGCCGCGTGCTGCAGCGGGATATCCATATAGGGAAGCACCTTTTCTTCGGTGGCCATCACGTCCAGCAGGTCGTCGGTGATGTGCTCGGGGTAACAATATAAGAGACGGATCCATTTAAGGTCGTCGATCTTACATAGCTCGGTGAGCAGCTGGGGCAGGCGGCTCTCGCCGTAGAGGTCCTGCCCGTAGACGGTGGTGTCCTGAGCCACCAGCACCAGTTCTTTGACCCCGCCCAGCACCAGCTTTTTGGCCTCTTCCAGAATACGCTCCATACTCCGGCTGCGCAGATTGCCGCGGATGCCGGGGATGGCGCAATAGGTACAGCGGTTGTTGCATCCGTCTGCGATGCGTAAGTAGGCAAAGAAATGCGGGGTGGTCTGCAAACGGTCTCCGTCCAGGCACCAATGCTCACGGGAGGGGAACTCCCGGACGGCCTCGCCGGCCAACACCCGGTTCACCGCCTCCACGATGTGGTCGTTGGCACCCAGGCCAAGGACGCCGTCGCACTCGGGGATCTCCTGCGCCAGTTCCTGCTGATACCGCTGAGCCAAGCAGCCGGTGACAAGGATCTTTTGAATCCGTTTTTCTTTTTTCAGTTGGGCAAACTCCAGGATGTTCTCGATGGACTCCTGCTTGGCGTCCGCGATAAATCCGCAGGTATTGACGATCACCACCTGGGCCAGGCCGCTCTCGGCGGTGATCTCAAACCCAGCAGCCTCCAGCTTTGCCAGCATCAATTCTGCATCCATCTGGTTCTTGGGGCACCCCAAAGACACCATTCCCACTTTTATGGCCATTGGTCTGTCTCCTCATCTTCTGCCGCGCCGTATTCCTCCATCGCGCGGCGAATGGCGGTATAACCGAACCCGCGACGGGCCAGAGCTGCGGTTACGCGGCGCCGCTCGTCAGGGGTATTTATTTTATTATAATATTTCTTTTCCAAAAGTGCAAGTATTTGCTGAAAATCCGTGCCATCAATTTCCTCCACCGCCTGTTGGGCCACCTCCGGGGCTACCCCTTTGCGGCAAAGCTCCTGCACAATACGGCGGCGGGGATACCGCTTTACCTCACAGAGATGCCGGGCCATACGCGCGGCGTAGCGGGTGTCGTCCAACAGCCCCACCTCCTCCAGGCGTGCCACCACCTGTGCAGCAATCTCCGGCGTGGCCTCGGTATGCAGTTTTTGCTCCAGTTCCCGGCAGGCATAATCCCGCAGTCCCAGCAGATACAGCGCCCGCTCCCGGGCCCGGTTGTACTGGGAGCGCTCCAACAAGGCCTCCCATTGTGCCTGGGTGATCTCCTCCCCCACCCGATAGGGGGCCTCGTCTAAGGTCTGCCGATCCACCGTCTGCTGGGTGCCATCGGAAAGGGTCACCAAATACAGACGACGGCGCCGCACGGCGGTCTCCACAATCTTCATACACTCACCTGCAAAAACACAAACAGGCAGGAGCACCTGCTCCTGCCTCATTTGTATGTTTAATCATCCACAACAATGTCAATCTGGGCTTTGGCCGCGGTGCTGGTCACCTGGGGGGCCGCTGCCAGAGGGATCTCCACCGGGGCCTGGGGAGCTGCGGTCACAGAGGGACGGGTGCCGGGCACCAATTTGTGCATATTCTCCCGCACCTGTGCCTCGATCTCCGCCGACACCTCGGGGTGCTCCCGCAGATACTCACGGACGTTATCCCGTCCCTGAGCCAGACGCTCACCCTTATAACCGAACCAAGAACCGGACTTCTCGATGATGTCCAGCTTTACCGCCAGGTCCAGCAGCTCGCTCTCCTTGGAGATACCCAGACCGTACAGAATGTCAAACTCCGCCTGCTTGAAGGGGGGAGCCAGCTTGTTCTTCACCACCTTGACCCGGGTGTGGGCGCCCACCGCGTCGGCACCGCTCTTGAGGGTCTCGGTGCGCCGCACGTCCAGTCGGACAGAGGCATAATACTTCAGGGCGTTACCGCCGCTGGTGACCTCGGGGTTACCGTAGACGATACCCACTTTTAGGCGCAACTGGTTGATGAACAGCGCAATACAGTTGGATTTGGACACTGCCGGGGCCAGCTTACGCATCGCCTGGGACATCAGACGGGCCTGCAAGCCCACGTGGGCATCCCCCATCTCGCCCTCGATCTCGGCCCGGGGCACCAACGCCGCCACCGAGTCCAGCACCACAATATCCACCGCGCCGGAACGGATCAACGCCTCCATAATCTCCAGAGCCTGCTCACCGGTATCCGGCTGGGACACCAGCAGAGAGTCCACGTCCACGCCCAAGGCGCGGGCATAAACGGGGTCCAGCGCGTGCTCCACGTCGATAAAAGCGGCCTCGCCGCCCATCTTCTGGCACTCGGCTACGGCGTGCAGAGCCAGGGTAGTCTTACCGGAGGCCTCCGGGCCGTACACCTCGATGATACGGCCCCGGGGCAGACCGCCAATGCCCAGTGCGGCATCCAACGCCATCGAACCGGTGGGAACCGCGTCCACATTCATTTTAATATTCTCGCCCAGACGCATCACAGAACCCTTGCCGTACTGCTTTTCAATCTGAGCCAGCGCCATATCCAGCGCTTTTTGCCGCTCGGTGCGGTCGTGATTCACTTCAGGACTTTTTTTGGCTTTTGCGGCCATATCGGTCACCCTTTCTGTTGGTCAATTCGCAATCATTGACCCCATTCTAGCACACAATTTTGGAAAAATCAAGTACTTTTCCGAACATTTGTTTGAAAATTTTATTTTTGGGCCAAAACCACCCGTGGCACGCCACCCAAATCCTTAAAAATCTCAGTGTTTTCAAGGCCGCAGGCGGCAAACAGCGCCGCCACGTCGTCGGCCTGTCCCACCCCCACTTCCACGGCACAGAAACCGCCGGGGGCCAATTTTTCGCACCAATGTTCGGCAATCGTCCGGTAAAAGGTCAAGCCGTCCTCGGCACCGTCCAGCGCCATACGTGGCTCCCGCTGCACCTCCCGCTGCAACCCCGCCAGATCCCCGGTGGGGATGTAGGGCGGGTTGGAAAGGATCGCATCGTAGAAGCCCTCAAACGCGGCGTGATCGGTGAGGACGTCGCCCTGTCGGACGGCTACGGTATACTGGGGATAGCGGGCCGCGTTCTCTCTCAGATACGGCAGCGCCTCCTCCGACAGTTCCACCGCCGTGACCTGCGCCCCCGGCACCAGGGAGGCCACGCCCAACCCCACACAGCCGGTGCCGGCGCAGAGATCCAGCACCCGCGGGGCAGGCTGTTCTTTTAGCCGCTCAGCCGCCGTCTCACACAGCAGTTCGGTATCCGGGCGGGGAATCAGCACCCCCTCCCCCACCTTGAGGGTGAGGGTGAGGAACTCCCATTCTCCCAGTATATATTGCAGAGGTTGTCCAGCACAACGCTGTTCCAGCGCGGCGGTCAGCGCCGCCGTCTGTATTCGGGTCAGAGGGGTATCCCCCGCCGCCTGCCCCCGGGGCAGACCGCCCAAATCTTCCAGCAGACACCGGGCATCAAAGGCCGCATCCTCACACCCGGCCTCCTTCAGCCGGGTGGTGGCGTAATCCAGCCACACCCGGCGGCTTACCACTGATCCGCCTCCGGGTCCTCGGGGATGACCGCCTGAAGCGCCACGATGGCGCACTCGATCATCGAGTCGTCCGGCTCTACGGTGGTGAGGTGCTGCATCCACATACCGGGGATGGAGATCAACCGGGTAAACCAGTTGTCGTAGCGTCCAGCCAGCTTGATCAGTTCATAGCCCACGCCCACCGTCAACGGCAGCATCGCCAATTTCACCACGGTGCGCCACACAGGATCGGTGATGGGAATGAGGATGGAGAGGATAATGCCCACCACCAGCATCAAAATCAGGAAAGAGGTACCGCACCGAGGATGAAACCGCTTTTGCTTGCGCACGTTCTCCACCGTCAGCGGCAGCCCTTTTTCGTAACAGAAAATGGACTTGTGCTCGGCTCCGTGGTACATAAAGGTGCGTCGGATATCCTTCATCCGGGAGACCAACACCATATAACCTAAGAAGATAGCGATGCGCACCACGCCCTCAAAAACGCCCCGCAGATAGCGGTTGTCCAGGCCGGGGAACGCATCCTTCAGCCAGTCGAACAGCTGGATGGGCAGCCACATAAACAGCACCAGCGACAGGGCCACACCCAGCACCACACCCACGATCATCACCAGTGTCATCAAGAGGGAGGTCTTCTTTTTCTCCTCCGGCTCGGCGACGGGGGTTTCCTCGACGGGGGCTTCCTCGGCAGAGGTCTCTTCAACGGGGCTCTCTTCGGTCACCGTCTCTTGGTCGGGGGTGCGCTCTTCCTTCATCGCGTCCTCCAGCTCCTCCTCCAGACCGGAGAGCTCTGCCGAGCGCATCAGGCACTTATAGCCGATGGTCAGCGAGGACGCCATGCCAAACAGACCGCGGATGAGCGGCCATTTGGCAAAGAAGAGCGGCTTCTTCTTTGCGTTATCCCACGCTTCGGTGCGAATCTCGCCGGAGGTGTGCCGCACCGCCATGGCGGTGCGCTCCGGGCCGCGCATCATCACACCCTCGATCAGCGCCTGACCGCCGATGGAGGTCTTTTTCAGTACACATTCTTGTTTACTCATAGTTGAGGATTCCTTTCTTTGCCTTGTGTTTCACGATTCATCCTAACGGGAGCCACACGGTGACGGTGGTACCCATATCCGGTTCGCTGTCCATCTCCAGGCTGCCGCCGTGGAGACGCAGTATTTCCTCCGCCATGGCCAGACCGATGCCGGCACCGGCCTCGCCCGGTTGGGCTTGGTAGAATTTTTGGGTTACCAACGGCAGTTTTTCCGGCGGGATACCCACGCCGGTGTCGCTGACCACCACCTGAATGCGCTGGTTCACCACCGCCGCCTCCACCCGCACCCGGTCACCGGGACGGGAAAATTTGACCGCATTGTCCAGCAGATTCACAAACACCTGCTTGATCCGGGCCGCATCGCCCCAAACCGCGGGCAATTCCGACTGACGGACGTATTCCAGACCCACCCGTTTCCGGGCCGCCTTATCCCGGAGCAGGAACACCGCCTCCTCCAGTTCAGCCTGCACGTCCACCTCTTCCCGCCGCAGGTGGATGTGACTGCTCTCCATCCGGGAGAAGTCCAGCAGTTCCTCCACCAGGCCGGTGAGCCGCTGAGCCTCTTTGCCGATGACCGCCAAGCCCTGGGCGGTCAATTCCGGGTCCACGCCCTCGCCCTGCAGAGTTTCGGTCCACCCCTTGATGGCGGTCAGAGGGGTACGCAGTTCGTGGGACACCGAGGAGATAAACTCGTTTTTCATCTGTTCGGCGTTGGAGATTTCCCCCGCCATAAAGTTGATGGTATCGCAAAGCTCACCGATCTCGTCGTTATACCGTTTTTCCAACCGAGCATCGTATTCACCCATGGCGATACGCCGGGCGGTCTTGTTCACCGCCGAGACCGGCGTGATGATGGAATTGATGAAATAGGTGCCGGACAGGGACACGAAGAACACGATCACCAGCATAAAGCCCAGCAGCACCAACGACAGCGTGACGATCTGCCGGTTGACACCGGCTATGGACACCACGTACCGCAGTCCACCGATGGGCACCCCGGCGCTATCCGTCTCCAACTGGGTGAGGGCCATCACCGACTCGCCGGTCTCCGCCTCGCCCCGCCAGATGCCGATGCCGTTTTGGGCGGTAAGCGCCTTGCTGTAATCCGGCACGCTGTCCGCAGAGGAAACGAAGCCGGTGGAGGACAGTTTGACCTGACCGTCGGCATCCAACACCTGCAATTCGATCTTATCCTTATCGCTGTAATGGGCGATGATGTCCCGACCCACCTCGTCAGCAGCCAACGCCTCGGAGCCCCAATAGGCCTCCAGCGTTCGGTGATACACCTGAGCCCGGCTTTCCAAAGCCCGCTCCACGCTGTCGTAGTAATAATAGCGGATCAGCGCCGTAAAAGCAAACTGCAGCATCATCAGCGCCAACACGATGAGAAAAAAGCCGTTTTTCAGCCAGCGGCGGGTCAGGGCGTTTTTGGGGCGGAACCGGGCGAAAAACCGGGCCACCCGGCCCTCTTTCTTTACCCGTGCCATTGATACCCACGCCCCCATACGGTACACAGATGCCGGGGGGAGGAGGGATCCGCCTCCACCTTCATCCGCAGACGGCGGATGTTGACATCCACGATCTTATCGTCGGCATAATCCTGATGCCACACCTCTTTGAGAATTTCCGCTCGGGTCAACAGCTTCTCCGGGTTGCGGAAAAACAGCGCCATGATCTGACACTCCACCTGGGTCAGCTCCACCGGCTTGCCCCGGCAGGTCAGACGGTTTTGTTGCAGGTCCAGCAGAAAATCGCCGCTCTGCAGGCAGCCGGTGGGCTCCGCCGCATCGGTGTGCACCGCCATCCGGCGGCACAGGGCGTTCACCCGGGCCACCAGCTCAGCGGTGCTGAAGGGCTTGGTCACGTAATCGTCCGCGCCGGACTGCAGTCCGCCCACCTTATCCTCGTCGGCGGAGCGGGCGGTGAGCATCATAATGCCCATCCGCTGATTTTTCTCCCGCAGGCGACGGCAGGTTTCAAAGCCGTCGATGCCCGGCATCATCACGTCCAGCAGCGCCACCGCCACGTCCGGGTGACGGTCGTATTGCTCCAGCGCCTCCTCGCCGGAGCCGGCCTCGATCACCTCGTATCCGGCCCGGAGCAGATTCACCACCACAAAGGAGCGGATGGAGTCTTCGTCTTCACATACCAATAATTTTGTCATAACAGTTAACCTCCTTCACGGGTCAACGGGGTTACAATATACCGCACCTTTTCCGCCTCGATCACTGCGGGGTCAAACCAGGCGTAGTAATAAATCTCACTTTGCCCGGCAGAGAATAAAGCCAGCGCCTCCAGCCCCTCGGCGGGGGCGTCAGGGATCTCCTCGCCCACCGACACCCACAGCCAACCGCGCTTCGTGGCGGTGTCGATGAGCTTCAGGGTATGGGTCTGCTCGTTGTAGTCGGTTTTCAGACGAGTGTGTCGGTCCCCGTCCAGCGTCACCATATAGCCGTCCACCGGATTGACCAGCGTATAGGAATGGTGCCGCCAGGTATTGGTGGCATAATCCCACACTCGCCACTGGGTAACCTGGGCTTCCCCCTGCCCCTCCAGCGGCGCAGGCACCTCCACCCGGCTGTCGCCGTCGATGTCCCGGGCCGCCAACGATCCGGTACGGGTGGTGGCGGGGGTGCTGCCACTCTCCGGGTCATAGAAGGGGGCGTGCAGCCCCTCTTTATCGTAATAAATCAGTTCGGTGACGGCGGTATCGGAGACCTTGACCCCCTCCACGTACAAGCCGTGCACCCCGGTAGCCAACCGGCAGAGGGTCCGTTGTCCAAAACGTTGGATTCCTCCGTCCAGCATCACCTCATCCACCGGGCTCAGCCGACCCTCCTCCATCTGTTGGAGGGTAGCGGTAACGCTGTCCGCCACCGTCAACACCAACAGGCTGTCCTGACCGGTGGCGGTCAGATCGCCTACAAACATAGAGGAATACGCCTGTGGCTCGGAGACCGGGGTCAGATCGTTGTCCAGCGCATACACCGCCAACTGATCCACCCGGTTGTAGTAGGTGGACCATCCGGTGACCAGCTCCGCTTTGCCGTCGCCGTTGAGGTCGCCGAAGGCCACCTCACGGACATCCACGCCGGAGCCCACCGTATCCGCCACCGTCTGCCACTCCTGTCCGGTGCGGCGCAGCAAATTGATATGGGTCTCTTCCGGGGTGGCATTAAGCGAATAGAACGCCACCGCCAGAGCGGGGTTCTCCTCCACCGGATAACCCCGGTCGTCGCACAGCAAAAAGGCGGCGGTGTGCTCTCCCTCAACGGGGTATTCCAACGTATAGCGGGCATCCCCCTTATCCCGGAGATAGGTCTCCAGCGCCGCCTGCACCGCCTGCTGTTCGCCGCCCAGCTTGGGCGGTTGCAGGAAGGACTCTACGCCCAGACTGCATCCGGTGACGGTCAAGGTCAGCACGCCGGCCAACACCGCCAATATCCCTCTACGTTTCATAGGCTCGCCCCTCCTTTTCTTCTAATAAATCACGTTAATCCTGCCCCATATCCGGGCACAATAAAGCCTGTCGCTCACGATAATCCGGCATCACCTGCGCCACACAAGCCCAAAAATCCCGGCTGTGGTCGTGATGACGGATGTGGGCCAGCTCGTGCACCACCACGTAGTCGATGGCCTCCGGGGGATACAGCATCACCCGCCAGGAAAAACACAGGCTGTTTTTGCCGCTGCAGCTACCCAGCCGTTTTTTGGCGCCGGTCACCTTAAACCCGGTGGGGGTCACCCCCATCCAGGCGGCATAATGCGCCACCCGTCCCGGCAGGTACGCCTTTGCCTGAGCCCGCAGCGCCTGTTCCTGCTCCGGGGTAACCCACCAATCCACGGCGTTCTCTCGGCGGCGCTGCTGCACCGCCAGCTTTTGGGCGATCCAGCCCTCGTGCTGCTGCACAAACCGGTCGATCTCCCGCTGGGGCAAACGCAGCGGCGCCCTTACCACCACCTCCAGGTCAGAGGTAACCTCCAAACCCAGAGTGCGTCGGGTAGAGCGTACCAACCGATACTCAATCATGGGAATACCCTGCCAGAATCTCTTTCAGATGCAGGCGATACTGCTGTGCCACCGCGGCGGGGGACTGCACCTGTACGGCGGTACCCAGACCGGTGAGCCACCCAAAGAACTGAGGGCTGACCACCACCGACACCCGGACGACAAAGGCATCCTCCCCCTCCGGGATCAGCGTTGCGTCCTGCCCGAACCGATCCAGAATGATGCCCGCAACAGAGGCGGAGCACCGCAGGGTCACCGGCTCGGACTGACCGCCGAACATACCAAAGGTCTTTTGGGTATGGCGCGCCATATCCAGGCGTTTGAAGTCCTGCTCCCCCTCCCGGACAAGGTCGGTCTGCCGAATGCGGAGCATCCGGTCCACCCGATAGTGGCGGATGCTCTCGGTGCGGTGATCGTAGGCGATCAGATAGTAGTTTTCATCGTCCCAGGTCAGCGCCCAGGGGCTGACCTGATAATAGGCACCCTCGCGGCGCAGATGCTGCTGTTTGTCCATGCCCCAGTCAAAATACTGGAACTTTACCTGCCGGTTTTCCTGCAGGGCGGAGTGCAGAGCATCCACGTTGTAGAAGATGCTTTCGTTCATATGCTTGATGCGCCCGGACACCAGCACCTGCCGTTGCAGTTCGCCGGCCATATGGCGGCTGGTGAGGCTCTCCAGATTGCGGATGAGCTGCTCGCTCTTCTTTTTGGTGATGAACTTGGAGGACTGCACCGCATCCACCAGCAGGCGCAGCTGCGCGATGTCCAGAGCCCGCTCACCCACGTAATACCGCACGGTGGTATCCCGCACCGTCACAATATCCTCTCCCAGCAGCCGGAGCTGTTCCATATCGTCGTACAGACTCTTGCGCTCCGCAAAAACCCCTCTTTGCTCCAACAGATCCTGAATCTGCTTGAGCGACAGGGGGTGCTGTTCGTCGGTCTCCCGCCGCAGAATTTCCTGCAAATACAACAGCTTGAGTTTTTGTCCTCCTTGGCGCGGCATACGCGTTCCTCCTTCGTCATCCTGTCCGGCGTTTCACTGTCCGGTTTATTACTCACCAAGTATACCATACTTTTTCTCGAAAAGCAAAGGGAAAAATGCGAATTTTTTATGAATTTTCTCTTCCCCGTCGTTCTATAATAAATAAAAGTTGCAACGATGAATATTTTATGGTAAAATAAGGGACAGTTTTATATTAAGGAGTGTTGAACCGTGCTACGAATGGGCATCATTGGCGCTATGGATTCCGAGGTACTAAACCTGATCAAGCGGATGGAGAACGCCTCTGTCTACGAATACGCCGGACGACGGTTTTTCACCGGTACGCTGGCCGGAAAAGACGTGGTGGTGGTGCAGAGCGGCATCGGCAAGGTAGCCGCCGCCATCACTGCCCAGATCCTGGTGGACCAATTTGAGGTCACCGCCCTGCTGAACACCGGTATGGCCGGCGGCCTGGACCCCCGCCTGGCGGTGAAGGATCTGGTGGTGGCCACCGGCGCCCTGCAGCACGACTTTGACCTGACCGCCTTTGGGCACGTCAAGGGCTTCCTCACCGGCGAGGACGACACAAAACCCACCGTATTCGCCTGCGACAGCGCCCTTGTTGACAAAGCGCTGTCCGCCGCGGCTCAGGTGCTCCCCGCCGAGAGCAAGGCCATCACCGGCCTGGTGGCCTCCGGCGACGTCTTTGTGGACGACAGCGCCCTTAAGGCCAGCCTGCGGGACGACTTCGGAGCCGCCGCGGCTGAGATGGAGGGAGCCGCCATCGCCCAAACGGCGGTGGCCAACGGCATCCCCTTTGCCATTCTCCGCACCGTTTCCGACCTGGCGGAGCACGACGCCTCGGTGTCCTTTGACGAATTGGAGCAGTACGCCGGACGGTTGGCCGGTGACATCACCGTAGCCCTGCTCAGCACCCTGTAACCCCCGCTTTCACCTTGTAACAAATCCTCGTAAAGGAGCGAACGATATGCAACCGATTCCCCAAAAGCTGAACCACGATATGACCCTGCTCCGTCTGCCGGAGCATCACTATCGCACCGACCGGCTGACCGGCGTGCTGGCGGTACCGATTGCCGCCGACACCGCCGCCGAGTATGCGATCCTGCCCTATCTGCTGACCCGCAGCTGCGCCGCCTACCCCACGATGGTGGCGCTGAACCGGCGGCTGAATCAGCTGTACGGCGCCACCCTGGCCGCCACCGTGATGCGGGTGGGCGGTTGGCAGCTGCTGACCTTCTCCATCAGCTACCTCAACAAGAAATACACCCTGGACGGCAGCGACCTGACCGCCGACTGCATCGACCTGCTGATGGAACTGCTGTTCCACCCTGCGTTGGAGGACGACGCATTCCCGGCGACGGTATTCGCTCAGGAGCAGCGGTGTCTGCTGGAGCGGCTGCAGGGCGAGATGAACAACAAACGCACCTACGCCCGTCAGCGGTGCGAGGAGCTGTTGTGCCCCAACCACCCCTTCAGCCTGAATCCCTACGGCACCGAGGCCACCATCAACGCCCTGACCCCTGCCTCTGCCGAGGCTGCCCGTCAGCGCCTGCTGTCCGAGGCCACCATTCACTGGCTGTACCAGGGCGAGGAGCACACCGACGCTCTGGCCAAAAAACTGGAGGCTCGCTTTGCCACCCTACCTTACCGGCGTCCTGCCGCCCTGAAGGTGGATAACTCCTTTGCGATGAAGGAGAGCGAGCTGACCGAGCGGATGGCCCTCAAGCAGGCCAAGCTGGTGCTGGGCTTCCGCATCGCCATCAACGAGCCCGGCGCCGACGTGGACGCCGCTCTGCTGATGAACACCCTGTGGGGCGGCTGCGTCACCTCGTTGCTGTTCACCCACGTACGGGAGGAGCAGAGCCTGTGCTATTACTGCGCCTCGATGTACGACCGCTTCCAGAGCACCATTCTGGTGGACAGCGGTGTCGAGGAATCCGACGCCGAAAAGGCCAAGACGGAGATCCTCAAGCAACTGGAAGCCATCCGGGAGGGCAACTTCTCGGACGACGAGCTGGAGGCAGCCCGTCGGGCTCTCATCCAGCGCTATACCGCTGCGGGAGACAACCCCGATGCGCTGGAGGCCTATTATCTGCCCCAGACCATTTTTGAGAACTACATCACCCCGGACGAAAAGCGCAGCCGCATCCTGGCTGTAACCAAAGAGGACGTGTGTCGCGCCGCCCGGTTGACCCATTTTGATTCTACCTATCTGCTGGCTCCCGAACAGGAGGTGACCGCCCAATGAATGCTGTAAAGAATCCTATGATCGGCGATACGCTGTACGTTGATACCCACAAGACCGGCTTGAAGATTGTGGTGTGGCCTCAGCCTGAGGCTTCCTCCGTCTATGCGGTGTTCGCCACCAAATACGGCTCGGTATACAACACCCTGCCCACCCCCGACGGCGGCACCGAAGAGGTGCCGGAGGGCATCGCCCACTATCTGGAGCACAAGCTGTTTGAGAGCGAGGGCGAGGATGCCTTTGTGCGGTACGCCGCCACCGGCGCCAACGCCAACGCCTACACCAGCTTTGATCGCACCGCCTATCTGTTCCACGCCACCGAGAACGTTCTGCCCAGCCTGGAGATTCTGCTGGACTTCGTGCAGGACCCCTACTTCACCGAGGAGACGGTGCAAAAGGAGCAGGGCATCATCGGGCAGGAGATCCGTATGGGCGAGGACCAGCCCGGTCGCCGGGTATTCTTCAACCTGCTGGAGGCGGTGTATCACAACCACCCGGTGCGGGTGGACATCGCCGGCACGGTGGACACCATTGCCCGCATCACCCCCGAACTGCTGTATCGGTGCTATCACCGGTATTATAACCTGCACAATATGGTGCTGGTGGTGGCCGGCAACATCACCCCCGATGAGGTGATGACCACCGCCGACCGTCTGCTGAAGCCCTGCGAGGAGTTTATCCCCGCCGACTTCCCGGTGGACGAGCCCGACACCGTCAAGCAGGAATACGTTGAGGTATCTATGCCGGTGGCCAGCCCCCTGTTCTACCTGGGCTTTAAGGAGCCGGCCAAGGTGCAGACCGCGCTGTCTATGGCCGGTAGCCGTCTGCTGACCCAGCTGATGGCAGGCCGCACCAGCCGTCTGTACAACCGACTGATGGACGAGGGCCTGATCAACGACCAGTTTGAGGCGGAGTATATGTTCGGCCCCGGTCACAATATGTGGCTGTTCGGCGGTGAATCCTCTGACCCCAAGCGGGTAAAAGCCATCCTCTGTGAGGAGATTGCCCGTCTGCAGGCCGAGGGCCTGGACGCCGAAGAGGTGGAAGCCTGCCGCCGGGGTGCCTACGGTCGCTTGGTGGCGGGTCTGGACGACCCCACCGAGTGCGGCGAACTGATCCAAGCCAACCTCATCGACGGCATCGAGCCTCTGGCGGAGCTGGAGGCCCTGGCCAAGGTCACCATCGAAGATCTGCAGGCACAGCTTTCCGCCATCAACGTGCAGGCCTGCGCTCTGTCGGTCGTCAACCCGGTCTAAGCGAGGTGCAGGATGATGCAATTGGCGCGTATGGGGAGCGAATGGATCGAGTTCCCCCATCTGGACTGGAAGTTTAACCTTTCCGACCATTTCTCCGTGTTTGGATTTGATATTAAGTTCTACGGCCTGCTCATCGCCATCGGCTTTTCGCTGGCGGTGCTGTACGGCATGAAACGGGCCAAGTATTTTGACCTGGACCCGGATAAGATGATCGACCTGGCGTTGGTCACCACCCCGCTGGCCTTCGTAGGTGCCCGGCTATACTATGTGTTTTTCAGCGCCAACGTGAACCAATATCTGGCCGACCCCATCTCCATCCTAAAGGTGTGGGAGGGTGGTCTGGGTATCTACGGCGGCATTCTGGTCACCTTTATCGTGGGGCCGCTGATGTGCAAATGGCGCAAAGTAAACCTCTGGGCGATGTTTGATATCACCGCCCTGGGCTTTCTCATCGGTCAGGGCATCGGCCGTTGGGGCAATTTCTTTAACCAGGAGGCCTTCGGTGCCAACACCGACCTGCCCTGGGGTATGACCGGCAACCTGATCCAATACGGTCACGCCGACCTGGTGTATGACCACGCTCTGCCGGTGCACCCCACCTTCCTGTACGAATCCCTTTGGTGTCTGCTGGGCTTTATCCTGCTGCACGTCCTATCCAAAAAATGCTACAAATTTAAAGGTCAGATCTTTTGCGGTTACGCCATCTGGTACGGCACCGGTCGCTTTCTCATCGAGGGTCTGCGCACCGACAGCCTGATGGTGGGTCCCTTCCGAGTATCCCAGTTGGTGGCGTTGGCCGCCATCGCCGCCGGTGCGACGCTGTATGCACTTCTGTGGCGGTTGTCCCGCACCAAGACCTATCTGATGGTGCGCCCTCCGGTGACAGAAACCGAACCGACCGAAGCCCCCGCAGAAGAAGAGCCCGTAATCCAACAACCCGACCCCCAGGAGGAACATCATGGCAAAACTGATTGACGGCAAGGCCATTTCCGCCGCTCTGCGCAGCGAAATCGCCGCCGAAGTAACCGAACTGAAAAAGAAGGGCATCACCCCCGGCCTGGCGGTGATCCTGGTAGGCGAAGACCCCGCCTCCCAAACCTACGTGCGCAACAAGCAAAAGGCCTGCGAGGAGGTAGGCTTCCACGGGGAGCAGATCAACCTGCCCGCCACCACCACCCAGGAGGAACTCTTGGCGGTGGTTCGGGAGCTCAACGCCCGCACCGACATCCACGGCATTCTGTGCCAGCTGCCCCTGCCCTGCGGATTGGACGACAGTTTGGTGATTGCCGCCATCGATCCCAAAAAGGACGTAGATGCCTTCCACGCCGAAAACGTGGGGCACATTATGATCGGGGACCAGCAGTTTTTACCCTGCACCCCCGCCGGTGTGATGGAGCTTATCCACCGCAGCGAGATCGCCGTTGAGGGCAAGCACTGCGTGGTGATTGGCCGCAGCAACATCGTGGGCAAACCCATGGCTATGCTGCTGTTGCAGGAGAATGGCACCGTCACCATCTGCCACTCCCGCACCAGGGATCTGGCTCAGGTGTGCCGGCAGGCGGATATTCTGGTGGCGGCGGTGGGCCGTGCCAAGTTTGTTACCGCCGATATGGTCAAGCCCGGCGCCACCGTCATCGACGTGGGCATCAACCGGGACGAGAACGGCAAATTGTGCGGAGACGTGGATTTTGCGGCGGTGGAGCCGATCGCCGGTGCCATCACCCCCGTACCCGGCGGGGTGGGCCCCATGACCATCGCCCTGCTGATGAAAAACACCCTCACCGCGGCCAAACAACAAAACGGCCTGGTATAACGGGAGTTTTACCGGTATTTCCCGGCACCGATGCAACAAAAATCCATCTGTGTGAAAAATATATCCATTGTCATTGACTGGGGATATGGATAAAATATATCTGTAGTAGTTTGTGACCTTACCCTAAAGGAGCGATAGTGTATGAAAAAGATTGCTGTTCTGACCAGCGGTGGCGACGCCCCCGGCATGAATGCGGCTGTCCGCGCCGTGGTGCGTACCGCCCTCAACGCCGGCATCGAGGTATACGGCGTGGTCCGCGGTTTCAACGGTTTGATTAATGACGAGCTGATTCCGATGAATCTGCGCTCGGTTTCCAACATTCTGCAGCAGGGCGGTACCATGCTGTATACGGCCCGTTGCCTGGAGTTTAAGGAACTGGAGTATCAGCAGAAGGCCGCTGAGATCTGCCGCAAGCACGGCATCGAGGGTGTGGTGGTCTGCGGCGGCGACGGCTCCTTCCGCGGTGCTCAGAAGCTGTCCAAGCAGGGCATCCCCACCATCGGTATCCCCTGCACCATCGACAACGACATCGGCTGCTGCGAATACACCATCGGCTATGACACCGCCACCAACACCGTGGTGGACCTGGTGGACAAACTGCGGGACACCTGCCAATCCCACGACCGCTGCAGCGTGGTAGAGGTGATGGGCCGTCACGCCGGTTGGCTGGCACTGAGCGCCGGTATCGCCGCCGGTGCCACCAGCATTCTGGTGCCCGAGGTGCCCTACGACTTCCAGAAGGACATCGTAGACCGGATGAAATACACCTCCTCCCTGGGCAAGCATCACTTTATCGTGATGGTGGCCGAGGGTATCGGCGACGTGGATAAGCTGGCCAAGAAGATCGAAGAGGCTACCGGCGTTGAGACCCGCGCTACCGTGCTGGGTCACGTCCAGCGTGGTGGTCGTCCCTCCAGCCGTGACCGTCTGCTGGCCAGCCAGATGGGCTATTATGCCGCCCACCTGCTGATGGAGGGCAAGACCGAGCGTGTCGTGGCGGTGAACAACAACACCCTGATGGACTTCGACATCGACGAGGCTCTGGCTATGAAGAAGCCCTTTAAGGATCAGCTGTTTAAGATGGCCGCTGAGATCTCGATCTAAAAAACGATTACAACCGCTCTGCAAAGGGCGGTTGTTTTTTGGTTATGAATGTGGTATAATGACTTCATTACAGAGATAGGAGGTTTTCCTATGGCTTATACAGTAATGATGGTGGCCGCAGCAGGCGGTTCCACCCGGATGGGACAACCCAAACAGCATATTCTTCTGGGTCAGCACCCGGTACTGATCCATACCCTGCTCACCTTACAGCAGGTAGCAGCGATTGACGAGATCCTGCTCATCGCCCGCGATGAGGATATCCCCCACTTCACCGCTCTGGCGGAAAAGGCCGGGGTCACCAAGCTGCGCACCGCCGTTGCCGGCGGCGCCACCCGCCAACAATCGGTGGCGGCGGGTCTGGCGGCGTTGCCGGCTAATGCCACCATCGTCGGCATCCACGACGGTGCCCGCCCCCTGGTGCGGGGCGAGGACGTAGCGGCGGTGATCGCCACCGCCAGCGCTACCGGTGCCGCCGCCCTGGCCGTACCGGTCAAGGATACCCTCAAGCGCACCGACGAGACCGGCTTTGTCACAGGCACCCCCGACCGAGCGGGGCTGTGGCGGGTGCAGACCCCCCAGGTGTTTGACCGCGCCGCTCTGTGCGCCGCTATGGAGATGGCGCTGACCCAGGGCAAGGACTACACCGACGACTGCCAACTGATGGAGGCCGCCGGTCACCGGGTAAAACTGGTGCCGGGTCTGGACACCAATCTGAAGCTGACCACCCCGGAGGACATCCGGCTGGCAGAAGCCCTGATGGGCAAGGAGGAGAAAGCGATGCGTATCGGTCACGGCTACGACGTGCATAAACTGGTGGAGGAGCGCCTGCTGATTTTGGGCGGAGTCACCGTTCCTTACGAAAAGGGGCTGTTGGGTCACTCGGACGCGGACGTGCTCACCCACGCGGTGATGGACGCCCTGCTGGGTGCCGCCGCCCTGGGCGACATCG
>SVON01000033.1 GCA_015066365.1 Oscillospiraceae bacterium | reverse complement strand
TCACTCGGACGCGGACGTGCTCACCCACGCGGTGATGGACGCCCTGCTGGGTGCCGCCGCCCTGGGCGACATCGGCAAGCTGTTTCCGGACAACGACCCGGCCTATGCGGGTGCCGACAGCGTTGAATTGCTCCGCCACGTAGTAAAGCGGATCGGTGAAGAGGGTTACTCCATCGGCAACATCGACGCCACCATCCTGTGCCAACGCCCCAAGTTGGCGCCCCACATCCCCGAAATGCGCCGCATTCTGGCGGAGGCCTGCGGCGTGGCGGAGACCTGCGTCAGTGTCAAGGCCACCACCGAGGAGGGGCTGGGTTTCACCGGCAACGGCGAGGGCATCGCCGCCCACTGTGTTTGCCTGCTGAACTGACAAATACCCCCACCACCTGACCGATTGTGACGGCGGGTTTTTCGTGAAAAAAATGAGAAAAGCCTCTATCCTATATGGGTAGAGGCTTTTTCATTTTTACATCAACGCGAAAGGTTGTGACCCTATGCAACTGGAACTGTCCCGAGAAGCGGGGGTGCTCACCGCCCACCTTATCGGGGAGCTAGATCACCACGCCGCCGCCCCCATCCGCCAACAGATCGACACGGCGGTGCTGTCCAGCCGTTGTCACCGGCTGGTTTTGGATTTTCGCCGGCTGACCTTCATGGATTCCTCCGGCATCGGTCTGATCATGGGCCGCTATCGGCTGATGAGCGGCCAAAACGGCACCCTGCGGGTGGAGAACGCCACCCCACAGGTGGAAAAAATGATGAAACTGGCAGGTCTTTCACGCCTACCCATCTGGAACGAAAGGAAGGAACCCCAATGAAACCCATAAACGAAATGAAACTCACCTTTCCCAGCCGCTCTGCCAACGAAGGCTTTGCCCGGGCAGCGGTAGCGGCCTTTTTAAGCCAATTAGACCCCACCGTGGACGAACTGGCGGATCTGCGCACCGCGGTATCCGAGGCGGTGACCAACGTCATCGTCCACGCCTATCCCGAACGCATTGGCACGGTGACTCTGACTATGAAGCTGTATGAAAATGGACAGGTGCAAATACAGATCCGCGACCGGGGCATCGGTATCCCCAACGTAGAAGAGGCCGTCCGTCCCCTTTACACCACCGGCGGTGAGGATCGCTCCGGTCTGGGCTTTACGGTGATGGAAGCCTTTGCCGATCGGTTGCGGGTACACTCACAGCCGGGCAAGGGCACCACCGTCACGCTATATAAACGCATCGCCTGTCGGGTCAGCGGACGATGATCGACCAACATACCCGTAAGGACTTCATCTGTGCCAATCTGGGGCTGGTACATACCTGCGCCAAGCGGTTTGCCGGCAAGGGCATCGACTACGACGACCTATATCAGGCCGGGTGCGTGGGGCTGGTGAAGGCCGTCGACGGCTTTGAGCCGGAGCGGGGGCTGTGCTTCTCCACCTACGCGGTGCCGCTGATTTTGGGAGAGATCCGCCATCTGTTCCGGGAGGGCGGGGCGGTAAAGGTAAGCCGCTCTCTGCGCACCCTCTCCCTGCAGGTGGGTCGTCTGCGGGAGCAGCTGGCCACCGACAAAGGACGGGAACCCACCGTGGGGGAGTTAGCCGAGGCCCTGGGGGTAGAACCCACCGCCGTCACCGAGGCGCTGAACCTATCCCTGCCGCCCCTCTCCCTCACCCGGGAGGAGGGAGAAGCGCCCATCGACCTGCCGGTGGAGTCCTATGAACAAGCGGTCACCGACCGACTGGCTCTGGGGCAGGTGCTGGAGCAACTGGAGCCCCGGGACCGAGCGCTGATCCGCCTGCGCTATCTGGGCCGCCAGACCCAGCAGGCCACCGCCGACCGCTTGGGCATGACCCAAGTGCAGGTGTCCCGGCGGGAAAAAGCGATACTCACCAAAATGCGCGAAATGCTCACGGTGTAAGCGGTTACAGCCCTCTGATTTGTTGCCCAATATACAATCACTCCTAACGACAAAAAGACGCTCTACCGAAATCGGTAGAGCGTCTTTTTTCAAAAACTTATTTCAGCATTTCCTTATACATCCGGATATAGGTGTTGGCAGAGCGACCCCAAGTGAAGTCCTCGGTCATACACCGCTGACGGAGCAGAGCCAGATCCGGCTTGTTGGCATAGGCGCCCAAGGCGCGCTCAATGGCCGCCAGCATATCCCCGGCGTTGTAGGTCTTGAAGGTAAAGCCGAAGCCGCCCTCCTCGCCGCAATCCAGGATGCTGTCCTTCAGACCGCCGGTCTCGCGGACCACCGGCAGGGTGCCGTAACGGCAGGCCACCATCTGGGCCAGACCGCAGGGCTCACTCTTAGAGGGCATCAGGAAGATGTCCACGCCGGCGTAGATCTTACGGGCCAGCTCGGGAATAAAGCCCACACAATAGCAGAATTTCTCGGGGTACTTATTCTGGATCTCCCGGAAGAAGTTCTCATACACCCACTCGCCGGAGCCCAGCACCACCATCTGCACGTCCTTCTGCATCAGGTCGTCCACGATGTATTTGACCAGGTCCAGTCCCTTGTGAGAGGTGAGACGGGTGACCATACCGATCAGCGGCACGTCCTCCCGCACCGGCAGGCACAGCCGCTCCTGCAGCGCCTTCTTGTTGGCGGCCTTGCCGACCTCCACCGTATCCACGGTAAAGTTCTCGTAGATGTTGGGGTCGGTCTCCGGGTTGTACCCGTCGGTGTCGATACCGTTGAGGATGCCCATCAGCTTCCAGCTACGGGCATTGAGGATGGGATCCAGACCCCAGGAGAACCAGGGATCCAGAATCTCCTGCGCGTAGGTGGGGCTGACGGTGGTGACCCGGTCGGCACACTCGATACCGGCCTTCATAAAGTTCACGCAACCGTCGTATTCCACCAGACTACGGTGCTCGGGGGGAATGCCCAGCACGTCCTCCACCAGCTCCATACCGTATTTGCCCTGGTACTGGATGTTGTGGATGGTGAGCACCGTCTTGATGCCCTCGTAACCCTCGCGGTTCGCATAGAAGATGGAATAGAACAGCGGCACCAGCGCCGACTGCCAGTCGTTGGCGTGCAGCACGTCCGGCTTAAAGCCGATGTGGGGCAGCATCTCCAGCACAGCACGGGAGAAGAAGGCAAATCGCTCGGCATCGTCGTAGTGGCCGTACATCCCCTGGCGCTTGAAATAATACTGGTTATCCAGCAGGTAATAGATGACGCCGTCCACCTTGGCCTCAAACACGCCGCAATACTGGCGGCGCCATGCCACCGGCACCGACAGGCTGGTAAGGAACTTCATATTGTCCCGCATCTCCTGAGAGATGCTCTCATACAGCGGCATCACCACCCGGCAACCAACCAGGCGGTTGCGCATCGCCTTGGGCAGAGAGCCGGCTACGTCTGCCAGACCGCCGGAGGCGGCAAAGGGCAGAGCCTCACTGGCTATGTATAACACTTTCATTGGGTATCACTCCTTTTCTAGGGTTTGGCAACATCAAATGATGGAATTCTTAGCGATGTATACAGGATAACTCTCGGAACCCAGCAGGGTACAACCGTTGCGCAGCACCACGTTCTTATCCGCGATGATGCAGCCCAGCTTACAGTTGTCACCCACCGTCACATTCTGCATGATCACGCAGTTCTCCAGCTCGGCGTCGCGGCCGATCTTGGCCCCGCGGAAGACGATGCAGTTTTTGATCTTACCCTCCACGTGGGCGCCGTCGCCCACCAGGCAATTCTCCACCTCAGCGTACAGACCGTACTGCACCGGATCGCAATCCTTCAGCTTGGTATACACCGGACGGCCCTTGGGGAACAATTCCGCACGGACGCTGTCCTCCAACAGCGCCAGGTTGGCGCTATAATAGCTGGCGGTGGAATAGATGGGCATCACCAGTTCCGGCACCTTATAGCCGTATACCTTCAGCTCCTCCAGACGGCGCTGGAGAATGTCCCGCTCAAAGTGACCCAGGTTACGGGCCACCGCCTCGGTGAGGGTACGCAGCAGCCAATCCTTGCGCATCACGTACACGCCGATGCCGTAATAGCCCTCCTGGTCGCCTACGCGACCCAGCAGGATATCGGTGACGTAACCGGTGGCGTCCAAACTCAGCACCGGAATATCGGTGAGAGAGGGCACCGCGCCGTGGCGGCAGGCCACCGTCACGTCCGCGCCGGACTCCACGTGCGCCTCCAGCAGGGCATCGTAGTCCATGCTGTTGACCATATGGCAGTCCGCCAAAATCACGTATTCCTCTTTGGAGTGGTTGAGGAACGGGATCACGTCCACCAGAGAGCCGATGCGACCCTGATACTTGGCGTCGTCGCTGCTGCGCGGGGGCAGGAAATACAGGCCCTCGTTCTTACGGGACAGATCCCACGCCTTACCGGAGCCCAGATGGTCCATCAGAGACTGATAGTTACTCTTGGTGATGACACCCACCTTGGTGATACCGGCATTCACCATACCGGACAGGGGGAAATCGATCAGGCGGTAACGACCGCCAAAGGGCAGAGAGCCCATAGAACGGATGGCGGTTCCGT
>SVON01000022.1 GCA_015066365.1 Oscillospiraceae bacterium | reverse complement strand
ACCTCTGCCAGTTACTCCACCACCATGAACGCTAAGTCCAAGAACCGCTTGGTCTACTGCGTGGTGACCGACAAATACGGCAACACCGTCAAGACGGTGACCGTCCGGCTGAAAATGAAATAAATCCAACAAGCAAAGCCGAGGCAGATGCCTCGGCTTTGTTCTTTTATTTCGTTATGGTTGTTTCATCTGCCGCAAAAAAAGCCCCATCGCCAAAAGCGTGGTGATGACGGCGTAACCAAGCACCGGGTAGAGGTGGGGGAGTGCCTCGGAAAAATGACCGGCCAGCACCAGGCGTTCCAGCTCCACCATATGCATAAAGGGCAAAAGCCGAGCAATCTTCTCAAAAGCGCCCCCCACTAGAGCCAGGTCAAACCACACGCCGGACAGCCAGGCAGAGCCGTTGGTGAGCAGAGCGCCGCAGATGCCGCCCACCTGCTTGACGGTGAAGACACAGCCGCACAACAGCCCCAGAGCGACGTAGAACACCGAAAGAGGGAGCATCATCAGAATGGCGAACAGAATGTGGATGGTCATCGGCAGTCCCAGACAAAGGGCCACCAGATAGCAGACGGTGCTTTGTGCCAAAGTCAGCGGTAGCAGGGGGAGCAGATAGCCCAGAATAAAGTTCCATGGGGTCAGCGGCGTGGTATACAGCCGTTGCAAAAAGGCGGTCTGCCGATCCTGTGCCACCAGGGTGGCAGAGAAGAGGGAGAGAAAGGACAGACCGAACACCGTTACCCCGGGGGTCAGGAACGGCAGCTCAAACAACGGCACCGGCACGTTGGCTTGGATGGCGCTGAGCAGAAGCAGCAGCACCAGCGGAAAGCCCAAGCCAAAGAGTACGGTCAGCGGGTCCCGCACCAGTTCTTTGGTACAGCGTTTGGCAAAGGCGAGGGTTCTCATAAGCACCCCTCCTTCACCGCCGCCACAAAGGCGTCTTCAAAGGTGGTGGTGCCGGTGCGCTCCATCAGTTCTTCGGTGGTGCCCACCACCACCAACCGCCCCTCCTTCATAATGCCGATGCGGTCGGATAGGGCGGCGGCCTCCTCCATATAGTGGGTGGTCAGCAGTACGGTGACCTTGCCCTTGAGCGAGCGGAGGATCTCCCACAGTTCCCGCCGGGCCATCACGTCCAGCCCCAGGGTGGGCTCATCCAGGAATAAAACGGAAGGCTCGCCGATCAGCGCCATGGCGATGCTCAGCCGGCGACCATAGCCCCCGGACAGGGTTTTGGCTTTTTGGGATAGCACCGGTTGCAGAGAAAACTGCGGTACCAACCGTTGGAGACTGGCGTGGGTCTTCTCTTTGGAAAAGCCGTAGACCTGAGCCATCAACTCTAGGTTTTCCCGGACGGTCAGGTGGGGTGCCACCGCCGTTTCCTGAGGGGATACACCGATGAGGGAGGTCACGGCGCTCCGGTCGGTCACCACGCTGTGCCCCTCTACCAGAGCGTCGCCCTCGGTGGGGGCGGTCAGGCAGGTCAACAGTTTGACGGTGGTGGTTTTGCCGGCACCGTTGAGCCCCAGCAGAGAGAAGAGTTCCCCCCGCCGGATCTCCAGATTCAGGCGGTCCACCGCCAGCGTTTGTTGGTAGCGTTTGGTTAGGTTGTGGGTTTGGATAGCGACCATCGTGCACCTCCGTTAGGGTTTGTTACCATCAGGATAGCACACCGCTCTCGCCACGACAACCCGATTGCTCTAACCGGCTGCTTTGACCGGTTAAGCGGTCAAAAAATCAGGGCACCCGGAGGGGTGCCCTGTGCGTGGCGTTTATTTCTTTTTGAACACCAACTGATTGCCCTTGTGACTGGTGACTATGAGCGTGTCCTCCTCTAAAGCGTAGGTGACTTCGTTCAAAAAGACCTTGGTAAATCCGTCGATCTCCTGGGTGACGGTCAGGGCGTTATTCTTGATCTCCCAGGTGCAGGGGCGACTATGGTCGCTGGAGGTAATGGTGCCGGTGCCATCCTTCTTGAGGGTCATCTCGCCGGGTTTCCCTTGGATGGTAACGGTCCAGGTGCCCGCCAACCGGTTGTAGCCACAGTCGTTGCATTGGATGTCGCCGGCGTTGGTGTAGGCGTGGTCACACCCACCGCAGGCGGTGAGCAGGGTGGTTAGCATCAGTAGGGTGCACAGTAAAGCAACAAGGTGTTTCATACTACGTCCTCTTTCTTTCTAATCTTCTTCTATTATGGTAGAAAAAGGGGTGTTTGTCAACCGATTTTCGGCGTTTTTCTTGACATTCGGCAGAGGGTGGAGTTTAATAGAAGAAAGAAAACCGAAACGAGGTGCCAATATGCAATACTTTGTGGACGCCGTATACGGCTGTGACGGTCAGGACGGTCTGACCCCTTTGACCGCGTGGAAGACCCTGGATAAGGTAAACGCCACCACCTTTTTGCCCGGTGACGAGATCCTGCTGAGAACCGGGTGCACCTATCGGGGGCAACTGCACCCCTTGGGCGACGGTACCGCCGAGGCTCCCATCCGCATCCGTTCTTACGGCGGCGGTAAAAAGCCGGTTATTGATGCCGGTGGCACCCACGGCACCCTGGCGGGGGATTTTGTGGACGGTGCGGCGGTGCTGTTTTACAACCAGAATTATTGGGAAGTGGAGGGGCTGGAGATTGTCAACCACAACCCCTATTATAAGCAGGAATACATCCATGAACTGCACCCCTACACCCATAGTGAGTTTAAGAAGTCTCCGGAGAATCGCTACCGCTACGGCGTGCTGATCCGCTGGCACAACTACGGCACCGGTCATCATATCCACGTAAAGAACTGCCACATCCACCACGTCAACGGTGAGTGCAGCCGCTTCTGCGCGGAGGGCATCCTGGTGGTGTCCACCGGTACCGAGGACGGCACCCCCACCAACTTTGACGACGTTCTGCTGGAGGGCAACCGCCTTGAGGACATTGATCGCACCGGCATTTCCGTGTGGTCGGCTTGGGCCGAGGGGCGGGGCATTGAATACCACGGCAATCCCTATGAGTCCAACAATTTCTATCACACCACGGTGGGGCCGTGGCGGGGCAGCACCGGCGTGGTGATCCGGAGCAACCAGATCTACCGCACCGCTGGTGACGGCATCCTGGTCAACAGCACCATCGGCACGGTGATCGAACACAACTACGTAGAGGGCTGCTGCTGGGATACCCGCATCGGACCCAATGCGGCGGTGTGGTGCCACAACGCCGACGGCACCCTGTTCCAGTACAACGAGGTGTGTTACACCCAGGGGGTGCAGGACGGTCAGGCCTTTGACATTGACATCGCCTGCAACGATACCACCGTCCGGTACAATTATAGCCACCACAACGAGGGCGGCTTCCAGCTGCTGATGTATAAGACCACCAACAACGACATCTACGGCAACATCAGCGAGCACGACCGCAACGGCCTTATCTGGGTGCACGAGAACGACGGCGGAACCCGGTTCCACGATAACCGGTTTTATCTGAGTATGGAGAACGTGCAGGTGTTCCGAGGCCCCTTTGACAGCGACGACTGGGTCTTTGAGGGCAACGTGTTCTATGCCCGTCTGCCGGATACCCAGATCGAATGGCGTCAGCGGGCTAAGTATCAGGGCAACACCTACTACAACATCAAGAACCTGCCGGATGACCCGGCCGCAATCACTGAAAAGCCGAATTGGCAACCAAAAGATTAAACAAAAAAGCCGACCCGTGAGGGTCGGCTTTTTTCTCTTTACAGGCCCAAATGCTTGAGCAGTACGTCGGCGGGGATGTGGTCGGAGTTGTCGTACTGGGTGGCGGCACGCACCTCGGAGACCGAGTGGTTTAGGTCACCCTTGGTCAGCAGATTCCACCAACGGACGATCTGATACCAGGGGGTCAGCCACTTATGCTTTTGCAGAATGGGGAAGTAGTATTTGATCAGGTCGTAGGGCAGGATGATGCGCTTCATCAGGAACTTAATCCTACCGCCCTCTTTGGTGCGGCGCAGCGCCACCCGGTTGGTCAGGTTACCAAAGTTGCCGCCCCGCAGAATAAAGGCAGCGTAGTAACTGGAGGTGGCGTCCATCGCCTTATCGCCAAACCAGATCTCGGTGAGCAGCTCGGTGGCTAAGGCGTACTCAAAGCGGTAGCCTTTTTTGAGAAAGGCCTCGCGGGCCTTACGGTCGTGGGGTACCTTGTGATTGAGCATCCAGGTGTCGATGAAAAAGCGGACGCTGATACCGCCGTTGGCCACGTGCTTGGCCATATGCACCATATGGTAGTAATAGAATAGGTCGTCCGGCAGAGCATATTCGTAGGGCTTTCCCTCCACCGGTACGGCATAATCCCAGATGCGCTCCAGAATCTCCCGTGCCTTGGGCAACACAAAGTCCTCAATGATCGCAAAGTGGAGCTCCAGCAATTCGTGGCTGGGGGAGATGAGGCTCACGTCGTGGGGGGAGACCCGACGCTCTACGTAGTGGAGCTTGTCCTGGATGAGCTTCTGGGCCTTTTCCAGGTCCTCCCGGTGGATGAGGATGTCGGTGTCGCAGCTGGTGCGCATCCACGGCTCCGGGTAATAGGGGCGCAGGACGGTGCCCTTGAGCGGGATATAGGGGATTTCTGCCTCCACCAGTACCCGGCACACCTCCTGATACTCAAAATCCTGACGGAAATAGCGATACATCGCCTGGAGCATCCGGTTGCGGCACCGGGTCAGTCCGGGGCTGTCCGGCAGACCCAGCTTATCCAGCGCCTGACCCACCAGGTGAGCCACGTCGTGCAGGTCGGCCAGGTGATACAGGTCTTCCAGAGCCTCCGGGGTGCAGGCCTGTTTGATTTTATTCTCCACCGGGGCGCCAAACAGCGCACTGCGGAGCAGGGGGAATAACAAAGCTTCAGAAGTCATGATCTGTGCTGTCCTTTCGTAGGAAGAGTATCAATACTTACGCCACACCATCCGGTCTACCACGCCGGTATAGGACTGGATGATCTTGACCACCTTGGTGGAGACGTTCTCCTCCACATAGTCCGGCACCGGGATGCCGTGGTGCCCCTCGGCGTTGAGCCGGACGGCGGTGTCCACCGCCTGCAGCAGGTTATCCTGGTCGATGCCCGCCAGCACAAAGCACCCCTTATCCAGCGCCTCGGGGCGTTCGGTAGAGGTGCGGATGCACACGGCGGGGAAGGGCTTGCCGATGGAGGTGAAGAAGCTGGACTCCTCCGGCAGGGTGCCGCTGTCCGACACCACCGCAAAGGCGTTCATCTGCAGGCAGTTGTAGTCGTGGAAGCCCAAGGGCTCGTGGCGGATGACCCGATGATCCAGCGCAAAGCCGCTCTTGTCCAGACGGTTGCGGGAGCGGGGGTGGCAGGAATACAGAATGGGCAGGTCGTATTTCTCTGCCATTTTGTTGATGGCGGTGAACAGCGAGGTAAAGTTCTTCTCGGTGTCGATGTTCTCCTCCCGATGGGCGGACAACAGAATGTACTTGCCTTTTGTAAGCCCCAGACGGGTGTGGATGTCGGAGGCTTCAATCTGCGCCAGGTTGTTATGCAGTACCTCCGCCATCGGCGAGCCGGTGACGTAGGTGCGCTCTTTGGGCAGACCGCAGTCTGCCAAATAGCGACGGGCGTGCTCGGAATAGCACAGATTTACATCCGAGATGATGTCCACGATGCGGCGGTTGGTCTCCTCCGGCAGGCACTCGTCCTTACACCGGTTGCCGGCCTCCATATGGAAGATGGGGATGTGCAGTCGCTTGGCACCGATCACCGACAGGCAGGAGTTGGTGTCGCCCAGCACCAGCACGGCGTCCGGCTTAATCTCCACCATCAGTTCATAGCTCTTGGCGATGATGTTGCCGATGGTGTCGCCCAGATGGTTGCCCACCGCCTCCAGATATACGTCCGGGTCAGCGATGCCCAGATCCTTAAAGAAGACACCATTCAGGTTATAGTCGTAGTTCTGGCCGGTGTGGGCCAGAATGGTATCGAAATACTCCCGGCACTTGTTGATCACCGCCGCCAGACGGATGATCTCAGGGCGGGTGCCCACCACGATGAGCAGTTTCAGTTTTCCGTTGTTTTTGAAGGATGCCATAGATTACTCCTCCACTTTCTCAAAGAATGTATCGGGTTTGCCCGGGTCAAAGGGTTCGTTGGCCCACATCACGGTCACCAGGTCCTGGGTATCGGAGAGGTTGATGATGTTGTGGGTATAGCCGGGCAGCATATGTACCGCCTGGATCTTGTCGCCGGAGACCTCAAAGTTCAGCACCTCTTCGGTGCCGATCTTGCGCTGTTGGATCAGGGCGCGGCCCGCCACCACGATGAAGAACTCCCATTTGGTGTGGTGCCAGTGCTGGCCCTTGGTGATGCCGGGTTTGGAGATGTTCACCGAGAACTGGCCGCAGTCCGCGGTACGCAGCAGCTCGGTGAAGGAGCCCCGGTCGTCCACATTCATCTTCAGGTCAAAGCAGGCGGCCTCTTTTGGCAGATAGGACAGATAGGTGGAATACAGCTTTTTGGCAAAACTGCCGCCGGGGATGGCGGGCATCGAGAGGGTGGTGGGCTGTGCCTTAAAGGCGGCTAGCAGATCCACGATCTCGCCCAAGGTCACCTTGTGGGTGATGGGGGCGGCGCAATAACGGCCGTGGTCGGTGAGCACCGTGTCGATGCCGTCGAACTCACAGCGGTGCTCCTTGCCCTCCAGGGCATCCAGCATCTCGTCCATTAAGTCGTCAATGTATAAAAGCTCCAACTGTACCGCCCGGTCGTTGACCTGGATGGGCAGGTCGTGGGCGATGTTATGGCAGAAGGTGGCTACGGCGGAGTTGTAGTTAGGGCGGCACCACTTACCGAACAGGTTGGGGAAGCGGTACACCAGCACCTTGGCGCCGGTCTCCTCACCGTAGGCAAACAAGAGATCCTCGCCGGCCTTTTTGCTCCGGCCGTAGTCGCTGTCGTACCGGCCGATGAGGGTGGCCTGGATGGAGGAGGACACCATCACCGGGCAGGTGTTGCCGCAAGACTTGAGGGTGTTCAGCAGGGTATTGGTGAAGCCAAAGTTGCCCTCCATAAACTCCTCCGGGTTCTGAGGACGGTTGACCCCCGCCAGATGAAAGACAAAGTCCGCGTCTTGACACCACTCATTCAGCAGGGCGGGGTCGGTGTCCACATCGTATTCGTAGATATGGTCGATGACCAGATCGCGGGTGCGGTTCTTGCCGTCCCGAATAGTCTTTAGGTGCTCGGTCAGGTTGCGGCCCACAAAGCCGTGGGCACCGGTAATCAGTAGGTTCATAATCCACCTCGCTGGTGTATTTTTAGCAAATTAGTAGGCGATCCCCTGAGCGTCCAGTTCATCGCGGATGTACTGCAGGCTCAGCAGCTTCTCCTTGACCTGCTCCACGTTCAGCAGGTCGGTGTTGCTGGAGTTGAACTCCGTCAAGGGGTTGCGCTTTACATCGCCGTTCTTGAAGAATTTATCGTAGTTCAGACCCCGGTTGTCGCAGGGAACCCGATAGAACTCCCCCATATCGATGGCGTGGGCACATTCCTCGTTGGTCAGCAGGGTCTCGTACATCTTTTCGCCGTGGCGGATGCCGATGACCTTGATGGGGGTTTCCGGACCAAAGAGACCGGTCACCGCCTGAGCCAGCACCTCAATGGTGCAGGCGGGGGCTTTCTGTACCAGAATGTCGCCGGATACGCCGTGCTCAAAGGCGAACAACACCAGATCCACCGCCTCGTCCAGGGACATAATGAACCGGGTCATCGAGGGCTCGGTGATGGTGATGGGGTTGCCGGCCTTGATCTGGTCGATCCACAGCGGGATGACCGAGCCGCGGGAGCACATCACGTTGCCGTAGCGGGTGCAGCTGATCTTGGTCTTGTCGGGGGATACGGTGCGGGATTTGGCCACGATCACCTTCTCCATCATGGCCTTGGAGGTACCCATAGCGTTGACGGGATAGGCGGCCTTGTCGGTGGACAGGCACACGATGTTCTTGACCCCGGCCTCGATGGCGGCGGTCAGCACGTTTTCGGTGCCGAGGACGTTGGTCTTGACCGCCTCGATGGGGAAGAACTCGCAGGAAGGCACCTGCTTTAATGCGGCGGCGTGGAAGATGTAGTCCACCCCGTGCATAGCGTTCTTCACCGAGTTAAGGTCACGGACGTCGCCGATGTAGAATTTGATCTTCTCCGCCACCTCCGGCATCTTGGCCTGGAATTCGTGGCGCATATCGTCCTGCTTTTTCTCATCCCGTGAGAAGATGCGGATCTCCCCGATGTCGGTCTGCAAAAAGCGATTAAGTACGGCGTTACCGAAGGAGCCGGTACCGCCGGTGATCATCAGTGTTTTACCGGTAAAAAGTCCCATTGTTATAACCCTCTTTACTTTGTTATTTGCCTAAATTTTGTTTGATTTGTGTGGTGCTGATGTCGGGGGTGCGGGGCAGATAGACCACCTGAGCCCCTTCCTCCTCTAAAAAGTCGAAGTGCCCCTTCCAGTCGTCGCCCATCACAAAGACGTCGATATTATGGTCGTGGATGTCGGTGCGTTTCTGGTCCCAGCTCTCCTCCGGGATAACCTCGTCCACGTAGCGGATGGCCTCCAACAGCAGTTTGCGGTGCTCATAGGAGAAATAGCACTTTTTCTGCTTTTCGTTCCAGTTGAATTCGTCGGTGGACAGCGCCACCACCAGATAGTCGCCCAGTTCGCGGGCCCGGCGGAGCAGGTGGATATGTCCGTAGTGGAGCATATCGAAGGTGCCGTAGGTAATCACTCGTTTCATAATACCTCTCCTTGCAACAAACAGAATGACAACGATTATAAACGGAAGGAATTGATCTCACGCAGGGTGGCGGAGATCTTCTGAAAGTGGATGGCCAAAGCACCGACACCGAACACCGCCATAGACACAAACATCGCCACAAAACGGTTGACGCTTACATACAGCAGCAGGTGGTTCAGGGCAAAGGCACCACACCACAGAAGCACCAGCGTAAGGATGAGATAGGTCACCTCACGCCAGTTGAACACGTCCCGCCAGCGGGAGTCTACGGTACGGATGCTCTTGTTGAGGATCAGACCGGTATAGGTCAGCGCGCAAATCAGGGTGGCGATGGCCGGCCCCAGCATGCCCAACGCATAGTACAGCACTACGTTCAGCACCAGGTTCATAGCCAGGGACAGCAGGGAACAGCCCATAATGTACTTGGCCTTATTGGCGGCGGTGAGGATCAGGTGCATACTGGCAAAGCGCAGCATACTGTCAAAGATGTAGGCCACGAACACCGCCAGACCGGTGGTGTAGTCGTCGGAATACAGGAAGGAGATCACCGTTGAAGGGGCCACCAGCACGGTGACACCCAGGGTCCACACGCTGTAATAGCCCACCTTTAAGTAGGAAGAGAATAGCTTGACGCTTAACTCCTTTTTCTCTTCGGTCACGTACTGAACGATGTAGGGAATCAGCACCGTTGCAAAGGCGGTGACCAGGAAATCCAACGGCAGCACCTTAGAGCAGTTGGTGTAAATGGCCAGCGCCTCGGTGTCGGCCAGACGGCCGATGACCAGCTTGTCCAGTTCCCGGGTCAGGGCGCTGGTGATGGCGAAGACACCCATAGGGATGCTGTAAGCCAGAATGGCAGGGAAATGTTTATGGGAGGATTTAAAGGGGTGGATGAACACGCCGTTATGGTACAGGCTGATATGGTAGATAAGCACCATTGCCACGTCCAATCCCAACAGGACGATAAAAATCCATAACAAATCCTTAAATACGTAGACGGCCAAGCAGACGGAGACAAGCTTTACGGCCAAAGAAATCAGGTTAAAAAAGGACATCTTCTTAGCCTTGCCCACCGAAACGTACAGCACGTGGTAGAACTGCAGCAGGTTGCTGAAGACGGGTAGAAAGGCTACCGGGATCAGTAGGCCATACAGCTTGGGGTTGGAGAAATAGCCCACCGCCACGCTTTGGCCAAAGATGACCACGGCGGCAAATACCAGACCCAGCAGAATCTCCAAGAGAAAAATGGAGTTGATGATGCGTTGGCGGGTATGGTCGTCCACGTCGTGTTTTTTCTTATTAAAAAAGTAGTTTAGCGCATCGGCCAACCCCATAGCAATCACCGAGGTGCCGATGGAAGAAACCAACAAGGTCTGGGAATAGGTGCCGTAGGTTTCCAGATCCAGGCCCACCGACAGGATCTTGGTGGACAGGATGTTGAATAGGATGGTCAGAACACGAGCGACGGCAAGAAAGACCGAGTCCCAACTGGCCCCTTTGATACTGATTTTTCTCATGGTTGATTCTCCGGTCTTTCCAGTTCTTTCACAACTTTGGCCGGGTTGCCGGCCACCACCGTATAGGGAGGCACGTCGTGGGTCACCACAGCACCCAGCGCCACGATGGAGCCTTCGCCCACCGTGACCCCCTTCAGGATGCGGGTGTCGCGGCCGATCCAGACGTTGTCCCGGATGACGATGGGGGCGCTGTCGGCCACCTCCCAGCTCCACAGACGGTCGTGAATATAATCGTCGCACTGGGACATTTTCAGCCGCATTTCGGGAGAAGAGGGGTGGTTGTTGTTGTCGATCAGCATTGCGTTGTTGGCAATGATGACGTTGTTGCCGATGGTGATAGACTCTTTGCACTGTAACGCCGTACTACCGCCAATATACACGTTGTTGCCAATGGTGATCTTGCCGCCAAACTGGGCGGAAAGGATGCAACCAAGGAAACAATGCTGACCGATTTGGATGTTTTCTTTAGCCCCGGAATTAAAACAGTGGGCACAGGTGAAAAACTGAACGTCCGGTTCAAAAACGCTGGATTTTGCAAACTGTTTTTTGACGCGATTTTTTTGCATGTTATGATAGAGCTTTTTTACCATATTTATAACCTCGTTTTCGCGCTTGTAGGATTTGCGGGGCGTTGTTCTCTGCCAACGGGAGCGAAAGCAGCGCAAACAGAATATACGGACAGTCGTTTGAGTTAACGGAAATACCGAAGGACGTGATCAAAAACGCCACCAAAGGTAAGATGTAATAGGTGTTGAGTTTGACCTTGATCTGTTTGAACATATTCTTCCAAGAAACGAAGAGTAGGATCATACCAAACAGGCCGAACTGAATGATGTACTCCAAATACGTGTTGTGGGGCACCACGGAGGTGGTACGTCCCACCATCTTCATAATGGAGGAAACGTTACCGGCGCCACAGCCCCATAGAGCGACATCGGTACGCATAGAAAGTGCCTTGACGTAGTCACCCCAGATTCCGGTACGGTTGGTCAGCACGTCGGTTTGCTCACTGCTTCGGGCCTCAAACACCGGAAGCACGAAGTTGACAAACAGGAAAACACAACCTATGACCGCGATCAACAGCACCGGTAAAACGCGATAAAATGCCTTGGTGGTACCCTCACGCTTGGCCACCACGCGGATGTATACAAACATAAGGAACGCAAACAACAGCACGATGGATATCACGTAACTCTTGGAGTTGGTACGGATACCGGTGATGGCCATATACAGGATCATAATGATCGAAAAAACTTTGGCAAGCTTTGATTTGAGAGAAGGCATAACCGCGATCAGCAGACCGACGGCGATCAAGATGATCTGTGCCAACTCATTGGGGTCAAGAACGGTAGCGCCGTAGCGGTTAGCAGCTGCCAGCTCAGCGTATTTGGTGGAGTGCACCAAATACGGAAGCCGGGGGAAGATGTCGGAGAGCAACAGCATTAAACTGGTGCTGACCGAAAAACACATAGAGGCCCGTACCAACAGACCGCTGCTATCCGTATTGGGCGCGTTATAATGGGCAGATGTGAACATAACGAACGCGGCGCTCAGCAACAAGGAAATAACGCTTTGGTACGTGGCGTCGTACAGCAGGATGGAAACAAACTGTATGGCGATAAATAGGATGAAGCACAACAAAGAGGTGGGGCTTATTGAAATCCTTTTGTCGGAAAAAAGCTTCAGTATCAAAAGTAGGCACAGAAGGGAGATCACCGAAAACGAATCCATCGAGAGCTTTAACATACTGGAGAAGGGGAGCGAGAACATAATCATACAGAGCAGGCTGTCTCGGTCTAGCGAAAGGGCGTAAAAGGCGATGGCGATCGTCAGGAAACGGCCATAGTTAAAGCCGCCCATAGAAAAGACAACGCCTAACGCAGAAAACAGCAACACGAGCATAACCAATAACTCGGTGGTTCGATCTTTATTAACCTTTTTTATATAGCGATTCGTAGCCATGGATCGTCAATTCCTCGTCATAATTTTTTGATAGTTCTTTGGAGCGGGCTGCCAGAGCGGCACGCTTCTCAGCGTTTTCGGTCAGCTCGGTGAGGGCTGCCAGATAGGCCTCTGGATCCCCCGGAGGGATCAGCAGGCCGTTTTCACCGTGGTGCACCACGTCGGGGACACCACCCACGTTGGTGGTGATGACCGGCAGTCCCGCCGCCATCGCCTCCAGGATGGAGAGGGGCAAGCCCTCGAAGTGGGAGGAGGCCACGTACACGTCGGCGGCGGCCAGATAATCCTCTACATTGCCCACCGTACCGGTGATGGTCACCGCCTCGGAGAGCCCCAGCGCGTCGATCTGCTGGTGCAGCTTGCCTCGTTGGGCACCGTTGCCCACGATGGTTAGGCGGGTCTCGGGGTGGGTTTTATGCAGCGCGGCAAAGCAATCCACCAGAAAGGGAAAATTCTTCACCTCGTAGATGGTGCCCACCGACACGAAGTTGAAGGTGTCGCCAGCCACTTTGGGGATGTCGTAGCGGGCGCAATCCACGCCGTTATACACCACCGGGATACGCTCCGGCTTCAGGTGATGGACATTGGCGATGGTGCCCGCCACCGTATCGCTGATGGCGACCGGCACCACGCCCCGCCAGTGGAAGGCGATGTAGTTGACCAGTTTTTGCATGCCGTAGTGCTCTTTTTCCGCCAACGTGTGGACGGTGTGGAGCTTTACCTGCTTTTTGCGGTAGAAGGGCAAGAGGTACAGCATGGTGTTCAGATGGGAGTGGATCACATCCGGCTGGAATTCCTTGATGGCTTTACGCACCTGCCGGAAAAAGGATAGGTCTAAGCCCTTTTTCTTATCTAAATACACCGTTTCGATGCCATTCTGTTCGGCAAACTCGGCAAACGCCTTGTGCCGTTGCCGAAAGAACACCAAGACCCGCACGCGGAACTGTTCTTTATCCAGTCCCTTAGCCAGGTCCAGGACGAATTTCTGGCCTCCGCCCTGCAACAGGGTGGGTACAACCAGCAACACGTTTTTCATAGACGCATTTCCTTTCTCGTGTCAGTCGTTTTCACCGGATAACCGGCGTTCGTGCAGAGCGATCTCCTCTTCGGTGAAGCGCGCCTTCAGCACCTTGGCCGGAACGCCGCCCACAATGGAATAGGGGGGGCAGCTCTTGGTTACCACAGAGCCGGCGGCGATCACCGAGCCCCTGCCGATGGTGACCCCCTTGAGGATGGTGGCGCCTGCACCGATCCACACGTCATCCTGAATGATTACGTCCTGATCGTCTTCGGGGCGTTTATCCTCATCGGTGAGGGCGCACATATACCGGCCCAGTACGTCGGTGCGGTGGTCGCCGGTAACGATGGTCACGTCGGGACCGAACATCACGTAATTGCCGATGGTGAGCTTGGCTTTGGTGGTGAGTATACGGGTGCTTGCCCCGAAATACACGTGGTGGCCCACGTGGATATTCTCACAGCCGGAAAAGCTGCATCCGGTGGGGATGCGCACGGGGTTACCGTAGGAGCCGAAAGACCGGCGAATGAAAGGCTCCACCATATATTTTCTCATTCCGCGCCGGACCTTGAAATACGTAGCCCGGGTTTTACGCAGGACGTTACTTCCTTTTGGCATAAGGCACCTCACAGTTTGCTTTGGTACAGAGATTTGAACAGGGACAGCACCGCATCGGTGGTATACTGGTTGCGGACACGCCGGTTGGCGTTTTGGGAGATGGTCTGGCGTTTGGCCGGGTCCTCCAGGGCGCGGATGGCGCGCTCCAGAGCGTCCACGTCACCATAGGGGACGGTGACACCGCAGTCCTCTGCCAGCATATCGCTGTTGGCCCCCACAGTCTCATAGGCCAGACAGGGCACCCCCCGCGCCATCGCCTCCATCAGGGCGATGGAAAAGCCCTCGGAGTGGCTGGGGAACAGAAACAGGTCGGCATCGTCCAGAATCTCCATCACCTTGGGGGAGGAGATGCGGCCCAGAAGACGCAGGTTGTCCGGCTTTTCCCAAGTATCCACCGGGGGGACGACACCGCCGGCCAACGCAAAGGTCTTATCCGGAAAGCGTTTGGCCAGTTCGTACATCTCCGCCGCGCCTTTCGGCTCGCTGACCCGCCCCACGAAAAAGATGCGGGTGAGAACGTCGCGGATGGTCTTGGGGTGGTCGGAGACCACCTCTTCTTTGATAAAGTTGGGTACCTTCACCGCGTCAATGCCGAATTGCTCCAGATATACCCGGCTGTTTTCGCATAGCACCAGGTTCAGGCAACTGATCTGCGCCAGCTTTTTGACGGTGCGGCGGCGCAGCCCGTTGTTGATCCACTGGGGGATGTCGCAGTGATAGTGGGTGACGATGGGAATCCCTTTTTTCTTCAGCTTTTTCGCCATCGCATAATCCCGGAACAGGCCAAAGGGCCCGCAGGAGGTGTTTAGGTGCACGATATCGTAGTGCCCGTTTTTCAGGGCCTGCTTCAGGTCCTTGGTGATGCGCTGGGTGCGGGTGATCTCGCTGAACACACCGCCAAAGGTCTTTTCGGTGCCCTTTTCGGTGTTCACCAAGGTACAATGCAGGTCGTGTTGTTCACATTGGGAGAGATAATGCTCGGTCCATACGGCAATACCGCCCACAACGGCGGCTTTTTTTGCTGTAATCAATAACACGTTCATAGCTAAAGCTTCCTTTATTTTTTCAGCAGGGCCAGATTGGCGGCGGTGCCGGCCTCCTTTGAGAACCGGGTGCAGACCAACCGGCGGGCCTGGTCCCCATGCTGACGGCACAGAGCCCTATTATTATAATAGGATAATATAGCGTCCACCGCGCCCTGCTTATCTTCCGCATCGGCGCAGCGTCCCGCCTGGTTTTCCGTCAGGATGCGGCACAGGTCGCTGTCCAGATCAAACGAGGCGATGATGGGGGTGGCGGTGGCCATAATGCTGACCGCCTTACTGGGGAAGGCGCCCACACCCACACCCTTTTTGCAGGTGACAAAGGAGACGTCGCCCAGACTGTACACCTGCGAGACGCGCTCCATCGGTTGCAGGGGAAACAGCTGAATGTTATCAAGCCCGCTGTCGTCGATGGCCTTTTGGAACTTTTCTTTTTCAGAGCCACCGCCAAAGATCACAAAGCGGATGTCCTCATACGCCTTCAGCGCTGCGGCACAGTCCAGCAGGATCGATACGTTTTGGGAGTTGCCCAGGTTGCCGGCATAGGTGACGTAAAAACCCTCTCGGTCCAGCCCCAATTCGTCAAACAGCGGGTTTGCCTCCCGTGCCACCGGGAGGGTGGCGTCGGTGTCGATCCAGTTATAGATAACCGTGATCTTCTCCGCCGGCACCCCTTTTTTGATCAGGTTCTCCTTCATCGAGTCGGAGATCACCCGGATGTGGGTGGCGTTTTGGTAGGTGTAGTTGGAGATCTTGTTGCCAATTTTATACAGAATAGAGGTCTCTTTACACAGGCCGGTGGAGACTAAGCTCTCCGGGAACATATCCTGCAGGCTGAAAACGAAGGGAACCGGGTGACCGTATTTCTTGCTGAGCTTTTTGGCCACCTTGGCACACAGCACACCCTGGGTGGGCGGGGTACTGCCGGCCACAATCACGTCCACGTCCTTAGCGTGGATGCCCTTGCGATAGTGTACCAGATTCACCAGACCGTAGCGCAGGGCGCGGCCGATGGGGTTGCGTCCCTCGCCGAACATGGCAAAGCGGTGCACCAGTATCTTGCCGTCCTCTTTTTCCTCGTATTTGATTTTTCGATAGGCTTTCCGCTCTTCTTTGGATACGCCGCGGGTGGGGGTGGGGGCATAGATCTCCGAGACAATGCCGGCCTCCACATAGGCTTTCTCCATATCCTCCGTCAGGTGGCTGCTGGAGATGCGCTCCGGGGCATAGTAGGGGGCAAGTTTCAAAACCTTCATAATACGCCTCTTGTAATTTATTGATAGAGTCGGTTGGTATCAAACCGCAGGGTGAACATTTCGTTGCCCTCGGTATCCTTGATCGAGATGGCGTCCTGAATGCGGTTGACGTGGGACACCAGCTCCTCCTTGCTGCTGGCCAGAATATAAATGCGGGCAAATTGCTGACCCAGATTGCCCAGGTCTTTCTCCCGGATGGTTTCGCCCACGTTGTAATACTGGATGTAGGAGAGCACCGCGGGGTCGTCCTTCAGGTGCTCTATGCCCTCGATAGAGGCGATGGTGCCCGCCATCAGGGGGACCATCAGCTGACCGGCGTATTTGCCGGACGGGGTCAGGTCGATGTGGGACAGTTCTTCTTCGGTGGCCAGAGGGCCGCCCAGAGCGTAGCGCAGCATCATCTTCATATCGTTGATACCGGTCAGCGCCTCGCTCAGGTGATAGGTGATACCGCCGCTGAGCCGGTAGCCCATATCGTGGCAATAGAAGTCGTCGGCGTAGGGGATGGTCTGGGCAAAAACGGTGCCGTATTTCAGCCCCATCTCCTGGATGGTGGCGCGGATCTTGCCGTCTGCCTTTTCCATAAACGCGTCGATATGCTCCGAGGGAGCCATGGAGAAGGCGCTGATGAGGTATTGCTTGTTCTCCGGATCGGCGATGTAGGTATCCATCAGAAGATAGGGATAGCATTCGCCATTGTTCAGCAGATAGCGGAAGGAGAACAGACGGCCTCCGTTGTCCAGATATTTCTCAATAATAATTTTGCCGGAGCGGGAATACGGCAGAGCCTTATCGATGGCCATGCTCAATTCGGCGGTGCTGTGGCACACCGACACGCCCTGGGAGCCACTGCCATCCACCGGCTTGACGATCACCGGGAACTGGCAGTCGGAGCAGACGATGGCCTTGTCGTCCCCTTCGTGGAAGTGGTCGGTGATATAGGGCAGACCGTTGTTCAGACAATGCTGTTTGAAATTGCGCTTGTTGTTGCAGGCATCCCATTGCTCCTGACTGGTATAGAAGGGCAGGCCGGTCTGCTGACACAACTGAATGGCGTTGCGGATGTTAAACTCACTGGGACTGCAGAAGACGCCGTCGATGTGGTTATCCCGGACATACTGCACCAGCGCGTCGATATCGGCGGTGCTGATGAGCACCTTTTCGTCGGCGATATCCTTGGCGGCGCCGGTTTGCCGGTCATCCGTCACGATGGTGTATACCCCCATCTCCTTGGCCAGCTTGACCAGGTCGTAGGAGGCCACCGTGCCGCCCAAAATCAGCAGGCGCTTGCCGGCATAGGGCTTGTCCTCCAGCAGGCAACCGTCCTGGATGGCTTTCAAGCAACGGTCGTATTCCAGATGCTCGATCTGCATCTCGTTGCCATCCTGATCCAGAATTTGCAGGGTGGCGCTGATCTTCACCAAGGCTTCGGCCAATTCTTCAGCCGTCTTGCCGTAGACGTGCAAACGCAGGCAGACCCGCTCCAGCGCATTGGTGTCCTGGATCACGTCGCCCAGTTCGTACATCTTGGTGACGTTGAGCACGTTCTCCATAGCCTCCACCTGGGCCAGACCGTGTACCTCGGTGATGGTGCCGGGCATAAGGGAGATATAGTAGTTACAGCAGGGCCAACGGAAATAGGCGTTGTCCCGTTGGGCGATGGAATAATCCGCCATACTGCCGGTGAGGGCGTAGTTGATCATATATTCCAGCGAGTTGACCCCCCACTGGTGCTCGGTGAGGATATAGTTCTGGGCACCGCCCATACGGAAGCCGGCCTCAAAGATGTAGAACCGGCCGTCTTTATAGAAGCTTTGCAGGGTCATGACACCGCTGTGAACCCCCAAGCTCTTAAACAGCTTCACGACGCTGTCGTGTACCTGAGCGTAATACTCGTCCAGATACTTGCTGGGGTACATATGGAAAATCGGTAGGATCAGGTCGGGGCGATTGCCGTGGACAAAGGCTTTGGTAAAGCAGGAGGTCAGAGAACAGACCCCGTCCTGGATGGTGTACTGGAAAAACACCTCGTCAGCCTCGGTGATCAGCTCTTCGATGATGACCTCTTTGCGTTTGGACCAGGACAGCGCGTCCTGATACAGACGGTCAAAGTCCTGGGTGTTTGTGCAGACGTTCATACCCCGGGCACCGGAGGAATCGGTGGGCTTGAGCAGCACGGGGAAGGGGAGATTCTCTACGTCTGCCTGCGTATAGTTGGCAGGCAGGCTGTACTCCGGCACGACGGGCACGCCGTATTGACGGCAGTAATCCTTAAACCGGGCCTTGTTGGCCAAAATATCCCATTGCTCCCGGTTGACGTAAAAGTGGCAGCCGGTGCGCTCGCTGACCGTGATGGCGGGGCAGATATTGACCTCGGAGGAGCCGACGAAAATACCGTCGATGCCCTTTTCCACCACCAACTGCGAGACAGCGTCCACGTCTTGGGTGTTGATCTGATAGAACTCATCGGCAATATCGCGGATGGGGGTATTGGCAGAGGCACCGACTCCCACCATATAGAAGCCCTGCTGGTCTGCGTATTTTTTAATGCCTTTGGCATAGGCGCCACCGCCCATCAAGAGCAGCTTTTTACCTTTGAGATTCATAAAACGTACTCCTTATTTTTTACCGAATACTTCGTCCAGGATTTTCTTGGTGTCCTCGCCGAACACAGGACCGTTGTTTAACTGATGGAAGTCCAATTCACCCAGGTTGAGGTTGGCCTCGATCATCACTGGGTGTCCTTCTTCGTTGATGGCGAAGTCCCAGGACACCAGACGGAAATGGGGAACCATCGGGTGGGCCACCTTCACCAGATCCCACACCTGGTGGATGCCGGGGATGGCGTAACCGTCAAACACCACACCGCTGGTGGGGTGTGCTTCGTATTTCTCGCCGGAGGGTTTATAGGCTGTCTTCTTCAGCTTGCCTTCCGGCGTGATGCCGCAGGTGACGCCACCGCTGGAGGCGTTGTCCACCTTAGCGGAGCCGATGCCCATACGAAGAACGGAGGAGTAAATCTTCACACCGTCCTCGCTGAGCAAGGAAAGGACGCGAATGGTGTTTACCGAGCTCTCATTGATAGCGGCCAGAGCGGCGTGCTGCTTCAGAGGCCGCTGGACGACAACGTCCTCGGACGTGCCGGTGCAAAAATCCTTGAGGGTTTTATATGCGTTGCTGTCCTTCGCGTCGATATACTGAACACCCTTGCCACCAAAAGAGTTGGTGGCTTTTTTCACAAACACGGCAGGTTCGGCATTCACCAAAGCGGTTAGTGTGGTCTCGTCCAATAGTTGGTCGTGTGCATCCACCCAAATCCCGTTGGTGCGGCAGGCGATCGTATCCGCTTGAGGAATGCCGGGGAACAGCTTGGGATAGTAGCACTTGTTGTCCATCATTCGCGCACCGTAACGGTCATTATAATAATCGTCGACATTATTCACCCATACGGAAGTGGGAAGATATTTTTCAGAAAAGTATCCGGTTTTCTCAACGTAGTAAGCGTGAAAGATCGTAGGCATCTTTCCGTAAGGGGCGTAAAAATCTGCAATTTTCTTTTTCTGTTCGGATGTAAGGGCTTTGTCATTCTTCGTGTATCGCTTAACCAATGCGATGGAGTTTTTATAAAACACGCGTTTTTTGTACCACATATAGGGTGCAAAATACAGTTTCGTCATAGCAGCGATATTCATAGCCAATCCTCTTTTCGTTTGTTATATGCCGTGGTTTTTCATCTCTTTCATCCCCAGACGGGCGAACACACGGTTCATCTCCGGCCAAAACCCCTTTTGGGTGGGCATCTGCCACACGAATTGGCCGCGGGCATTGCCCTCTACCATCACCCAGCCCTTTTCGGTGAGGGCCAGGTCCCAACCGGCGTAGCGGTTGCCCTTGACGATGGTGGCCAGCTCGCAGGCCATGGCCTTGGCCTGCTCCCATTGAGGGATCTGGAACCCGACCAGCGGCAGACCGGTGTCGGGATGGGTATCGAAGGCGTTGCCGAATTCGTCGGCAGCGGCGATAACGCAACCGGTGTCCAGATCCAGCGTGCCGATGATACCACCGGCACCGGCGTTGTCCACGATGCTGTCGCCGCGCCCCACCCGCAGGAAGGAGGCCAGTACCTCCGCCCCCTCGGGATAGCGGATGGTGGCCACCCGGATGCTGTTGACCGAGGCGGGATGCAGCTGCGCCATGGCAGGCACCTGCACGATCAACTCCTCTACAATGAAACCGGCATCGGTGCCGGAGCAGTATTGTCCGATCAGGTCGTTCAGCCGGGTGTCCGGGTTCGCCTCGTCGGTTAGGTCGACGATCTGCACCCCCATACCGCAGGTGCCGTTGAGCGGCTTGGCGATAAAGCGGGGATGATCGTGGGTAAACCGGCGTAAGGCCTCTAGGTCGGCGGCGCTGCGAACACAGCATACCTGCCGGTGGTAGTAGGCGCCAAACACCTCGGCGGTGCGGATCTTGTCGTCGAACAGCACCAGGTTTTTGGCCTGGTTCAGCTTCTCCACCACCTCAATGCGATTTAGGTCGGAGATAAAGGTGGCGCGCTCTTGGTCGGATTTGTCCGCAAAATGATAGCAGAAGTACTCCTCCGCGCTGACCGGTACTTTTTGGCGGTGCGCAGGATGTCCTGCAGTAGCGCCGCTTTTTGCTCGGCAGAAAGGGTATCGCCCACGTGGGCGTCGATGATCCTGTTGATGCCGTCAACGGAGAGAAGCTGCTTGTTCCAACGGCGGTGGCGCATCCAGGTGCCCAGCTTGGTGCCCTTGAAACGGCTGTATAGACTCATTACACGTCTGTTCATTTGTCTTTAACCTCCGTCAGATTGCCTGTGTGGTCACGTGGATGGCGGTTACGCCGGCTTCGCTTGCCTGCTCTGCCTCGTCGGCATCCTTGCCGTCGGCGATGACAAAGCCGATGCGGTCGGCGCTGGAATAGATGCCGCCGGCGTAGTCGCCCACCTTGGCGGTGAAGGCGATCTCCTGCACGCCGGGAACCTCTTTGGCGGCGTCCACGTTCTCAATGGCGGTGATAAAGCCGCAGGGCACCTCCAGATACCGGATGGCGGAGCCCCGGTTCCACTTGGGGTTCAGGTCCGGGGTCTGCCCCAGACAAATGTCAATGGTGGCCTTGATCATATCCACGCCGGTGGACAGGGGCACCAAGTGGGTGGTGATGCAGTCACCGCCCATACGGGCACCCAGCTCCACCATCTTGGGGCCGGATTCGGTCACCATGATCTCCACGTGGGCGGGGCCGTTTTCAATGCCCACCGCCTTTACGGCACGGCCGGCCAGATCTTTGATCTTCTCTTGGGTGTCGGGGCTCAGGCGGCTAGGCTGGGTGTGACCCATCTCCACAAACCGGGGAGCACCGGTGGTGAGCTTGTCGGTGATCTGCAGGATATGTACCTCGCCCTGCCAGACGATCACCTCCACGCTCACCTCGGGACCCTGCATATATTCTTCCACGATCACTTCGCCACCGCGACCGTTTTCGGCGCTGTATGCCACGGCGGTCACCAGCTCCTCCGGGTTGTAGGCCAGCATAATGCCCCGGCTGCCGGAAGAATCGGTGGGTTTGGTGATGCAGGGGTAGGTGATCTTGTGAGCAATGTCGAATACGTCGGCGGGCTTGCTCACCACCTGATACCAGGGGCAGGCCACGCCCTCCGCCTCAAAGACGCGAATCATCTCGGCCTTGTCGGTGGCCTTGACCGCGGTGTCGTAGGTGACACCGATCAGCCCCAGCCGTTCACAGGCGTAGGCCACGCTGCGCATGGGCATATCGGTGGCCAGGGTCATAATGCCGTCGGCCCCAAAGGCTTTGGCGGCCTCATAGATGCCCTCCTGGTCGTTGGTGCTCACGTTAAAGTATTCGTCGGCGTAGGCGATGCCCACCGCCTTGGAATTGTAATCGGCCACGCCCACGTAGTAGCCCAGCTCTTTGGCTTTTTTGATGGCGGGGAGCTGGAGAATGGAGGCGCCGATGATAAACAAACGCTTCATAGTTGCGTTCCTCACTTACTCTTTCGTAATTTGTACGGGCTCAGCAGGGGCGCTTTCGTTGGATACGTAAATGTTTTTACGCAGCAGCACCACCGTGATGGTTTTGAAAATGATCTTTACATCCAGCCAGAAGGATAGGTGCTCTACGTAGTAGCAGTCGTACTGGAACTTCTCTTGCTGGGTGATGGAGTTGCGGTAATAGGCCTGCGCATAGCCGGTGATGCCGGGACGGGCTCCCAAACGCCGTTTGGAGATCTCCGGCAACTTTTCGTAGGGGGTGGTCGGCAGGGTCGGGCGGGGACCGATAAAGCTCATATGCCCCAGCAGCACGTTGAGAATCTGAGGTAGCTCGTCCACCGAGGTCTTGCGCATAAACCGCCCCACTTTGGTCACCCGGGGATCGCTGTCGCTGTTAAAGGTCGAGCCGTCTGCGTTTTTCAGATTGGGGGAATTGACGTACATAGAACGCAGCTTGAACATCTTAAACTCCTTACCGTCCTTGCCGCGGCGGGGGGCGTTATAGAAGATGGGGCCCCGGTCACAGAAATAGATAAAGGGAGCCATGATCAGCACCGCCAGCAGCACGAAGGGCAGGGCAATCAAACTGATGATGATATCCAATAACCGCTTTACAAACGCTCTGTACATTATGTATTCTCCTCAAACTGTTTTTTCTCAGATATACGCTTTTACGATGGCTTGATATTTCTCGATGATGTAATCCACTTCTTCATCGGTCAACTGGGTGTGCAGGGGGAGGGTGATCTCGTTGATAAACCGGTGATAGGCGTGGGGGAAGTCGGCGATGTTAAAGCCCAGATTCTTATAGGCGGTGAGCAGGGGCAGCGGCTTATAGTGTACGTTGCAGGCGATGCCCTCTTCCGCCATTTTGACGATGATCTCGTTGCGCTGTTCCCCGGTGATGCCCGGTACCCAGGTCAGGTATAGGTGACCGGAGGACACGTAGGTGTCGCTCTCGTGGGTCAGCGTTTCGATGCCCAAGGGGTGCAGGGCGGCGTCGTATTTGGCGATGATAGCGCGGCGGCGCTGAAGCATACCGGGGTACCGCTCCAACTGTTTGAGGCCGATGGCGGCGGCCACGTCGGTCATATTGCATTTGTACCAGGGGCCGATGACGTCGTATTCCCAAGCGCCCAGCTGGGATTTGGCCAGCGCGTCCTTAGACTGACCGTGGAGGGACAGAAGCTGCAGCTGGCGGTAGATGATCTCGTCGTCGATGCCGGGGATGGTGCGCCAGGTCAGGGCACCGCCCTCGGCGGTGGTCAGATTCTTCACCGCGTGGAAGGAGAAGGATGAGAAGTCGGCCACACAGCCCACCTTTTTGCCCTTATACGTGGCACCCAGAGCGTGGGCGGTATCCGCCATCACAGCCACACGCCCCAGCGCCTGCTGGATGGTGCTCACCGGATGGAACAGGCTACGCTTGTCCTCCACGATCTTGAACAGCCGGTCGTAATCGCAGGGCACACCCGCCAGATCCACCGGGATGATGGCCTTGGTGCGCTCGGTGATGGCGGCGGCCACCTGGTCGTAGTCCAGCTCGCAGGAGCCGGGCAGGCTATCCACCAGCACGAGGGTGGCACCCACGTGGTCCACCACAGAGGCGGAGGCGGTATAGGTATAGGCCGGCACGATCACCTCGTCACCGGGGCCGATGCCCATCACCCGCAGCGCCATCTCGGCGCAGGCGGTTTGGGAATTCAGGCAGACGCAATGATCTGCACCCACAAAGGCGGCTACGTTTTTCTCTAATTGTTTGGTGCGGGGGCCGGTGGTGATCCATCCGGAGCGTAACGCCTCGGCCACCTCTTGGATTTCCAGCTCCGAAATATCGGGCGGAGAAAAGGAGATCTTCATAAGGCACCTCTCGTAAAAAATTACTGGTTCGTGTAAATAGACCATACGTCACCAGTCTACTACACAATCGTTATTAAGTTTATCACAGAGCGGTGCTTCTGTCAATATTTAGTGTAATATTATTATAAGAAAATCATATTTTAGTGCTTCCGATGTTCCCCGGCGTGTCCGTAGGGGTAGACAGGCGAATTCGTGCTTGTTTGCAAAATGTCGTTGACATTGCGGAGGAATAATGCTATACTTTAGGGTGAATGTGTGTAAGTATGCCATACGCCGTTGGCGTAGCGGTTAAAAATTCGGATTTCGGATATGCAAAAGGAGAGTTTGCTGCTATGAAAGAAGTAAATATTCGCGTATTTTGGGAGTTGCTGTTACGCAACCTCAGACCGATCCTTGTGGTTATGGCGGTGGTTGCCATCATCTTTGCCGCCTATACCAGCGCCTTTACGGATGATACCTATTCTTCTCAGTGCTCTATGTACGTGATGAACATCACCGAGGACGCTGCCGGCGAGACCACCGGCATCAGCGCCTCCGGTCTGGATGCTTCTCAGAAGATGGTTAACGAGTACATCGCCATTCTGCAGTCCACCCGCGTGATGAGCCGTGTCAGCGACATCCTGACCGCTCAGGGTCACAGCATCACCGCCGCCAGCGTGCGCGGTGCGCTGACCATGACCGCCGTGGATGAGACCGCTCTGCTGCAGGTGACCGCCGTCTCCGGCAACCCGCAGCTGTCCAAGGACATCTGTGATGCCCTGCAGGCCTGCGCCCCGGAAGAGGTCAACGAGGTTATGCTGCGCATCGGTCACGTATCCCCCGTGGATACGGCCTCCATCGGTACCAAGTCCAAGCCCCCGGTGGTGCGTAACGGCATCTTCGGTGCGTTGGTGGGTCTGGCTCTGTCCTACGGCTTCTTCCTGATGGGTTATCTGCTGGATAACACCGTGAAGGAGGAGAAGGACCTGAAGGATCGCTTCGAGGTCAACGTTCTGGGTGCGGTGCCCAGCTTCAATACCGGTATGGACCGCAAACCTGCTAAGAAGAAAAAGGGCGGCAAGAAAGAAGAAACCAAAGCCGAGCCCAAGACCGAAACCAAAACCAAAGCCAAAACTAATGAAAAGGGAGGGAAATGATCATGGCTGAGAAACTTCCGGAAGTAGCTGAAAAAAGTTCGGGTCGTATAGCGTTCCAGGTGATGGAGGCTTATAAAATGATCCGTACCAACCTGTTCTTTTCTCTCGCGACCAAAGAGAGTCACGTGGTGGTATTCTCCAGCGCAGAACCCAGCGCCGGTAAATCGACCCTGAGCGCCAACCTGGCTATTGTTATGGCTCAGACCGGTGCCAAAGTGTTGCTGATCGACGCGGATATGCGTAAGCCTACCCAGCACCGCAACTTTAAGCGGAGCCGTTCCACCGGTCTGTCCAAGATCCTGGGTGGTTTGGCCACGCTGGAGGAGACCATTCAGAAAGAGGTTAAGCCCAACGTGGACGCCATTCTGTCCGGTCCCACGCCGCCCAACCCCTCCGAATTGCTGGGCTCTGCCCGCATGAAGAGCTTGTTGGAAGAGGTGAGCAAGCAGTACGATTACATCTTTATTGATATGCCGCCTCTCTGCGTGGTGGCGGATGCGCTGGTCGTGGCTCCCAATGCGGCCGGTGTGATTTTGGTTGCCCGTCAGAACCAGACCACCTACGATGAGTTCGGTGAGGCGCTGGAGAAGGTAGAGAACGCCGGTATCAACCTGCTGGGCGTGGTGATGACCGATATGAATATGGTCATCAGCAAGTACACCCGTTACGGCCGTTATAGCAAGTACGGTCGTTACGGTTACGGCCGCTACGGCTACGGCCGTTACGGTTACGGCCGCTACGGCTACGGTCGCTATGGCGGTTACGGTCGCTACGGTTACGGCCGCTACGGCAGTTACGGCGGTTATGGCCGTTACTACCAGCGGTATGAATATGAGTATGGCAACAAGTAATTGGTATTTTGCCGATTTTCATACCCACTGCCTGCCCGATCTGGACGATGGGGCAGAGAATGTCACGATGGCCACGGCGATGCTGAAAGCCGCGGCAGAGCAAGGGGCTCAGTCGGTGGTGGCCACCCCGCATTTCTATTGGGGTGACCATTCGGTCGGTGCGTTTTTGGAACGGCGCAAGCAGGCGTATGCCGCTTTGCAGCCCCACCTGAAAGGCCTGCCTCAAGTGATCTTGGGCGCCGAGGTGTTGCTGCGGGAGGGTATCTCGCGGGAGGATCTGCGTCCCTTGTGCTTGGGCAACAGCAGCGTTCTGCTGGTGGAACTGCCCTTTATCCCGGCCCCCGGTTGGCTCGTCGAAGAATTGGAAAACATTGCCTATACGCAAGACCTGACCATTATGCTGGCTCATCTGGACCGGTATATGCCCTGGTACTCCAGCGAGCGGATTTCTGCGTTGTTGGATTTGCCGGACGTGATCGTTCAGCTTAATGCCGACGCGCTGGTGGACAAGCGGTATTGCAAAGCGTTAAACAAGTGGTTGCCGTATATGCCCCGGTTGGTGCTGGGGTCGGATATGCACGATGATACCCATCGTGCTCCGTTGTTAGACCAGGCGGTGGCCCGTATGGAGAAAAAGCGATTCAGCCAGGAGTGGTTGGATCTGATTGAAACAACGACCCGGGAGCTGTTACCCCAGCTCCGCTAGAAAGAGGGGATTCCTTGTGAGTTCGAACAGAACGAAGGGGACTGCGAAAAAAAGCGCCCTGCCCAGATGGCTGATGGTGTGGGTGGATGTGTTCATCATCGCGGTGGCATTTTTTGTTGCCAAGGAAGCGATGCCGGACAACTACGCTCAGTATCTGTACAGCGGATATATCTGGGTGTTCCACCTGTTCGCACTTCTGTTTTATACCACGTTTTTCCTGCTTCTGTTCCGCTGTTACGACAGCCTGTGGCGGTATCAGGAAAGCCAAGAGTTTATGAAACAGTTTTTGGCGTTGGTATGTAGTAACGGTTTGATGTATCTGACCAACGGTCTATTGTTGCCGGAGGTCATCGGTGCCAAGTGGGAGTATCCCCAGTTCTTGCACATGACCACAGCGGCGCTGTCGCTTTTGCTGATGTGGCTGTTTCGTATTGTCTATCGCTATCTGCGGCAGACGGCCCGGATGCGGGATTACGCCAAACGCGCCAGCGTTAAGATCGCCATCGCCGGTGCCGGTGATGCCGGTGTATCGCTGGTGGATGAGATGCGCCGTGACCCGGATTGCATCTACGACGTGGTGTGCTTCTTCGACGACGATCCCATCAAGCAGCGGGCTCACGTTCGCGGCATCCCGGTCCGTGGCGACCTGGACAGCATTGACGAGTATCTGAAAGATTCCGACGTTAAAGAGATTATCGTGGCCATCCCTTCGCTGAGCGAGGACCGGATGCGCCAGGTGCTGCAACAATGCAGCAATACCCATTGTCGCGTGCGGATCTTACCCAGCATCTTTGGCCAGATCCCCAGCGACACCGGCGAACTGATGAGCAAGGTGCGGGATGTGGAAGCCGCAGACCTGTTAGGTCGCGAGGCGGTTGTGTTTAACAACAGCGAGGTGTACGATTTCCTGTCCGGCAAAGTGGTGATGGTCACCGGCGGCGGTGGCTCCATCGGCTCTGAGCTGTGCCGTCAGATCGCTCTGCACAGCCCCCGTCGACTGGTGGTTGTGGATATTTACGAGAACAATGCCTATGACCTGCAGCAGGAACTGAAGCAGAAGTATGGCAACAGTCTGGACTTGTGCGTGGAGATTGCCTCGGTGCGTGACGCCGCTAAGGTGGATCTGCTGTTCCGCCGGTATCGGCCCAACATCGTGTTCCATGCCGCAGCCCACAAGCACGTACCGCTGATGGAGGGTTGCCCCGAAGAGGCGATCAAGAACAATGTGTTCGGTACGTATAACGTAGCCAACACCGCCGGCAAATACGGCGCAGAGAAGTTTGTGCTGATCTCCACCGATAAGGCGGTGAATCCCACCAACGTGATGGGTGCCAGTAAGCGCCTGTGCGAGATGGTGGTGCAGAGCATGCAGAGCTACAAGAACACCACCTTCGTGGCGGTGCGTTTTGGCAACGTGCTTGGCTCTAACGGCTCGGTGATCCCGCTGTTTAAGCGGCAGCTGGCTCAGGGCGGCCCCTTGACGCTGACCGACCGGCGCATCATTCGGTATTTTATGACCATCCCGGAGGCATCCCAGTTGGTGATGCAGGCCGGCGCTATGGCCGAGAGGTGTCAGGTGTTCGTGCTGGATATGGGTGAGCCGGTTAAGATCTTGACCCTGGCGGAGAACCTGATCCGGATGGCGGGCTTGACCCCCTACGTGGACGTGGACATCATCGAGACCGGCCTGCGCCCCGGTGAAAAGCTGTACGAGGAGCTGCTGATGAACAGCGACACCTTGACCGCCACCAAGTACAATAAGATTTTTATTGAACAGCAAGAGGATATCTCTCGGGAGGAGATGGATAAGAACCTGGTACGACTGCGCGAGGTGCTGGAGACCGAGTCTCCGGCAGAGATCGTTAAGGTGATGCGCCAGATCGTTCCCACCTTCAAGACACCGGAAGAGGTCAACAGCCAAGCGGCGAACAAGCTGGAGCACGCAACCAGTAAATAAGCAATCACAACGGCAGGGTGCAAAGCCTTGCCGTTGTTTTTTTGTGAAAAGGCGGTGCTTTGTGCAAAAGTGATGCCTTTTTGCACATAAAACGGCGTATTTTTGCGTTGTTTCCGTGCAAAATGTAAAAGTCGTAAAAAATGGTAAAAAACTTGCAAAAACTTGTTGACAAATAGGGTTGCCGGTGGTATTATAGTCAAGCTGTCACGCGGAACAGCGCTTTGGCGGTGACCGAAAGACAGCGCAAGGACCTTGAAAATTAAACAGTGTAAGACAGAACGAAAACACACACAATACCCGTTAATTCTTACTCAGAGATGAGAAGAATCCGGCAATGAGAGATTATTGCCAACACAGACGCTAAGCGCGTCAAATGAGTTACAAACTCAAAACTTGATTAGTACAGCCTTCGGGTTGTGTTAATACCATTTTTGAGAGTTTGATCCTGGCTCAGGACGAACGCTGGCGGCGTGCCTAACACATGCAAGTCGAACGGAGATCTTAAGGATAGAGACTTCGGTCAATTGAGATTTGATCTT
>SVON01000021.1 GCA_015066365.1 Oscillospiraceae bacterium | reverse complement strand
TGGCGGCGGTTCGGGCGCCGATGGAGCCACCCCGCCCAACAGCACCCGAACCGCCGCCACCACATCGGCGGGGTGGTCGGTGGTCAGATGATTGAGCCCCGGTGCGAGGGAGACGGCGTACTGCTCCACCCGGCCAAACTGCCGCAGGATAAGATGGCGGATGACCACCCCGCTCACCGGGTTACCGAGCCGCCGGCTCAAGAGGGCACGTTTCCTTAATGCGGCGGATGTCCACGTCGGTCAGCAGGCGTTTGAACAACAGCTCCGCCGCTAATTTATCCAAAAAGGCAGCGTTGGCGGCAATCATCGCCTTTGCCCTGCGGTAGTACTGCTCCACCTCGGAGGCGATCACCTGCTCCTGACGGGCGTGCAGAGCCTCGCTGTCCTCCATCCCTGCGCTGTAAAGGTGAAAGCCATTACAGCACAAATCGACCACCATATCCCGAACGCCGCTAAACGCAGAGGCCAGGTCACGGCGGCAACCACCGTCCAGCACGCCGAATTTATGCTCCACCGCCGCCTTGCCGGCCAGGGCAGCCATCACCCGCTGCTGATCCCACTCCAGGCGGGGACGGGAGGTATCCCGGCAATACTGGACAAAGCCACGGGGATTCCCCTGCTTGCCGTGGACGGTCACCAACGACACGCAACCGGGGATGAGCGCCTCCGCCACCAGCGCGTGACCCGCCTCGTGATAGGCCACCTGAGTCATCGGATTATGGGGATCAACCAGCTGGCACAGATCGGCGGTATCGTCCCGACCCACCCCATCGGATTCGTTGTGCATCACGCTCATATACGCCGTCAGAAAATGCTCCATCGTGATGGCCTCAGCACGCTCGTAGCCGGCATACAAGCCCGCCTCGTTGATGATGGTCTCCAATTCAGCACAGCTGTTGCCGTCCAAAATCCGGGCTACGGTGGCGGCCTCCAACCCGTCCACCGGCTTATCTTTGAGATAGTGGGCCACGATGTTCACCGCATCCTCCCCTTCCGGAGCATTCACCTCAATGATGCGGTCAAAGCGACCAGCCCGGCGCAGGGAGGTGGGCAGACAGCGGATGTTGTTGGCGGTGGCCAGCACAAACACCCCTTTGTCCCGCACGTTGTCGATGCAGGACTGGACGGTGACGTACTCCTCCCGATCGGGATGGCGCTCATCGCCGTTGGCAAACTTATCCATATCGTCCAGTAATACGATGGAGGGGGCATTTTGGGCGGCTTGATCAAAGGTAGCCTTGATCTCCCGCACAAAGTCACCGTTGGGTTGGTCCTTGCGGCAGGTAAAGGCGGGGCGACCACAGCTCTCGATCACCGCCGCCGCCATCAGCGTCTTGCCCACACCCGGCTCGCCGTGAATCAGCAGGCCCTGGGGCGCCTTAACCCCCAGATGCCGATACATCTCGCCGTTACGCAGGATGTCCGCCACCTGACGCAGCTCCTTCTTGATTACTTCATACCCGATAATTTCATCAAACTTACTCATAACCAATCCTTCTTTCGTTTAATTTCTACCCTTATTCTACTCCATCGTATGTCCTATTTTTAGTACATGGTTATTCCGGCACCGTGATTCTTGCCACCTTGCCCCAGGGCGGGTCTACCCGGTCGTTGTTCAGCAGCCACAGCACCGGGATCCCCCCCGCCAATTTCTCCTGCGGAAAGGGGGCGTAGCCGTCGGTGAGGATGACAATGCTGGCCGGCGGCTTGTCCTGCATGTGCCGATGGACGTACTCAAAAATGATCTGAAAATCCGTGCCGCCACCGCCGGCGGGGCGAATCACCCGGAACTCCTCTTCATTCTCAAAGGGCTTCGGCTCAATAATGGCGGCGTCAAAAAATCCCAGCCACCCTTTTAGCTTGCCGTCAAACTGGTCGATGGCCCCCTTGATCTCCGAATAGGCGGCGGTAATCATCTTATCCGACATCGAGCCGGAAGTATCCACCATAAAGAGAATATCCTCCACCATATCCTCCTTGCCGTTGAAATCCGGCAAAAAGAAGGGGCTGTCGTCAAACCGGCGATCCGGCGGGGTAAAGGAATAGTCCACTACCTCCTCCTGAATAAAGTCGGTGAGGATGGTGCGCCAGTCGGTCTGGGGCTTGTGCAACTGCTCCAGCAGCCGCTGGGCAAACAGAGGCATCAACCCCCGGGTGTTGGTGGGATCACGGACAGAGATGGCCTCTGCCGCATCCTCAAACCGCTTGACCCACACGTCCCGCAGGGTGTCGTCCTCCTCGTATTCTCCCCAATGGGAGTGGTCGTCCCAAATGGCGCCCTCATCCCCCCTTTTCCCCAGTTGTTTCTTACCACGGCCCTTACCCGAACCGGCAAGAGGAGGGCCCTTACCGGATTTCTTTTTGCCGGCCGGGAGCATCTCATACACCTGCTCGGCGGTGTATTCATAGCCCTCCTTACCGTCCGGAGCAAGGTGCATCGACTGGCCGTATTTTCGCAGGGTGATGCTATTACGGTTCATCTTGTTTTCCAGCAGAATGTTCGAGTTGACCACAATATCGCAGGCAACGTTAAAGCTCTCGGGATCCCGCTCCCCGGTACGCAGACAATGCTGGAGCACCACGTGCATAATTTCGTGCATCATCACAAAATCCAGTTCTTGGTCACTCAGCTCCTCCAAGAACTTCGGACCGAAGGCTATCCGCACACCATCGGTATAGGCGGTAGGGGCATTTTCGTCAATGGAATACACCATGTGCATCAGCAGCAGTCCGAAAAAGCCGTGGTTGCACAATATCCGCATCCGGGACAGCAGCAAGCGCCGGATATACCCTCGTACCTTATCCTCAGACAGCGCCATTGATCAGCGCCCCCTTCGTGCGAAGCCACTGAGCAAAGGCCGGAATCCGCATCAGTTTCTCCTTATAGCCCTTTTCCAGATACATATAATCCTTCATCAATACGGTGGAGAAATCCGGGGACATCTTCTCGGCATAGCGAATGGAGTGCTCCATCCGCGTCAGGTCATCCTTATGCTCCCGGGCATAGGCGGTCATAGCGGCGCACAGGGCGTATAGGGCATCCGCCCCGGTGGGCAAGGGCGGCTGTTTTCCGTCAAACACGTCCTGGATATCCGGTAGCTGGCGGTACACCTTGGCCCAGGTGCGCAGCTCCACCGCCACGCCGCTGCCCACCAAGCCGGCGATCAGCGGATACATCTCGTCGATGTCGTCGCTGACGTGGTTGAGCAGGTTGCTCACCATCTCCCAGGAACGGGGGGTGGCAAAGGCCAAATCGTCGGAGGAGGAGTCAAACCCCAGCAGGTAATTCTGCCGGAAGGACAAGAAGCCCAGCACCTTATCGTTGATGCCGGAGCGGATCGCCCATTCTTTCCAGGATTTGAAAGAGCCCTCCACCTGAATATGAAGCAAACGGTTGGCCAGTGCCTTAGGCATCTTAAAGGCCACCGACTTATCGGTGGTGCGGTTGCCGGCGGCGATGACGATGCAGTTTTCCGGCAGTTTGTGCTCACCCACCACCCGATCCAGCGTGATCTGATAGGCCGCCGCCTGCACCGACTGAGGGGCGGCGGAGATCTCGTCTAAGAACAGGATGTTCACCAGGTCGTCCCGCTCCTCCATCTGAAAGATCTGAGGCTTGAGCCACACCGCCAGGGTCTTGTCCGCGTTGGCGGTGGGGATGCCTCGCAGGTCGATGGGGTTAAACAGCAGCAACCGCACATCGGTCACCGCCACCTGCTTGCCGGTGGCGTGCTCAATCTCCTTGGCCAATTGGCGCACAGCCTGAGATTTACCCACACCGGGGGCACCCCACAGCATCACCGAGGGCACCGTCTTGACCGGCAGACCGGCGTTGATGATGGCGGTGTAGGTGGTGCTGAGTTTGTCTACCAAGTTGCCTATGCTCATACTGGGAATGTTGGTTAATTGGATCTCGCTCACGCTTTATTCACTCCTAACTTTTTGTCAATCCGTTCCAAATCGCACCGGATTCCTTCTATGGTTTTACGATAATCCTCTCGCTTGCTCAGTTCCTGTGCCACCTGAGCCTGCCGGTTTTCCAGGGCTTGCAGGCCCTCTTCCAACTTGGTTAAATGCCCCTCCAGGTTGTCCAGAAAATTATCCAGGCGGATCAGGCCACCCACCTCGGTATCCCCCAGTTCCACATAATACTGACCGTTGCCCCGCAACCACACGTAGGGGGTCTCTGCGGTCATATTGGGCGGGAACACCACCTCAAAGCCCTGGTAGGTCATCCACACGTCTTCCCGTTGCATCAGCACGTGGCGCTGAACCCCCTCATAGAGGGCGGCACGGATCTCCCGGCGTTGGTTCTGGTCGTACTCCTGCCGGAGTGTTTCATACCGGGCTTTATCCAACCGGCACAGGGTCACCAGCTCTGCCTGATGGTGGATCTGACCCGGCAGTTGAGCAATTTCCTTTTCCAAACGTTGCCGGTTCTCCACAGCCTTACGTTGCAGGTGCAAGTACCGGGTCAGCTCGTTGGCGGTCTCCACCCGCTTCTTAATCAGCGGATTTCCCACCGCCAGCGCCTTTACCTCGGCATAATCCAGCACCGTATTATCAATATCTCCGCCGCTACGCTGGGTCAGCGAGCCGGACAACAGCCCGGTGATGAACCGTTGCTTGGTTTCCAACAGCTGCCAGGAATAGGCGTCAAAACTGCCCTCGGTGATGTACCGATAGATCGAAACCTTGCTGTTCTGGTTGCCCTGCCGCAGGATACGCCCCTCCCGTTGGGTCATATCGGCGGGACGCCAGGGCACGTCCAGATGGTGCACCGCGATCAGCTTGTCCTGCACGTTAACACCCAACCCCAGTTTGAAGGTGGAGCCGATGAGCACCCGCACCTCACCGGAGCGCATCTTAGCAAACAGCTTGGTGCGTTTTACCTCGGTGGTGGCATCGTGGACAAAGGCGATCTTCTCCTCCGGCATCCCCATACTCACCAACAGATCCCGCAGGTCATCGTACATATTGAAGCCACTTTTGGGGGTGGAGGTGTCGCAGAAGATCAGCTGAGTGCTTTGGCTGTCGTAGGTTTTGAGATAAATGTCAAACACGTTCTCCGCACACCGAGCCACCTTGGACTGATAGGTAAAGGTGGCGTTGGGTTCCACCAGCCGCAGATCCAGCGCCGCTTTTCGTCCGTCGGTGGTAATCTTCAGCATATTATCTTCCCTTCGGTTGACCACACCCCTCCGCACCAGATCCGCCCGATGGGAAATATCGCTGAGATACGCGGCAAACCCCGGCGTCTTGGCCACCACCGCGTCGCTGTACCCATCGAACTGGGGAATGCCGGATTCCGCGCCAGCCTGGTGAAAATCGGCGATGGAGGACAGCAGAGCGGTCAGCTCCGGCAGGTTGTGGAATTTGGAGAAACGGGTCACCAGCCGGTAATTGCTGGTGTCCACGTCGATCTCAAACTCGGTGGCCCGCTCTGCAAACATACCGATCCAGCTATCAAAGCTCTGCAGGTCCAAAAGGCCCAATTCGCCGCTCTGCAGGTACTTCTGCATAATAAAGGCGTCGGTGATGGAGTTGGTGATGGGGGTGCCGGTGGCCATCACCACGCCGCCCCCGGACCGCTGCACCTGCTGCACCTTATCCATCATCTCCTGGCACTTTTTGGAGCCGGTGGCGTTGATGCCCAGCACTTTATCCGCCTTGGTCTCGATGGGCACGTTCTTATAGTTGTGGGCCTCGTCCACAAACAGCCGGGTCACCCCCAGCTCGTCAAAGCAAACCTCGTTCAGCGTATGGTCGATCATCAGCAGCAGTTTCGACAGTGACTCTTCCAGCTTCTGCTTCTTTTTCTTCAGCCTGCCGGTGGACTTGTTTTTATCCTGCAACAGAGTATCGATCTCCTCCAGTTCCCGCTGCATCTGCTCCATCTCATACTGCTTAGAAAGGGGGATGCGCTCAAAGCAGCTATACGCCATCACGATGCCGTCGTAATCGCCATCCCGCATCTCCTCCAATACACCCTGTCGTTTGGCGGGGGTGAAGTTCTTGGGTTCTACCACCAACAGCTTCGCCTTCGGGTACATCATTTTGAAAATATCCCGCCATTGACCCACAATGTTATTGGGTACCACGTAGAGATTCTTCTTAGACAGTCCCATACGTTTGAGTTCCATACCGGCGGCAATCATAATATACGTCTTACCGCTGCCCACGTCGTGAGCCAACAGGGTGTTGGGGGTGAAAAGAATGCGGGCCACCGCATTCTTCTGATAGGGATACAATTGCACCGCCGGGGACAGTGTGGGGAAATTCAAAAACGACCCATCAAAATGCCGGCGACGGAAACAACTGAAATTGTTTTCAAAAATCATCTCCAGCCGTTCGCGGCGCCGATCATCTTTCCACACCCAGTTCTGGAATTCCTGAATCATCTTCTGCTGTTTTTCCAGAGCCAGCACCGTTTCCTCCCGGTTAACCACCCGCTTTTTGCCGGAGGCATTGGCAGGACAAGAAACCTCATCGGTCACCGCCACCGCCTTCATATTCAGGGTCTTCTCCAGAATATACAGCGCCGCAATCCGGTTGGTGCCGTAGGTGCTGGTGGAGGCCACACTGTACCAATAGGCAGATTTATCGGGAAGTTCCCAGGTACCGGTGTGTTCATCGTGCCGGGTGCCCTTGTAAGGATGTGCCTTGTTCAGGCCCAACAGATGGGTGACAAAATCGTCGATGATGTCCGCCGGTACCCAGGGCGAACCCAGGGTGATGTAAATATCCTGGGGATTTACCAACTCCGGCAGGGCCCGGGACAAGGCCCGGATGTTCTCTTCAAAATAGCCTTTGTACTCCTTGTTGGCCTTTTGGGCGGCGTGCCATTTCCGCATCAGGTTACCGGAGAGGTACTCCTCGGCAGTCTCCCACCCTTGGTAGAAGCACTCGTTCCATTTTTCGGGATTCTGATAGATAGAGCCCTTCAGCGTACCGATGACCGTCTTATACTCTTCGCCGGTCACCGCGGCGATGTATTCGATGTCCACCCGCCCCAGGTTGCTCAGGGACAGAATCAAACCGTCCGAGATGCTGTCGGCGTGGACGCCCTGGGTGCGCTCATCCCGTTCAAACAGGTTGTCCCAGTCCATCGGCAGATCCATACAGGTGACGTCGGCGACGTGCTGTTCCTGCCGCCGCTTTTCCTCCTCCGCCTTTCGCTGGGCCTCTTCCTTCTCCCGGCGGGCCCGCTCCTTGTTTTCCTTTTTCTGAGCATAGTAGCGGGCCTCTGCCAAATGGTTGATCAGTTGGGTGTACTCGGCGGCGGTCAGCTCGTGGGCATGGTCCTCCGCCTGCATCAGTAGCTGCGCCAGCTGCTCCAGCGTTTCGGGAGACAATTTTTCCTGCATCTTCTTTTTCTTACCTAACTTCATATACGTTCCTCCGTTTTCCTGAAAATGGGCGCAAAGGGGGTGGGTCTGTGCTATTAGATTACCGCATTTTATGTACCAAAAACAGGACACCAAAACAACCGCAACAAAAAAAGAACCGCAAGCGAATCGCTTGCGGTTCTTTTCGCGGATGTATTGGTTGGCGGTTAAAAATGCTGCTCAATATAGCACACCATTTTCTCTACGGTGGCGATAGGCTGACCGCGATCGTCAAGATAGGCTTGTCCGTTTTGATCGCAGTAATACCCCTTCGGGCAATACTCAATATGGCAGGAAATATCCTTCACCTTATTGATGTATGCCACGCTGGAAGCGGTACTCAAATAGCCCTGACCATAGTGATATTCCGCCTCTTCTGACAGACTGTGATAGACAAAAAACGTGTTTGCCTCTGCATAGTCTGCACTCAATCGCTCTTTGCTGTAAAAAATATTACGATCGCAGGTGGTATCTTTTGGGCGAAACCGCTTTTTGGTCATAAACTCCATAATTTGAGGAAGCTTGATGGTATAATAGATAAACTCGTCGTTCTTGTCGCTATATGCATCAATTCTCATTTGCAAAAAGGTTGCCACATCGTCGCTGAGTGAAGAGTTCTTAAAATCGTCAAAGAACAATGTAAACACAGCCAACGATTTGGCATCACGCAACATTCTGCGCCAGTTAAAGTATCTATCGCCACTCGGGAAGAACGTATAAGAAGAATTACTCTGACAGGAATAATCACCATAAGTGAGCAGCGCCCGCCGGAAGAGATTGTCGTTTCCCTGTCGCTTATCCTCTTTGAGCATGCTATAGAAAAGCCGTTTAATCGTTTCCCAAACCTGTATAAACCTTTCAATCGCTTCCTCGTGGTTTACCACATCACGAAAAGCACGGAGTCCACACAGAGAAAACACAAACTGAATTTCACCGGAGAAATACTCATCCTTTTCCGCAGTAAAAATGGGAGCCTCCCATCGAGCGTCTGCCTCAAGGAATCGGCACTTGAACACCTCTTCCTTTACCTGACGGTTATCGAAATACACAATCTCCATTCCGTTAGTGTTAAGCAAATACGCATAAGTATCCTCTGCCATCTCCGCCGGAATAGTCATCAAACTACGGCTGGCCGCAATACAACGCTCCGCCTTGTCAATCTGCGTGTTGTTAATCAGGTTGTTCATCACTCTGAACCACTTGATATATCCGGCAATAGTCCAGTTTTCCCTTGGCACAAGCACGGCATAACGGGTGATGGTGAGCAGGCGCACTTGTTCACTGTGCCCTAACTTACCACTGTCCATCATCAGATTCACAAGCCACCGGCGAATCTCTGGAAAAGCGGCAAGGGCAGCGTCGTTTTGTGCCTCCATAATGAATTTATAAAACTCAAAAGTACAGTACAGGTCATTCAGTAGAGCAATATTTTTTAGATAGGGCTTGTAGTCTGCAAAATTGAAAAAACCGTTATTTTTATTCAGGTTTGCCCATTCCTCCGAATGATCCTTTCCGTGCTGTTGCGGTATCAACCGGTTCATGAAAATCTGGTGGATAAATCGCATATACACCGTATCGCACAGATTAGGCGCCTCTGCTCCACACACACGCCAAACAAGATTCAGCCACTCATTATCGATCTTTTCTTTGAACTCACGCTTGTCAATGCCACTATCGGACGGAATTTCGGTGTCAATAAACTCAAACATTTCGGATTTGAACGACTCAAACTCGGTCAACAGTTTGCCACGGGAGTTCATTTTAATATACAGGTCGTTTACTCTTCCCACATCCGGGATCTGCAACGACATAAAGGTAGCAGGACAAACCTCCATCTTCAATTTATCCGCAATTCGGACATCATGGAACATCTTATGGATCTCACCCAACACCACCTTGAAAGAACGAACAGAGGGATCCTTATCCCATTGAGGAGAATACCAGGCCGCATCCTCAAGATAGGGAATCATATCCTGTTCGGATTGCTGAAAGAACTCTGGGATATGCTCCAACAGAGCCGCCAAAAAACGGGTCGTGGTAACCCGGGTGGCATACTGAAACTTTTCGCTCATTTCCTTTAAGGCAATGGTATCTCCTTCCTGAGCAAACGCATACACGTGCAAACAAAAGAGCGTGGTCAAGCGCTGTTGTCCGTCGATAGGAATAAACACGCCGTCTTCCACTTTTCCGTATACAAAATTCAGGTCCAGCGGAGCATCGTTGACCAGGGAATCGTAGATTTCGCTCAGCATCCGCTTTCGAGCATACGTTACCTTGTCGGTATTTCGGCCTTGTACGTAGTCTCTTTGTATCTGGGGAATTTGAATGCTCTTAAGGGAAGAGGAATGGATCAGTTTCCAAAAGGTGTTTTTCTCTCCTATTGACATAATTTCGCCTCCTTGACCAACAAGGTCTTCATTGCTTCAAGATATTCCTCCGCATCGTCCTTTGTCCACTCCATCATATTACTAAACTTGGACGAATACATCTTAAGGAATACATTCTTGGTGCAAACCGGGATGAAAACATCCCCCTTATCCCGCTCAATAATCTTTTGACGTTTAATGGGGTATAGTGCGTTGTGATACGAATGATTTGTCTGGGCATCCAAAAGGGTTAGATTGCCCAAACTGTTTTCATCAAAATCACCATACTTATCGGTTACTATACAGCAGAATTCGAAGAATTGGTCGTCGGTAACCTTTTCCGTGAGGACCTCGTTCTGGATAAACGCTTCGATCTCTTGCACCGTTTGCATATCATCGATCTCCGCAAACTGATTTTGTAAGGCGTGCAGAAATTCTGCCCGTTTGTTTGGCTGGGTGATGGCACGGATCTCTTCGTCGGTTGCCCGAGCGTGGATGTGCTCAATCTCCCAAGAGGTTTTTTTATCTTTGTAATGCTTAAAGGAAAAACGCTGATCGGTCTTGCTTTGAATCAACGTCTGCACGTTAAACAACAACAATGCCTTTTGGATTTTTGCCCGATCCTTATGATAGGACAGTTCCTCCAATTTCACATTTTTCATACTCTCACGGACCAGGGAGATCACATAATTCTCCATCTCGCCTTTGCGTTTGCCCTCAGCGTTTTGAATCAAATTAGAAATTACCCCGATGCCCGAACCGCTTGTCGCTACCAAGAATCCGATATAATGATATAGCCGGCTATCCTCTCCCCCGTCGTACCAATATTTTAAGGTGTCGTGGAGGCTGACGATTTTCTCCCAAATTTCCGAGGCGGTGACGCAACTGCTTTTCATATACTTATTAATGATGATGAAAGAGAATAGTTCATCACTCTTATGCACCGTTTTATCCACTTCTTTTTTTGGCACTTGTCCGTTGGCAATCAGCCGCAGCGCATACAACTGCAATAGATAGTCAATGCGGGTTTCGCCCTCCCGCTCCTCATTGGAAATAAAGTTCCAAAAATCATCATCCCGGAGCGATTGCTCAATCTTATCCCACTCAAACGCTATCTGAGATAACCGAATCTTAAACTTTTCGTTTTCAATGGAATCCTCCGGCGCATGGTCGGGGTTAAGCAACAGCGCTTTAAATAGTTCTGCGTTAGTCAAAGGGATTTTGCCGATATTTAACCGGGTGAATACGTCAACCGAGTTGATGTCCTCGTCCACCTCATACCAAACAAACTGGATGTCACCGTCAATTTTCCCCTTAATCTCGTTCTTTTTATTGTCCTCTTCGTCGCCAAATTGTTCAAACCATGCGTCAATCACCGTCTTGGCCTCGGTGATATAATACTCGTCAATATCCCGCACCAAAGAATAGGCGATGTTATACGGCAACTTCGGCGGTTTTCTCAAATTGCTGTAACAAGAGTCCAAAATAAGCAACGTGGTGGTCAGGCGTTGCTGCCCGTCGATCAATTCCCACGCCACCTCCGGCTCTTCCACATCGGCCGTATTAGGCGAACCAATGATGTTCGCCAACTCTCTGGCCTTGGTGACCGATTCTGCCGGCACACGTTTCACCACCAACGGTTGCATACAATATTTAATCCGGTGATTATCAGGGTTGAATTCCAATAAATCCTTCAGCAGATCCTCTACCTGCTGTTTTCCCCAGCGATACCCCCGTTGGTACTCCTTAACAATAAAGTTCTTTCCTTTTATGTACTCGTCCGTACCCAACACAGTCCTGGTTCCTATTTTAGACATAATTTCCACTCCTTTTCCGGTTTATGCCCCTTTAATACTTCTTCAGCGCCGCTTCCAGGTTTTGTCTGAGCTTCTCCCGCAGACTGGCGGGGGCGGTGATCTCTACATAGTTGAGGTACTGCATCGCCCAATGCTCCATGGCCGCAGGGCTGGCCAGCAGCGATACCTCCACCGTATCCTCTGCAGTCTTGGTGAGGGTGATCTCCTTGCCAAACCAGTCGATGACCTGATCCACAATGCCGGCCGCCACCGTCATCCGGATGCGTACCGGCTCGTCGGTGTACATATACGGCAGAGCGGTGCACAGCTTTTTATAGTCGATACCGCCCTCGTAACCGGGAATCTCCCGCAGGGGTTTGCCCGGCTTATCGTACAGCCGCATATTGCTCAGTCGATCCAGCCGGTGGAACACCATATTGTCCCAATAATCGCTGTACGCCATCAGATAATACTTTTGGTTGTGCAGGATAAGCTGATAGGGGGTCACCCGCTGAAACGAGGATCTGTGCAGTTTTTTGTCCACCCCGTATTTGTTGTAGTCATACTGCAGCTGTTTGCCCTCTTCGATGGCGATATCCACCATCTCAATGTTGTAAAACAACGCTTGGTTTTCGGTCTTGTTCCACTCCTGCACCGTATGGATATGCTTGATGTGAGAACGGAAATATTTGCTGGACAGCCTGCACAGCCGGTCGATCAGATCCGCCGAGTGACGGGGCGCGATGTGCTGACTGCACAGCACACCGTCGATCAGCATCCGCAGTTCGGCCTCCTCAAACTCCCGATACTCTATGTAACTGCCCTTGCGGGTGGATACCACCGGCAGTTCGGCATCGTCCCGCAGCATAGCCAGATTGCGACCAATGGCCTTGCGCTCCACCACGATGCCGTAGTCACGTTCCAGATAGGCCGCGATCTCCTCTTGGGTCAGCGGGTGGTTGTAGTCGCTGTGCTCCTGCAAAATCTGCCAGATCCGAAACAAGGCCAGCTTTTTGGGCTCCAAACTCATACGGTCTCTCTCCTTTTCCGTTCTTATTTCAGTGTACCACAATGGGTACCGACATTTTTGGTACATAACTCCTCAAAAAAGGCGTTATTTCGCCTTCTTGAGTATAACACACCCCTTTTCGAATTTCAAGCAATTTCCAAAAATACAAAAAACCGCCCTGCCAACGGCAGGGCGGTTTTTGGGGTTGGGTGCTTATTTTGCGGTCAACGTGGCCAGATAGGTTCCGGCGGTGTTGTAGAAATTAAAGGTGATGTAGGTCAGTTCCGGCAGGTCGGTCTGCACCATCGGCAGCATGCTGTCAAAGGTGGCCTGCTGAGCGTCGAATGCCTCCTGCACGATGCTCAGCTGATCGTCGGTCAGCTGATCGAACTGGCTGACGCGCACGTCAAACACCAGACCGGTATCCACCGCTTTGATCTCGATATTGTTGGAACCGAAGCTCGCTGCAAAGGACTGAACGATCTTATCGCGGTTGGCCGCCAGATAATCTGCCACAGCCTGAGCGGCGGCACTCACCGTGGGGGCGGGGGCGGAGGTGGGAACGGTGCCGTTGCTCTCGCTCGGAACCACCGGGGTGCCGGAGGGATCGCTGTTAGCTCCCGCCGCATCACTGGGGACAACAGAAGCAGTCGGCTGAGACTTAGACTCGCCGCAGGCCGCAAAGGTCAGACACATAGCAGCCACCAACAATAAGGACAACACTTTTTTCATCACAAAACACTCCTTTTCTTTTTACCACAAAGATTATGCCACCAGCATAATCAGCGTAACAATTATAAAGCCGATGGACGGAAACGCCGTGGACAAGCCTGCAGTAGCGGCGCCGCCGTAAAAGCCCTTGGCCTTGGAGATCGCCCCAAACACGACGCTCAAAATCGCCAACAAGAACACCACCACAAAGCAGGGAGCAAAAATCTCGGCCATGGTCTCGCCCACCACGCTGCGTACGGAAATACTGCCCGAGGAACGGGCCTCATTCTCGATATACAGCACCACGTAGGCGGAATAATACAGATAGAACGACCAGACCAGGCTGACGATGCCCAGCACCATCGAGGCGATGCCCTGACCCCGACCGGGACGCACCGGAGGCCCCATCATCGGAGGGGGACCGGGAGGCGGCGGGGGCATATAGGCAGGCGGCTGTTGCACCGGGGGTACCTCCGGCTGAACAGGAACCACTTTCTTTTGGGTGCCACAGGCCAGACAAAACACGTCAGCCTCTCCCATGGGGGCACCGCAGTTCGTACAGAAATTCGCCACAGAACAACCTCCTTTAGTTCAAAAGACAGTGACGCTACCTTGACTATACCACCTTTCGACAAAATATGCAAGTGATTTTTTAGCGCTTTAAAAAGAAAAAGTCTCCGCACGGCTTCGCCGCGCAGAGACTCTTTGGGAATGTTAGACTTTTTTCGGCACGTAGCCTTGTTCCGTTTTTTCAAATTCCTCTTTATCCAGCTTCCATTCCTTTGTGTTGAACAAAAGCAAAGGCTTTTTGCTTTCTTTTAGGTACACCAAATAGAATTTATCTCCCACCGTTGCTTGTTCATAAAGAAGGCTCACACTATATCCCATCGACGCAAAAGGAAAATGCATCTTTACCTCGGACTTTCCAAAACACAGAATTTCCTCACTACCGTCAACACCTTCCCCCGTATAGGTCGTTTGATATTTTCCGGTACAGGTTTTGCAACGCACCACGTAATGCAAACGGTCTATCGCCCGCCTCTGTTTCCCTGCGTACCACAGCAAAACGAGTGCAAGCACGCCTATACCGCCAAAAATCCCTGCAACAACATAAGCACTCTCACTGGGGGCGGTGTATCCGGCTATGGCACATAGGGCCGCAATCAGCAGAAAGAGGATCCCGCACCACATAGCAAAGGTTTGCGCTTTCATTCCCTTAGCCATTTCATCGCCTAAAACAAACCTTCTGATGCCCTGTTGATTTAAGGTTTTACGCTCCAAACGTATTCCACTCCTTTTTTTACTGCTCCGTGTACTTGCGTACAAACTCCGCCACCTGGGCGGCACACCGGCGGGACCCCTCTTCGGTCAGGTGGAGCAGATCATCGCACTTATACCGGCGCTCATGCTCCATACACAGGGCGTACAGGTCGTTCACCGGCACCGCCAGCTCCTCCATCAGCGCCACCGCGGCGGCATTATAGGTCTTGACCCACTCGTTTTTATAATTGATGGTGCCCTGCACCCCGGTGTTGTCCCCGGCGGCGCCGTCCTCCAGCACCGGCACCGAGGTAGCAAACACCACCTTCGCCCCGCACTGGCGGCACAGCAAAACGATGCGGCGTAAAAAGCTCACGTACTCCTCCACCGGGTGGATGGCCTCGGTCATAGGGGCCTCCACGTTCATATCCCAATAGCCGTTATTGAAATGCACCAATTCGATGTCCGGGTGCCATTTCAGCTCCTGATTCAGCTGCCACAGGGTATAGGCGGCAAAGCGACCGTTATCCTCAGGATACCGCACCTCGTACTCCCCGGTCAGCGCCTCTTTTACGTACTGCTGATAGCCCATCCGAATGGAGTCCCCTAACAATAATATCTTTTTCATACCATCCTCAACCTTTCTGTTCGGTCAATAATTCCATCGCATACTGGGCGTAGGGGGAGCGATACTGCCCCCGCCGGGTCACTAGCACCGGCTTACGGCTCTCAATCTTCTGCCGCAGGGTGTACAACACCACCCCGGCATCCTCGCCTTGATGCCGGACGTATTGGAGCGGGAGCAGGGTAGCCCCCACGCCGGCCTTGCACAGAGCATAGGCGGTGCTCAGCCCCACCACCTCCGCTGCGATCTCCGGGTGGAAGCGGGCATCGGCACAGGCCGCCTCAAACTGGCGACGCATCTCCTGCTGATCGCCGACCGTCACAAAGGGCAGAGCGGCACACTCTTTCAGGTCGATGCACGCCGGCTGACCAAACGAGGTGGCCGGCAGACCGGTAGCCAAGGCTGTCGGGACGGTGAGCACCATGGTGTCCGGCTCCAGGGCGGTCACGTCCAGCGCCGCGCCGTCCACCGGCAGGTTCACCACCGCAAAGTCGTATTTGCCCTCCGCCGCCTCCCGGCGGAGCTGATCGCTGCCTGCCTCACACAGCACGAGCTGCACACCGGGGTACCGCTCCTTCACCTTCTGGGCCACCGCCGGGATAAGATACTGACTGCGGAAGGGCGAAATGCCGATCACCAGTTTTCCGCTCTCTCCGGATTTATAGGCGTCCAACGACCGCAGCAGCTGATCCTCCTGATACAGCAGTTCCTGCGCCTGACGGATAAAATGCTCCCCCGCCGCGGTCAAGGTCATGGGAGTGGTGGTGCGGTCAAACAGCTTGACCTCCAGTTCCTTCTCCAAATTCAGAATCTGCTTGCTCAGCGCCGGCTGAGAGATGCCCAGCCGCTCCGCCACCTGGGAGATGTTCCGCGTCTTGGACAGCTCCACCGCGTATTGTATCTGTCTGGTGTTCATATACGTCATCCTTTAATAACCATTAAATTATACCTTTTGGCAACTGGTATTACCTTTTCATTATACCTCCCATTCTTTTATTTTGCAAGAGGCAAATAACCATGAGAAAACGGTTGACAAAATCAAAAGGGATGCTATAATATAACTCGTTCGGAATATTCTATATAACTTTTTAGGAAAGGAATGAACTGAAATGGATCTGTCTCTTATGACTACCAACTTCTTCGCAAATGCCTTCGGTTGGACCTCTGTGATCCCCGCCGGCGTATGGTTTTTGATTCTTTTGCTGGCCATTATTCTGATCTGGTTTATTTGGGTCAAGCGTCCCGTATACGAGGCCGTGGGACTCGGGTTTGTTCTGCTGGTAATTATCTCGGGCAATTTCTCCAACATCTGGACGTATATTGACGGCGCATTATCCACCAACCTACTGTATTCGATGGTGGCTTTTGTGGCGATGTCCATCCTGCTCACCAAAACCAAGATTGTGGATAGCTGTATTGCAATTATCCTATCCGTGATCGGTCGCGTCACCGGTGGTGCCGGCTATGCCGCCGTCATCGCCAGTGGTTTTATGGGTGCTCTGTCCGGCTCCGGCCCCGGTAACGTGATGGCCACCGGCGCCATCACCATCCCGGCTATGAAGCGCTCCGGCTTCCCTGCCGAGCTGGCCGCCAACATCGAGTCCAACGCCAGTTATATGGGCAATATGATCCCCCCTTCTTCCAACATTGTGGCGGCTATGACCGCTTACACCACGGCTACCAACCTCGATCTGTCCACCGGCCAATTCTGGATGATTCTGTGGGGTATCTCTGCCTACTTCATCATCCAGCGTTTGGTGATGGTTTGGGGCTTCTGTAAATATTACAAGGTAAAGCCGATAGCCAAAGAGGATCTGCCCTCTCTGCGTGAAACTCTCAAAAAGGGATGGACCGGCTTACTGTTGCCGTTCATCATCCTTGTTCCTTTTATTCTGGACGCCGTGTTCAAGGATACCTTCTTCACCAAGCAGTTGGGTGAAACCGGTGCCGCCAACCTGTCCAGTTCCGTCCTGCTGTTCGTGGGCGGCATTGCGGCCCTGTTTGCCGTCTTGGTGACCAAGGACAAAAAGATGGTCACCCCCAACAAGATTGCTACGATGTTCTCCAACGGCATCAAAACCTTTGCTCCCGCCATCGGCGTGTGCGTGTTCGGTTATATGCTGGGCGAGTTGTTCGCCGACCTGAACGTGGGTAAGGATATGGCTGCTCTGGTAGGTAGCTGGAACTTTGGCCAGTTGGGTACCGTATTGGTGGTGTGCCTCATCACCTGCTTCCTGGGCATGGTCATTCCCGGCTCCTCTCTGGTGGTTATTTTCGGGCCTGTCTTTATCAGTATTTTGAGTGGCGCCGGTTGCAGCCCTCTGCTGGCCGCCGCTATGCTGCCCTGCATTTGCGGTGTGATGTGCGGCATCACCCCTCCTCTGGGTCTGGGTATGTACGCCGGTATGACGCTGGCGGAGTCCGACTTTAAGAAAACGTTCAACAACAATCTGTGGTGGGTGAGCGCTCAGTTCATCCTGCAGGTGCTGGTCCTGATGGGCTGGTTGCCCATCCTGGGTTTGTAAGGAGGTGCCGACTATGAAAAACGTATGTCAGAAAATTGCATCCATGCTGAAACCCGTTTTTGGCTGGGGTGTGTTTGTCAGCCTGTTTTTGGGCGGTTTGACCTTCTTTGGCTATCTGGTTGCCATCTTTATCGGCGGCGCCCAGATCGCTCCCTCCTATGTGGCGAAAAACGGTATGGTTTATACCTATCAGGCTGAAGATAGCAGTCTGGTGGCCACCGTCTTTGACGAGACCTATCAATTGGGCATCAAAGAAGGCGAGTCGGAAACCACTTTGGGTCTGTTGGATGCCGACGACAACGGTCTTCACGGACAGCTCTATTCCATCGATGCCGAGGGCAATCCCGTGATCGCTCAGGTGGATTTGAACTACGATAACGACGAAGAACAGATCGCTCTGCGCAAGGATCTGGAAAACACCTATTTCAAGTACGGTGTAAACGTGGATGGCACCATCCACTTCCTGACCGGTAAGGTGTCCGACTCTCGGATGGCCACCACCACCGAGATCGACAAGGCTGCAGATCTGCGTCTGGATCTGGCTGAGGGCGGTGTCAGACTCTACACCCAAAGCAAGGACAAAGAAACCGGCAAAATGAAAGACAGCTTTGTCCACGTGGGTTACACCGGCGGTACCGGTGCTGAGATCTGCACTTTCCTGTACAAAGAGTTTTTCCCCATTCTGGTGTATATCTCCACCTGCTGCATTCTGCTGGGTCTGCTGACCATGTATCTGTCCGGTGAGCAGGCGCTGACCGTGGGTAAAAAAGAGTCTTCTAAGCACGAGGGTGAGATGTAATCCCTACGCAACAACCTATCCAACCGCCGTCCTTTGGGACGGCGGTTTTTGTTTATTCTATATAAATATGGTAAAAAGACTTGATTTTTCCGGCGGCGTGTGTTATACTAACCACAGTGAATACAAGGAAGGCAAAGGAGTGGGGCGACCCGCTCCTTTATCGTTGTAAGGAGGTATGACCAATATGGCAAAACAGAACGCTGCTCCCGGCGGTATTGCCGGTGCGGTAGCACCGTTGGCGGAGCCCATCACCGAGGCCCTCGGGCTGATGCTGTGGGACATCCGCTTTGTCAAAGAGGGTGCCACCTGCATACTCCGGGTGGTTATCGACCGGGAGGATGCCCCGGTGTCCATCAACGACTGTGTGGCGGTATCCCGCCAGCTCAGCCCGGTGCTGGACGAGGCAGACCCCATCCCCCAATCCTATTGCTTAGAGGTCACCTCCCCCGGTGCCGATCGGGAACTGACCCGTGACGAGCACTATGCCTATTACGAGGGTTATCCGGTGACGCTGAAACTATACCGCCCCGACGAGAACGGCCAAAAAGAAGTGGTCGGTCTGCTGACAGGCTGGGAGGACGGCTTCACCATCGAGACCGAAGAGGGCGACACCTTGACCTTGGATAAAAAAGCTGTGGCGGCGGTACACGCCGTCGACCAATGGGAAGAGGCCGATGAGGCCGATTCTGAATAACAAGAGGAGGTAACATCGTATGACTAAGAAAGACATTGCAGAATTTTACGAAGCCCTGAAGCTCCTGGCTAAGGAGAAAGGCATCGAGGTGGACTACCTGCTGGACCGCATCAGCGCCGCCATCGTGGTGGCGGTGAAAAAGGATTTCGGCGGTGACGACAACATCCTCGTGAATATGAACGTCGAGACCAGCGAGCTCTCTGTGGTCATCCGCAAAGAGGTGGTGGAGGAGGTAGAGAACCCCGAAACCCAGTTGACCCTGGAGCAGGCTCAGCAGTACAACAAGCGTGCCCGCGTGGGTAAGACCATTGACATCAAGCTGGATCCCAAGCAGTTTGGCCGCATCGCCGCCCAGTCTGCCAAGCACGTGATCCGTCAGGGTATCCGCGAGGCAGAGAAGAACCAGCAGGTGATGGAGTTCCAGCGCCGCAATCAGGAGTTGGTCACCGCGGTCATCACCCGCATCGATCCTCGCTCCGGCGCCGCCACCATCCAGGTGGGCAAGGGCGAGACCATCCTGCCCAAGGCAGAGCAGATGGAGAGCGACATCATCAAAGAGGGTGCCCACATCAAGGTGTATGTGGTGGACATCAAGGAGACCGAAAAGGGTCTGCGCGCTCTGGTGTCCCGCACCCATCCCGGTCTGGTGACCCGCCTGTTTGAAAACGAGGTGCCGGAGATCTTTGACGGCACCGTGGAGATCAAGTCCGTGGCCCGTGAGGCCGGCAGCCGCACCAAGATGGCGGTGCTGTCCCACGACGAGAACGTGGACGCCGTGGGCGCCTGCATCGGCCAGCGCGGTGTCCGTGTGGCGGGCATCGTGGAAGAGCTGGGCGGTGAGAAGATCGACATCGTCGAGTGGAGCGAAGACCCCGCCACCTTTATTGCCGCCGCTCTGGCCCCCGCTAAGGTGCTGGGCGTAGAGATGGACCCCGAGGGTGCCAAGGCCTGCAAGGTTACTGTGCCGGATGCGCAGCTGTCCCTGGCCATCGGCAACAAGGGCCAGAACGCCCGTCTGGCGGTCAAGCTGACCGGCTGGAAGATCGACATTCGTCCCGAGAGTGGTTTCTACGGCGAAGACGAGGACGAAGAATAAGCAAGTTTATTACTCTTGGAGGTGAATGGATATGGCGAAAGAACGAAAGATCCCCCTGCGTAAATGCAGCGGCTGTGGTGAGATGAAGCCCAAGACGGAGTTGGTTCGCGTAGTGCGCAGCCCCGAGGGCGAGCTTTCGATGGATCTGACCGGACGCAAGGCCGGCCGCGGCGCCTATGTGTGCCGGAGCATCGACTGTCTGCGCACCGCTCGCAAGGCCCGGCGGTTGGAGCGTTCTTTTGCCTGTGCCATCCCCGCTGAGATCTACGACCGACTGGAAGAGGAGATGATGGAGGGTGAATAACAAACTGTGCGGTCTGCTGGGCATCGCCAAGCGGTCCGGACACATCCTCATCGGCTTTGACGCAGTGCGGGCAGCCCTGCTCGCTAAAAAGGCACAGCTGATTCTGCTGGCCTGTGACTGCTCCCCCAAGACGGAGAAGGAACTGCGCTTCGCCGGTAAGGATACAACCTGCCCCATCCTCTCGGTCGACGAGACGAAAGAGGAACTAGCGGCGGCCCTGGGACTGGAAAAACCGGTCGCTGTTACCGCCACCGACGACCCCGGATTCGCCAAAGCGATGCAAAAGCACATCGCCACTACTTGAAGGAGGAAACTGCCCTATGATGATTAAATACAAAGTCAGCGAAGTAGCCAAGGATTTCGGCGTACAGAGCAAAGAGATCATTGCCGTGCTGGCTGAACACAATATTCCCGGCAAAAAAAGTGCTACCGCTCTGGAAGAGAAAGAGCTGGACGTGATCTTTGAATATTTCACCCAAAAGCACAACAGCGATAACCTGGAGGCCTATTTCGCCACCGCCAACGAGCGAAAGAAAGAAGAGCCGAAGAAGGAAGAGACCGTGGTGGTGATGACCGAAGAGGAGCACGCCGCCAAATCCCAGCCCCAAGAGCCCAAGACCGTGGCCGGCAAGCCGGTGCCCCAGCAGAAAAAGCAGCAGGGTGCCCAGAAGCCCGCACCCCAGCCCCAGGCTCCTCAGGAGCGCCGTACCGTGGACACCCGTAAGCCTCAGCAGATGGCGTCCAACAAATACGACGAAAAGTTTGATATGATGGCTCAAACCAGCAACCGCGTGCGCGGCGACGGTGGCGGCATCAAGAAACAGAAGATCAATCAGAAATCTAAGCAGCAGTACAAGAAGCCCCGCCGCAAGGAGACCGAGGCTGAGCGTCTGAAGCGTATCGATATGGAGCGCAAGAAAAAGCAGGCCACCATCCAGGTGGGCGACGTGATCACCGTCGGCGAACTGGCTGCCCGTCTGAAGGCCACCTCCGCCGAGGTGATCAAGAAGCTGATGCTGATGGGTGTGATGGCCTCCGTCAACCAGGAGATCGACTTCGACACCGCCTATCTGGTGGCGGAAGAGTTCCACACCAAGGTGGAAAAAGAGGTGGTTGTCACCATCGAGGAGCGTATTATCGACGATAGCGAAGACGTAGACGACAACCTGCTGCCCCGCGATCCCGTGGTGGTGGTCATGGGTCACGTTGACCACGGTAAGACCTCTATCCTGGACGCCATCCGCAAGACCAGCGTCACCTCCGGCGAGGCCGGCGGCATCACCCAGCACATCGGCGCCTATCGCGTGGATGTGAACGGTCAGTCCATCACCTTCCTGGACACCCCCGGTCACGCCGCCTTTACCTCGATGCGTGCCCGCGGTGCTCAGGTCACCGATATCGCCATTCTGGTGGTAGCCGCCGACGACGGCATTATGCCCCAGACCATTGAGGCCATCAACCACGCCAAGGATGCCGGCGTATCCGTCATCGTGGCGATCAATAAAATGGATAAGCCCACCGCCAACCCCGACCGTGTCATGCAGCAGCTGACCGAGCACGAGATCGTGCCGGAAGAGTGGGGCGGCGACGCCATCTGCGTGCCGGTGTCTGCCCACACCGGTATGGGTATCAGCGACCTGCTGGAGAACGTCCTGCTGGTGGCTGAGATGAAGGAACTGAAGGCCAACCCCGACCGCGCCGCCAAAGGCACGGTCATCGAGGCCCGTCTGGACAAGGGCCGCGGCCCCATCGCCACCGTGCTGGTGCAGAACGGTACTCTGAAGGCCGGCGACATCATCGTGGCCGGTATGTCGGTGGGTCGTGTCCGCGCTATGACCGACGAAAACGGCAAAAAGCTGAACCAGGCCGGTCCCTCTGTGCCCGTGGAGATCATGGGTCTGTCCGAGGTGCCGGTGTCCGGCGACATCTTCAACGCCGTTTCCGACGAGCGTTTGGCCCGTGAGCTGGTGGAACAGCGCAAAAATGAGGCCAAGGAAGAGATGTTTAGCAAGTATCAGAAGATCACCCTGGATAACCTGTTCGACCAGATGAACGAGGGCGAGTTGAAGACCCTGAAGATCATCGTCAAGGCCGACGTGCAGGGCTCTGTGGAGGCGGTCACCCAGTCTCTGGAGAAGCTGTCCAACGAAGAGGTGCGGGTGCGTGTCATCCACGGTGCCGTGGGTGCCGTTTCCGAGAACGACGTAATGCTGGCCGACGCTTCCAACGCCATCATTGTCGGCTTTAACGTCCGTCCCGATCCCCTGGCTCAGGTGGCCGCCGACAACGCCGGCGTAGATATGCGTATGTACCGCATCATCTACGACGCCATCGAGCAGGTGGAGACCGCTATGAAGGGTATGCTGGCCCCCAAGACCCGCGAGGTTCTGCACGGCCGTGCCGAGGTTCGTCAGGTCTACCGCATCACCGGTGTCGGTCTGGTAGCCGGTTGCTATATCCTGGACGGCAAGGTGTACCGCAACGACCTTTTACGTATCGTGCGTGACGGCATCATCATCGGCGACGATAAGATGATCTCCCTGAAGCGCTTCAAGGACGACCAGAAGGAAGTGGCCCAGGGCTACGAGTGCGGTATCGGTCTGGAGAAGTTCACCGACATCCAAGAGGGCGACATCTACGAGACCTATATCATCGAAGAGTATCGTGACTGATTGAACTTTCCCTTTACGGTGTTGTAGAGACGACGGTTGGTTGTCCCTACAACACCTAACTCCTAACTCAACAAAGGAGGGACATTCTATGCCCAACTATCGTATGGACCGTGTAAGCGAGGATATTATGCGGGAGCTGACCGCCATCCTGCGCACCGTCAAGGATCCCCGGGTATCCGGCACGCTGCTCAGCATCGTGCGGGTGGACGTGACCCGCGACCTGTCCTACGCCACCGTCTATATCAGCTCGATGAACGGCATCGAGGCCGCCAAAGAGGCGGTCAAGGGACTCAAATCCGCCGCCGGTTATATGCGGCGGGAGCTGGGCTATGCCCTGTCCCTGCGCCACACCCCCGAACTGCGGTTTGTGGCAGACGATTCCATCGAATACAGTGCCGGCATTGCCGCCACCATCAACCGGATCAAAAAAGAGGAGAACGCCTAATGACCCAATACATTAGCGACAGGCAGGCCGCCGACCTGCTGAAAAAAGCGGACAACATCCTGCTGTTGGCCCATCAATACCCTGACGGCGACACCCTGGGCAGTAACTTTGCCCTATGTCTGGCCCTGCGGAGTATGGGTAAGCGGGTACGGGTGCTGTGCGGTGACCCCATTCCGGAAAAATACGATTATATGACCGCTGAGGTTCCGATGCCGGACTTTGAGCCGGAGTATATCTGCGCCCTGGACGTGGCCGACCCCAAGCTGTTGGGTCCGGCTCTGCAGGCCGAATACGGTCACCGGGTAGACCTGTGCATCGACCACCACAGCACCAACGTCGGTTATGCCACCCACTCCTGTGTGGACGCTTCCTGCGCCGCGGCGGCGATGGTGATCTTACGCATCATCCGCCTGATGGGGGTGGTGCTTACCCCTGCCATCGCCACCTGCATCTATACCGGCATCGCCACCGATTCCGGTTGCTTTAAGTATTCCAACGCCGATGCAGAAGCCCACCGTATGGCGGCGGACTGTATGGACGTGGGGGTACCCTATGAGATGATCAACCGGGTGAATTTTGATATGAAATCCCGGGCCCGTATCGAGCTGGAGCGCCTGGCTCTGGACGGGATGGAGTTCCATCACGACGGTCGCGTGGCGATGATGACCATCACCAACGAGATGGTGGCAAAAAGCGGTGCCAAGGAGAACGATATGGAGGGGCTGCCCCCCATCCCCCGTCAGATCGAGGGCGTGTGGGTGGGCATCACCCTGCGCCAAAAAGCCGATGGCAATTATAAGATCAGTGTCCGCACCGGCACCCACGCCGATGCGTCGGCGATCTGCGTCCTGCTGGGCGGTGGCGGTCACAACCGCGCCGCCGGCTGCGCCGTAGACGGCACGCTGGAAGAGGCCAAAGCCGCCGTGCTGAAAGCGGCGGAAGAGGCTCTCCCCCGACTGATTACAGGCTAAAATTATGCGGACAGGGATGCCCTGTCCGCATATTGTGGTTTATGGAACCCCTATAAGAGGGCGGATTTTGCCGAAAGGAGGCTTTACCTTGGACGGCATTTTATGCATTGATAAACCGGAGGGGATGACCTCCTTTTTGTGCGTGGCGGTGGTACGCCGCCTGCTGGGGGTCAAAAAGATCGGTCACGCCGGCACGCTGGATCCCAACGCCACCGGCGTGCTGCCCCTGCTGATCGGACGGGCCACCAAAACCCTGGACCGTCTGCCGGTTCACGACAAGAGTTATACCGCCACCCTGCGGTTTGGCGCCGTCAGCGACACACTGGATGTATGGGGGCAGGTGCAGGAAACCGGTAAGCCCGCCCCCACCCTGGCCGAAATTGAGGCGGTACTCCCCCAATTCCGGGGAGAGATTTTGCAGGTGCCGCCTATGACCTCCGCCCTCAAAAAGGACGGTGTCCGGCTATACGACCTGGCCCGACAGGGCATTGAGGTGGAGCGGGAAGCGCGACCGGTCACCATTTATGCACTGGAACTGCTGGACTACCACCAACAGGAGGGGCTTCTCACCCTCCACTGTGCCTGCTCCAAGGGCACCTACATCCGCACCCTCTGCGACGACCTGGGGCGGGTACTGGGGTGCGGGGCGGTGATGACCGCTCTGCGCCGCACCGAGGCCGCCGGCTACCCCTTGGCAGACTGCATCACCCTGGACGAGGCCAAAAAGCTGGCGGAAGAGGGCACGCTCCAAGAACGCATCTTACCCATTGAGACCGCTCTGGCGGCCTATCCCACCCTGACCGTTTCTGCCCCCCAAGCCCATCGGTTCCGCAACGGCGGCTCTCTGGACCTGGTACGGCTGAAAGAGACGGTCACCGGCCCGGTGCGGGTGTACGACCCGGAGGGTGTGTGCCTCGCTCTGGGCATACCGGAGAACGGGCAACTGAAAATGGATTGTTTATTATCTCTGTAAGAGGAAGTTACTATGCATACCTACGTTACCAACGGACAACAACTGAATATCCCTGCTTGTCCCCGTTCGGTGGCGTTAGGGCTGTTTGACGGTCTGCATCCCGGTCACCGTCAGGTGATCTTAGCGGCGATGCAGGGCATTGAGGACACTGTGACCCGCTGTGTCTATACCTTTGATCGGGCCACCGTCACCACCAAGATGAGTGCCGGAGAACTGTGTACCCCCGAGGAGGAAACCGCTCTGCTGGGCGCTATGGGGGTGGACGAGCTGATCCGGGTGGATTTTGCCACGGTGCGCCACCTGACCCCGGAGGATTTTGTGCGGGAGATTCTGCACCGCCAGCTGGGCGCGGTCAAGGTCACCTGCGGCTTCAACTATCGGTTTGGTGCCGGAGGGTCCGGCGATGCCACCCTGCTGACCCGGCTGTGCGCCGCCTATGACATCGCCGTTACCGTGGTGCCGGAGGTGGATGTGGACGGACTGCCGATAAACTCCACCGCCATCCGCGCCGCCATCGCCGCCGGCGATATGGTGCTGGCCCGCCGTCTGCTGGGGCGTCCCTACGGCTTACAGGTGACGGTGACCGAGGGGCAACAGTTGGGGCGCCGGTTGGGGCTACCCACCATCAACCAGGTGCTCCCCCCCTACCTCTGCCAACCCAAGTTCGGCGTCTATGCCTCCTGCGTGCAGGTGGGCACCGCCGTATACCCCGCCGTCACCAACATCGGGGTGCGTCCCACCGTGGGGGCGAATCAGCCCCTGGCGGAGACCTATCTACTCAACTATACCGGTGACCTGTACGGCACCACCCCCACCGTCTATCCCCTGCGTTACCTGCGCGAGGAGCAGGTGTTCCCCTCTCTGGAGGCGTTAAAAGCGCAGATCGGGTTGGATGTGGCGGCAACCGAAGGGCTATTTGCCCCGCCGTCTGACCAAACCATCCGGGCGGTGTTCTTTGACTTTGACGACACGCTGGACAACCGGGATGCCGCATTCCGGCAAGGCTTGTCCGGCTTTCTGACTCACTATTACCCCTCTCTGTCCGAGGCAGAGCGTTCCCTCCGGCAGGAGGAGATGTTCCGCTATCAGCGGGGAGAATACGGGCAGATCATTTATTACGAAACGATGATTCGCCACTTTTTGTCCCGATGGCCGGCGGAGGTTCCTGCCGACCCGGAACGGGCGCTGTGGCGGTTCTACCACGATTTTGCCGCCGGCGGAGTACTCCATCCCGACGTGCTCCCGACCCTGACCGCCCTGCGGCGACGGGGGTATCTGACCGGTATCATCACCAACGGCCGTCCCCTGCCCCAGACCTGTAAGATGGATCACAGCGGTCTGCGCCCCTACGTGGACCTGATGGTGCTGGCCGGCGAAGAGGGGGTCCAGAAGCCCGACCCGGCGTTGTTCCATATGGCCGCGGCACGCTTGGGCGTTTCCCCCGCCGCCTGCCTATACGTGGGGGACCATCCCCAAAACGACGTGGAAGGGGCCCGCAAGGCCGGGTTCAAAGCGGTGCTCAAACAGGCCGACCGGGAACCGGACCATCCCATCCATCGGTTCCCGCTGCCGGAAGGCCTGCCGGTCATCCGGGAGATCCGGCAGGTGCTGGACCTGTTGGAAAAGGACTACTCTTGATTTCTGGCGAAAAATAAGGTAAAATGACGTTGTATAAAACGAAGTTGAAAGGGGTCGAACCTAATGAAAGTATCTCCGTCGATTCTCACCTGTGATTTTGCTCACGGCGCCGACGAACTCCGCTTTGTGGAGCAGAGCGGAGCCGATATGGTGCATCTGGACGTGATGGACGGCGTGTTTGTGCCGAATCTCAGCTTCGGCCCTCCGGTGATTGCCGCCCTGCGCCCCTGCACCGATCTGTTTTTCGACGTGCATCTGATGATGCAGCACCCCCGGCGGCTGGTGCCTGCCTTTGTCAAGGCAGGTTCCGACCTGATCAACATCCACCTGGAGTGTGCCGACGACATCGCCGCCACCCTCAAGGAAATCCGGGATGCCGGCAAGCAGGCCGCCATTACCCTTAAGCCCGCCACCCCCGCCGAGGCCGCCTTTCCCTATCTCACGATGGTGGATATGGTGCTGGTGATGACGGTGGAGCCCGGCTTCGGCGGACAATCCTTTATGGCGGATATGATGCCCAAGGTCACCGCTCTGCGTCAGGAGATCGACCGGCTCGGACTGTCCGTCTCCATCCAGGTGGACGGTGGTATCAACGCCGACACCGCCGTCACCGCCGCCCAGGCCGGTGCGGATATTGCCGTCATCGGCAGCGCCCTGTTCAACGCTCAGGAGCCGAAGGCACTGGTGGACGGGGTTCACACTCTGTAAACAGTCTCCCCACGCCGATCAGTTGCCCATATTCGGCAGCGTGGGCTATCGCTCCCTCTCCTCCGGTCAGAGGGACACCGTATTCCAGCAGCAGGTGCATCTGCACCGGGGATAAGGGCTCTTCGGGATATACCGCCAGACGGTATTCCTCCCCCAATTCATAGAGAGCGCAGACCGGCACCGGCTCCCCCGCCGGCCACCGCTCCCACAGAGCCAGCAGAGCGTCCGGGTCGGTCAGGCCATACACCGCCGGTCCCCCGGACTCCGGGTACAGACGGGGGCTGATAAGCAGCACCCCGCCATCGGCCACCGGTATGAGCTCGGCGCTCACCCGGGCAGGGCGACGCCCCACCGAGGCGAGCACCTGCCGCACCAGACGGCGCACCCGTCGCGGATCCGGCTGATTTTCAGACAATCCCCATTGGTGCAACTCTTCCTCGGCTAACCAAACGCGCAGACAGCCGTCGTGGATGGGTTCGATATTCACAGCATTCCCTCATTTCTACGTTAGAATGAAACCATCATAACGAACCAAGCCGGTAAAAAGCAACCGGTACTTGCTGGCGGAAACCATTTCCGCTATCCACCCAGAAAGGTGTGAACGTATGCAATTATTCTTACGGGGCGTAGTACTGCCCTTCCAAAAAGGAAAAACTCTGGAACGCGGCATCGAGGAGATGACCGTCTCGCAGGTGCGCGTACCCATCGCTCCCGGTGATGCCGCCAACCCCATCGCTCATCTGGAGGCGGGCACCCCGGTGGCCTGTGGCGGCGAGCTCTGCCGCAACGACGGGATGCCGGTGGTATCCTCTGTCAGCGGCACCATTGAGGGCACGGTGGTCACCAATCACCCCCTCTACGGCTCTCTGCTGTGCGCGGATATCGAGGTGGCCGGTGAGGCAGAGGAGCGGATGACGGTGGTTCCTGAAGAGGAGCTGACCCCGGAGCTCATCCTCCAGATTGCCAAGGAGGCCGCTATCTACGACGAGCTGGACGGTATCCCGCTGTGGCAGAAGCTGCAGCAGTGGACCCTGCCGGAAAACGACCCGGCGGCGCTGCACTCGCTGTTGGTGGCCGACGCAACCGAGAACGATATTTTCGGTTCTTCTGCCTGGGCGGTGCTGATGGAGCAGCCCAAGCTGGTGCTGTTCGGTCTGCAGATGGCCGCCAAGGCCATCCGCTTCAACCGCTATCATATCGCCACCATGCTGCCCAAGCGGCGGCGCCGCACCCTGAAGCGGGCCATCGGTCGGGTAAACGTCTATACCGTAGGGGACGAATACCCGGTCACCGCCTTTGCTGACCGGGACGTGGAGACCTACCGCATCGGCGTGCAGGCCTGCTTGGCTTTGGGACGCGCCCTCAAGCAGGGGCTGCGCCACACCGCCGCCATCGTGACGGTGGCCGGTGACGCCCTGCCGGCCCCCCGCAATATGCGGGTTCCCTTTGGCACGCGTTTGAGCGAGCTGCTCACCGCCTGCCAAGCGAAGCAAGGGTATCGACTGATTCTGGGGGATTCCATGATGGGCGTCAACTGTCCCGACCCCAACACCCCCCTGTGGCCCGGCATCACCACCGTTTTGGCGATGCAGCCCCGCGGGGTGCGCATTCCCGGTCCCTGCATCGGCTGCGGTCGATGTGCGGACGTGTGCCACGCCGACCTGCTCCCCTATGAGATTGTGCGCCGGTCGGAGAATATGCACTACGAACGGCTCCGCCACCTATCCCCCACCGACTGTGACGGATGTGGCGCCTGCTCTTACGTCTGCCCCGCCGGCCGCAACGTGGCCACCGAGGTGCTGAGAGCCGGTCAGAGCAACGGACTATTCCTCAACTGGGAGGAGGATGACGATGAGTAGAAGTATCGCCCCCCATATCCGCACAGAGGCTCGGGTCGGCAAGATGATGTTTGACATCCTGCTGGCCGCCATTCCTCTGGGCGTATTTGCCTACGTCAACTATGGGCCCCGTCCCATTTACATTCTGCTGTTCAGCGTGTTGGCGGCCGTGCTCAGCGAGATGCTGTGCTGTGTGATGCGGCGGCGTCCCATCACCGCCGCCCTGGACGGTAGCGCGGCGGTCACCGGCCTGATCATCGGCCTGGTGATGTCCCCCATGGCCCCCTACTGGCTGCCTATGGTCGGCGCCGCCTTTGCCATCTTTGTGGTCAAGGCCCCCTTTGGCGGCACCGGACGCAACGTATTTAACCCGGCCGCCGCCGGCATCGCGGTATTAGCCTATTGCTTCCCCCAGCAGATGTTCACCTATCCCGTCATCAACAGCGTGGAATCGCTCCCTCTGGGGATGACGGTGCCGGATACGGTGATCACCGCCCCCTCGCTAGCCTATCAGTTGGGCAACGAGGTCACCCCTCAGCGCACCACCATCCAGCTGCTTTTGGGCGACTTTGCCGGTCCCATCGGCACCACCGCCGGTCTGATCTTATTAGCCTTTGTGGGATATCTGCTGGTGCACCGCACCGCCTCCCCGTGGGTGGTGTTGCCCTATTTCGGCACCTGTCTGGTGCTGACCTGGCTGTTCCCCCTGCCCTTTATGACCGCGGCTATGAGCACCACCACCCAGCTGTGCGCCGGATACGTGATCTTCGCCGGCGTCTTTCTGATCAACGACCCGGTTACCGCTCCTCGCTTCTGGCTGGGACGGTTGCTGTACGGCGTACTGACCGCCGTGCTGGTGATGCTGTTGCAGCGGGTGGGTCGCTCCGAAGCCTCCGCCTGCTTTGCGGTGCTGGTGATGAACGCCTTTGCCCCCATTCTGGATCGGTGGAGCTGGTATTTCTGGCACTGGCTAACCCGCCTTATCCGCTTTCGCAAGGAGGTGAAGGCGTATGAATAAAAGCATTAAGGTCACCCGCCGGCACATCCGGCGCAACGCCCAACTGTTTGTAGAGAACGCCGTCACCGATAACATCGTGCTGATTCAGGCGCTGGGGCTGTGCCCTATCATCGCCGCCGGCGACAGCCTGCAAAAGGGCGTAGCCCTGACCATCTGCACCGCCGTGGTGCTGATTCCTCTGAGCTTCTTTATCGCCACGGTGGGCAACTGGCTGCCTAAGTGGTTGCGTCCCGCCGCCTACGTGGTGTTGGCCGCCGCCCTGTTGGTGGGCACCGCCTATGTCATGAACCGGTACGTATCCCCCGAGCTGTTCGGCGAATTGCACCTGTTCATCCCGTTGATGGCGGTGAATATGCTGTACACCCGCAGCATCGGCTTCTCCTCGCTGGTACGCCCGCTGTCCACCATCGTGGATGCGTTGGGCAGTACGGTGGGCTTCGGTCTGGTGATCTGCACCATCTCCGCCCTGCGCGAGGCGTTGGCCTTCGGCACCCTGTGGGGCAAGCCGGTGGACGTCACCGTTCTGCCGCAAGAGGCGTCGTCCCCCTTTGTTGCGTTTATCATGCTGGGCTTTATGGCGGCCCTGCTCCAATGGAGCCGCCAGCGCATCACCGCCTTTTTGAAGCGAAAGGAGGCCGAGGACGATGAGTGAGTTTTTTGCCTTTATCGGTGAAGAGTTGGGCGATCTGATCTCCTTCTTCTTCACGGTCGCTATTTTGCAAAACGTGATTTTGACCACCGGCTTTGGTTCCTCGCTGATGATCCGCGAGGTGCGTAAGCCTAAGACCATCTGGCTGTTTACCGGTCTGCTGACCGGCTTCTCGGTGCTGACCATCGTCATTGCCTATCCTCTGGACCAATGGTTGGGCTCCGAAGAGACCAACCTGTGGCGCCCCTTTATGATCATCGCCATCACCGTGGTGCTGTATGTGGCCGCCTACCTGTTGCTCAAAGCTTTTGCCCCCACCTTTCACAACAAGGTGGAGCGCATGCTGCCTATGGCGGCCTTCAACAACCTGGTGACCGGTATCGCCCTGGTGTGCAACACCCACCACATCGGCGAGGATATGGGTCTGGGCGGCAACGTCGGTCTGGCTATCGGTGCCTGTCTGAGCTTCGGCGTGCTGACCTGGCTGGTGGCCGAGGGCGTAGAGCGTATGGACAACCCGGATATGCCGGAGGCGTTCCGCGGTATGCCCTCGATTCTGCTGTACGTGGGTATTCTGGCAATGGCTCTTATGGGCTTTGCCTCAGATTCTTCCTTTATCAACTTCTAACAGGAGGTCTTTGTATGGGCCAAAAACTGCATCGAGGCCGTCGTTCGGTATTCCGCAAACGCCGCACCGGTCTCAAGACCTTCCTTGGAATTTTACTGGCGGTGGTCATTGTGGCCAGCGGCTATTTGGCGGCGATGTTTTTGGGCCCCAAGGGGAGCGCACCGGTCTCCAACGACGCAGAACCTTCTGCCTCCCAGTCTGCGCCCGCCTCCACCGCGCCCACCACCCCTTCCACCCCCGCACCGCCGGAGGCGGATAAGCCGGTGGCGGTACCGTCCGGGCTTCGGGGCTTCTATCTACCCCACGCCGCCCTGACCGACGACGGATTGCCCACCACCCTGAGCGCTGCCAAGCAGGCGGGCTTTACAGCGGTGGTATTTGACCTAAAGGATACCGAGGGGCGGCTGTATTACCGCTTTTCCTCCCCCTTGGCCAAGCAGGTGAACTCTTATACCAAAAACGCCCTGACCAAGGCGCAGTTGGAGTCGCTGTTTGCCCGGATCAAAGAGGCCGGGCTGATTCCGGTGCCCCGTCTGCACGCTTTTCGGGATAACCTGGGAGCCAAAGCCCTGCCCAACGCGCGAATCTCCTATAAGGAGAATCCCTCTTGGTCTTGGTTTGACGGCCCCAACACCGCCACCGCCAAGCGGTGGCTCAGCGCCCGGGACAACGACGCCCACGACTATATCGGCGCCCTGGCCGAAGAGCTGAAGGCTCTGGGAGCCGGAGCGGTGATGCTGGACAGCGTCCAGTTCCCCACCCCCCGACTGACCACCCGAGCCAGCTTTGGCAACGACAACGCCGAGCTGAAGGACGGCGAGGTGCTGACCCTGTTTATCTCTAAGATGAAGGATCTGCTGGGCAAAGACTGCCCGGTGATCTTGGGCTGTACCGGCGAGAGTGTATTGGAGAGCGCCACCCAGGTCTACGGCGACAGCAACCCGCTGTTAACCTTTGCTCCCACCGTCGGTGCCCCCACCCTCAACCCCACCACGCTGAAAAAGTCTGTAAAGGAATCGGTGGGCACCCTGCTGTTCCGAATCGATCAGATCGAGGACGAGAGCCACCGCCCCACCCTGGCTCCGTTGCTGGAGGTGAGCGATCTTTCTGCCGCCCAGGTGAAGCAGGCTATGGCCGATTGCGTGGCCGGTGGCACCGACAGCTACATCCTATACAGCGCCAAGGGCACCTACGATTTTGCGGCCTACCAATAAGATACTCAATAGGATTTTGTCCTGACATAAAAAAGACCCGTACCGGGAGGTACGGGTCTTTTTGCTTTCTTCTATCAGGCTTCGTTTTTGCCAAACTCGGACAATTCCAGTTCCTTGTTGTGGTCGGTAGCCCAGGTGATGTTCCAGGGGTTGGTGAACAAGAGCAGTTTTTTGCCCTTGAGGTCCTGAATCCGCCGAGTGTCGGATGTCAAGTTGAGTGCCTTTACATTGATATCCTCATTCTCGATCCAACGGATGTACTGATAGGGCAGGTTGGTCATCCGGATGTCCACGTTGTACTCGTTCTTCAGACGGTAGGTGAGCACCTCAAACTGCAGCACGCCCACCACGCCCACGATGACCTCTTCCATACCGCCGTTCAACTCTTGGAAAATCTGAATGGCACCCTCTTGGGCGATCTGGGTGATCCCCTTGACAAACTGCTTGCGCTTCATGGTATCCACCACACTGACCAGGGCAAAGTGCTCGGGAGCAAAGGTGGGGATGCCCTCAAAGGCAAACTTATCGCCGCCGGAGCAAATGGTGTCACCGATGGAGAACACGCCCGGGTCAAACACGCCGATGATGTCGCCGGCATAGGCCTCGTCCACGATCTCGCGGCTCTCCGCCATCAACTGCTGGGGCTGGCTCAGGCGCATTTTCTTCTCGCCCTGCACGTGGTACACGTCCATGCCCTTCTCAAACTTGCCGGAGCAGATACGCATAAAGGCCACCCGGTCCCGGTGAGCCTTGTTCATATTGGCCTGAATCTTAAACACAAAGGCGGAGAAATTCTTAGCAAAGGGGTCGATCTCTCGGTCACCCGCCTTACGGGGCAACGGCGAGGTGGTCATCTTGAGGAATTCCTGCAGGAAGGGCTCCACACCAAAGTTGGTCAGCGCCGAGCCAAAGAACACCGGGGTCAGCCGACCGTGGCGCACCTCCTCCATATCGAACTCATAGCCGGCGCCGTCCAACAGCTCCACGTCGTCCATCAGGGTCTCGTGGAGGTAGGGGCCGATCATCTCCTTCAGACTGTCGTCCTTCAGGTCCACACGGGTGGCTGCCACCTCGTGCTGAGCGTTGGCGTTCTCATCGTTGGCGGTAAAGGCGATGATGCTGCTGCCCTGCCGGTCGTACACACCTTTAAACTCCTTGCCGGAGCCGATGGGCCAGTTCATAGGATAGGTGCGGATACCCAGCACGCTCTCGATCTCCTCCATCAGGTCAAAGGGGTTGCGGGCCTCCCGGTCCATCTTATTGATAAAGGTGAAGATGGGGATATTGCGCAGCAGACATACCTTAAACAGTTTGATGGTCTGGCGCTCCACACCCTTGGACGCGTCAATGACCATCACGGCAGAGTCGGCGGCCATCAGGGTGCGGTAGGTATCCTCTGAGAAATCCTGGTGACCGGGGGTGTCCAAAATGTTGATGCAGAAATCCTTATAGTTGAACTGCATCACCGAAGAGGTGACCGAGATACCACGCTGTTTTTCGATCTCCATCCAATCGGAGACGGCGTGCTTATTATTCTTTTTGCCCTTGACCATACCCGCCTGCTGGATGGCACCGCCGTACAGCAAAAACTTTTCGGTCAGGGTGGTTTTACCGGCATCGGGGTGGGAGATGATGGCAAAGGTGCGCCGCCGCAAAATCTCCTCGTTGGTGGGACGACCGGTGGTGTTCACGATATCCATAGGAACCCTCCTAAAGTTGGAATACACATACCAAGATATTTTACCTTATTTCCTCTCAATATGCAACAAAAACTTTTGCGTAAAAATGCACAAAAAGAAAACGCCCCTGCCAAAGCAGGGGCGTTTTTGGGGGGATTTATTTCATTTTCAGCCGGACGGTCACCGTCTTGACGGTGTTGCCGTATTTGTCGGTCACCACGCAGTAGACCAAGCGGTTCTTGGACTTAGCGTTCATGGTGGTGGAGTAACTGGCAGAGGT
>SVON01000020.1 GCA_015066365.1 Oscillospiraceae bacterium | reverse complement strand
GCGCCGCCGAACAGACCGATCTTACCGCCCTTGGAATAGGGGCAGATCAGGTCCACCACCTTGATGCCGGTCTCCAGGATCTCGGTGGAGGTGGACAATTCGTCATAGGCGGGGGCGGGACGGTGGATGTTCCACCGCTCCTCGGTCTCCGGGGCGGGCTGGTTGTCCACCGCCTCGCCCAGAACGTTGAAAATACGGCCCAGGGTGGCTTTTCCCACCGGCACGCTGATGGGCGCACCGGTATCGGTGACAACGGCACCTCTCTGCAGACCGTCGGTGGAGGCCATGGCCACACAGCGCACGGTGTTGTCACCGATGTGCTGGGCCACCTCCACGGTGAGGGTGCGCTCCCCCACCGGCACGGTGAGGGCGTTATAGATCGCCGGCAGCTCGCCCTCAAACCGGACGTCGATAACCGGGCCCATCACCTGGGCCACACTGCCGATGTGTTTTTCGTTCATTGGATTTCCTCCTTTAATAGGAACTGTGAAAGGCTCCCATCCTACGGGTTTGCCCTTGACAGGATGGAGCATAGACCTTCCCCTTGAGGGGAAGGGAGGCACGCCGTCTGCGACGGCTAAGGTTGCTCGCTACACGTTGGGTGCTTTCCTTACGCGTTGGCACCCGCCACGATTTCAGTAATCTCCTGGGTGATGCTACCCTGGCGTGCCCGGTTGTATTCCAGCTGCAGATCGGCGATCATTTCGCTGGCGTTCTTGCCGGCGGAATCCATAGCCATGCGGCGTGCCACCACCTCGCAGGCGTAGCTTTCCCGCACCGTGGCCATGATGGCGCCGGTGACGTACTCCGGCACGGCGGTGGTGAGGATGGTGGCCTCGTCCGGCTCAAACAGCACGGCGGTGGGGGCGGTTTCCTCCGCTTTGGTCAGCGGCAACACCCAGCGCACCTGCGGCACCTGACTCATCATGGATACGTACTGGGTATAGAGGATCCCCAGCCGGGTAAATTCTCCGTCTGCATACCGTTTGCACAGGTCAGCGGCCAGTTGATAGGCATCCTCGCCGGTGAGCTTTTCGCACAACCGCACCGGACCGCCGAAGCGGTCGCAGGCCCGCTTGCCGATGGGCAGAATCTGGGCGTCGGGATACTCTTTCACGGTGCGGAAGATGTTGGCGTTATAGCCACCGGCCAAACCGCGGTCGCCGGCGATGACCACCAGCAGGGTCTTACCCTCCCGCTCCTGCATATAAGGGGAGCGGGCACATTCCGGGCAGGCGGTGAGCAGGTCGAGCAGTTGGTTCAGGGCGGCGTCATAGTCCCGCCCCTCCAGCATCCGCTGGGTGGCTCTGCGTATCTTAGAAGAAGCCACCAGACCCATCGCCCGGGTCAGTTGCAGGGTGGAGGTGACGCTTTTGATGCGGGTGCGGAGAGATTTAATATCGGCTCCCACAGCGCTCACCTCATCTCACGCAGGGCGTCTTCCAGTTTGGCGACATCCTCGTCGTCGTAGTAACCGCTCTCAAAGCGGGTCAGCAGGTCGTTGTATTTCTGCTCCAGCAGTTCGTACAGCCGCTCCTCATAGGCGGTGACCTCCGCCACCGGCACGTTGTCCAGCCAGCCGTGGGTGACGGCGTAGATGATGGCCACCTGGCAACCCACCCGAACGGGGGAGTTGCGGTGCTGGCCCAGCACCTTGACGATGCGCTCGCCCAGGGCCAGACGGGCCTTGGTATCCGCATCCAGGTCACTGCCGAACTGGGCAAAGGCCTGCAGTTCCCGGTACTGGGAATAGAGCAGTTTCAGCTCGCCGGACACCTTCTTCATCGCCTTGAGCTGGGCGCTACCGCCCACACGGCTCACGGAAATACCCGGGTTGATGGCGGGCATAATGCCGCTGTGGAACAGCTCGGTCTCCAGGAAGATCTGGCCGTCGGTGATGGAGATGACGTTGGTGGGGATATAGGCGGATACGTCGCCCGCCTGGGTCTCGATGATGGGCAGGGCGGTGATGGAACCGCCGCCGTATTCGTCCGCCACGCACACCGCGCGCTCTAACAGGCGGGAGTGCAGATAGAACACGTCGCCGGGATAGGCCTCGCGGCCGGGAGGACGACGGATCAGCAGGGACAGGGCGCGGTAGGCCACCGCGTGCTTGGACAGATCGTCGTACACGATCAGCACGTCCTTGCCCTGCTCCCGGAAATACTCCGCCATAGCACAGCCCGCATAGGGGGCGATGTACTGGAGCGGGGCGCTCTCGGAGGCGGCGGCGGACACCACGATGGAATATTCCATGGCGCCGGCGGCCTGCAATTCGTTCACGATCTGTACCACCGAGGTGCTCTTTTGGCCAATCGCCACGTAGATACAAATAACACCGGTATCCTTTTGGTTGAGGATGGTGTCGATGGCGATGGTGGTCTTACCGGTCTGGCGGTCGCCGATGATCAATTCGCGCTGACCGCGACCGATGGGGATCATGCTGTCGATGGCCTTGATACCGGTCTGGAGCGGCACCGCCACGCTCTTGCGCTCGATGATGCCCAGAGCGGGGGTCTCGATGGGGCGGGTGTCGGTGGTGGCGATAGGGCCTTTGCCGTCAATAGGCGCACCCAGAGCGTTGACCACGCGGCCCAGCATCCCGTCGCCCACCGGCACGTTCAGCACGCGGCCGGTGCGTTTGACAGCGCTTCCCTCGTGAATATCGTTTTGGTCGGAGAGGACCGCTACGGAGACGGTTTCCTCCTCCAGGTTTTGGGCCAAGCCCACACTGCCGTCCTCAAACTCCAGCAGTTCTCCCGCCATACAGCCCCGCAGGCCGTAGACCCGGGCGATGCCGTCGCCCACCAGGATGACGGTGCCGGTCTCGGTCATTTCGATATGGGAGCGGTAGTTGCGGATTTGTTCCTTGATGATCTGGCTGATTTCAGCCGGCTTGTTGCTCACTGTTCCATCACATCCTTTACCTCTTGCAGACGGTGGCGCAGACTGCCGTCCAGCACCACGCCGTCCAGCCGGACGGTGAGACCGCCCAGCAGATGCTCATCTACTTCACAAACAAGTTCAATGCGCCGCCCGAATTTCTTGGCTAGCTTCTCGCTCAGACGCGTTTTCTGGTCCTCGGTCAGCGCCACCGCACTGGTCACGTAGGCGGTGGATAGGGCCACCGCCGCCTGATACAGACGGCGATATTCCTCGGTGCAGGCCGGCAGGGTACGGATCCGCCCGTGGGCGGTCAAGAGCTGCACAAAGGACAGCACCTGCTCCGGCAGACGGTCCCCCAGGGCCTGCTCGATCAGGCCGGCCCGCTCTCCCTGAGGAATCGAGGGGGCGGCCAGCAAATCCAGATAGTCCGGGTGGTCGGCGAACAGGGCGTCCACCGCTTCCAAAGCCTCCAGATAGGGCTTTTCTTGTCCACATTCCACGGCCAGGGCAAACAGCGCCTCGGCGTAGTCTTTACTCAGTTCTGTCATGTGGCATCACCCATTTCGTCCAAAAAGGACTCGATCATCTTCTCGTGGTCGGCGGCGTTCATCTCGCGCTCCAGCATCTTTTCTGCCAGAGCGGCACCCACCACGGCGATCTCCTGCTTCATACCGGCTTCGGCCTTCTGCCGTTCCAGAGCGGCCTCGGCCTCGGCCTGACGGATAATGCCGTCGGCCTTCACCCGGGCCTCCACGATGACCCGGTCACCGTGACGGCGGGCGGTCTCGTCGGCGGCGGCGATGCGGGCGGCGGCCTCCTCGTCGGCGGTGGCCAGCTTAGCGGCCCACTGAGCCTTGTCCTTTTCCGCTTTGGCCTCGGCCTCGGCGGCGGCGGCGAACTGGTCGTCCACCATAGCACGGCGCTGGTCCATCACTTTTTTTACCGGTTTCCACAGGAATCTCTTGAGAATCAGAAAGATGATGAGTAGGTTCGCCAAGGAAATCAGAATCTGCCAGATATTAACAGAAATAATATCTGCCGACTCCAACGTAAGCCTCTCAAACATAATTGATTACCTCTTTATATAGTTCACGCTTATTTGCCGAGGGTGGTTTTCAGAATATCCACAAACTGACCCGGCGCCACAAAGATCAGCAGAATGGCCACCACCAGACCGTACAGACCGGTGGTCTCAGCGATGATACAGCCGGTGATCATGGTGGAAGTCACGTCACCCTTGCACTCCGGCTGACGGCCGATGGCTTCACAGGCCTTGGCCACGGCGTTACCTTCACCGATACCGGGGCCGATACCCGCGATCATAGCCAGACCGGCGCCGATGGCGCAGCCACCCAGAATGATACCGATTGCCAATGCGAACATGTCCATAATAATTACCTCCGTTTTTTATGATTGACTGTGTTTGTGTATTTACTCGGCTTGCGCCGCATTCACCTGTTTTGCTTTTTTCTTAGCCGCTCGTTTCGCCTTGCGGGCCTCAAACAACGCTTGGGGGAAGCCGCCGGACACATACATCATGGTCAGGGTGGCGAAGATAAAGGCCTGCAGAGCGCCGCTGAAGATGTCGAAATACAAACTCAGAACAGCGGGCACGCCAATGCGTAGGAAGGGGAACTCGCCCAGCACACCCGGCAACCACCCCAGCAGCAGGTTGGACAGCCCCGCAAAGGCGGCGGCCAACAGCACCGAGATGATGGAGCCGGAGAGGATGTTGCCGTAGTGACGGAAGGCCATCGACACCGGCGTTGCCACCTCGCTGATGAGGTTCATCGGCAGCAGGAAGGGCACCGGCTCGGCAAAACTCTTGAGATAGTGGACGGGGCCGGCCTTAAATTTATAATAGGTGATAAGAGCAAACACCAGGATGGCCCACCCCGCCACAATGTTCATATCCGACGTGGGCGGGAACAGACCCAGCAGGCTGGATAGGCTGGACAGGGCCGACAGCCCCAGAATACCGGCGATAAAGGGGGCAAACCCCATAAAATACTCGCCCATATTGGTGCGAACCATCCCATCGCACTTCTCCACGATCCATTCCGCCACCAGTTGCCGTTTTAACCCGCCCTTGGCGGTGAGGCCGTGGGTCAGGTAAAGGCACAGGAACAGAATGGAGAGGATCACTGCCGCTGAGTTGGTTTGGGCTTCGGTGATGGGGAGACCGCCCATAGGCAGGGGGATGGTGAAGAAAATCAGCGCGCCGGAGATCTCGATGCCTTCGGTGGGGGGTGCGGTGAGCACCTTGAGCACCATCACCGCTAAAAAGGGCAGAATGGCACCCGCCAGCAACAGATGATCCACCACCTTGAAGCGGCGGCTTTGTGTGTTCATAGAATCACCTCTTATGAGTTAGGAGTTAGGAGTGAGGAGTTAGGAGTTAGGAGTTAAGCGAAGCGAAAAGAAGGTGTGTAGGGGGTCAATCCTCGTCCTCGTCGTCCTCGTCGTCCCAGCCGATAGCAGGGCGGTCGGGGGAGGGGTTGTCCTTAGCCAGCTTTAACTGGCGGAAGGTGACCGCGATGCGGGGAATCAACAAGGGGATGGCGGTAGCCCAGATGTTAAACACACCCGGCAGTACCGCCGCCAGCACCAGCACCGCACCCTGCATCAGCAGGCGGCCGCTTTGGCTGAGCTTGACGGTGGAGCGGGCTTTTTTGGGGTCTTGGGTTACTGCTTTTTGCACCATCAGCCCCACCAGCAGGAAGTTGCCGATGGCGGTGACGCTGCCCAGCAGACTGCCGGCCAGCACCGACCAGTGCCAGCGGTGCAGCAGCAGAAATGCCGCCTGCACCGGCAGAATGGCGATGGCCACCCATAGGGCGGCATAGCCGGTTTCTTTTTTTACCGCAGGCTCTAAGCGGGCCACGGCAACCACCTCGTTTCACGCACTTTAGTATGTACAGTCTCCTGTAAAATAAATACAATATTCATAGTAGCACACTCTGGCAAAAAAGTCAAAACAAACTGTGAACATTTTTTGACAACTTTTCGACCGTGTGCTATACTGTCAAACACACGAAGCAAGGAGGTGTCCCCGTGACCGTCCAACAACTGAAACAATATCTGGAAAATCTGCCCACCGGCTGGGTGGTCACCGGTCATCCTGCCCCGGATGGGGACGCGGTGATTTCCGCCTTGTTCGAGGCCTATCGGCTCACCGCCGCCGGCCTACCTGCCGCCCCGGTGTTGCAGGGCTCTGTGCCCCGAGAGGCCGCGTATCTGCTGGGGGATTTGGCGCCGCTCATCCCGGTGGGTCAGGTGCCTGCCACCACCCCTCTGGTGCTCACCGACCACAACGACGTGACCGCCTACCAAAACCCGGTGATGGCCATTGTGGACCACCATCCGGCATCCCCGGACACCGACCTTGCCGGCACGGATACCGTCATCGCCCCGGTGGGCGCTGCCACCACCTTAGTGGCCCGTCGTCTGCGCCGGGACGGCATCACCCCGGACGCCGCTTGCGCCCGGATGCTGTTGGGCGCTATCCTGCTGGACACCGAGAATCTATCCTCCCGCAAGGCCAAAGCTGAGGACTTGGAGAGCGCCGCGTGGCTTTGCTGCCTCTGCGGCGAGGACACCGACACCCTGTTTGCCGCCTTGCAGGCAGAACTGTTGTCCGAAACCGACGTCACCGCTCTCTATCGGCGGGATTACCGCCGATACACCGACCCGGACGGCGCCCTGCGCCTTGGCTGGGCCATCCTCAAGGTGTGGGCGGACGCCTGCCCGGATCTGGATGCGGTGCGGCGCCTGCTGACCGAGGACACCGCCCCCACCAAGGTGGCGAAGATCGTGCTCAACGGCCGGGAGAACGACACCCGCACCGAATATTATCTGGCGGCAGGCCGAGAAGCGGACGCTCTGCTGACCCTGGTGCAGCGTATGGCGGGAGACACCGCCGTGCGCGCCGCCGACACGGTTTTCTTGCCGGAAACCGCCGCTCATTGGGGGCGAAAACGGTATGTTGCTCTGCTAAACGAGGCGTGGCGCAAAAAAAGTTGAAAATTCTGCAAAAAATCCCGGAAAAAGGCTTTCTTTTTCCGGGGTTTTGTGTTATACTCTTAACGATTATGTGTGCAGGGGACGTTCCTCCTGCGGAAAGGGCGTTTTTTATGGAGGCAACCACCAAAAAACAGCTTTCGATCATCGCCACCAAGATTCGGATGGCGGTCATCGAGGGCACCTTTAACGCCAAGAGCGGCCACCCCGGCGGCTCTCTGTCTATTGCAGACGACCTGGCGTATCTGTATTTTAACGAGATGAACATCGACCCCCAGAATCCTCAGTGGGCCGACCGTGACCGCCTGGTGTTGTCCAAAGGTCACGCCGCCCCGGCGCTGTACGGTGCGCTGGCTCTGCGGGGCTATTTCCCGCTGGAGTGGATCCCCACCCTGCGTAAGTCCGATTCTCCCCTCCAGGGTCACCCGGATATGAAGGGCATCCCCGGTGTGGATATGTCCTCCGGCTCGCTGGGTCAGGGCATCTCCTGTGCGGTGGGTATGGCACTGGCCGGCAAGCTGGACAACAAGGCCTACCGCGTCTACACCATCCTGGGTGACGGCGAGATCGGCGAGGGTCAGGTCTGGGAGGCGGCGATGTTTGCCGCGGCTAAAAAGCTGGACAACCTGACCGTTATCGTGGACAATAACAATCTGCAGATCGACGGTTCTCTGGAAGAGGTCAACTCTCCCTATCCCATCCCGGAGAAGTTTGCCGCTTTTGGCTTCCACACCATCGAGATCGATGGCAACGACCTTGAGCAGATCGAGGCCGCGGTGCAGGAGGCCAAGACCATCAAGGGCAAACCCACCGCCATCATTCAGAAGACCCTGAAGGGCAAGGGCGTTTCCTTTATGGAGAATCTGTGCAGTTGGCACGGCGTTGCCCCCAACAAAGAGCAATACGACGCGGCGATGGCGGAGCTGACCGCCCGCCTGCAGGAAATGGAGGGCTAAGCGATGGCAGAAGTAAAGAGAGTAGCCACCCGTGACGCCTATGGTGCCACCCTGGTGGAGCTGGGCAACCAGCGCACCGACATCGTGGTGATGGACGCCGACCTGGCCGCCGCCACCAAGACGGGTATGTTTAAGAAAGCCCATCCCGACCGGTTCTTCAACGCCGGTATCGCTGAGGGCAATATGATCAGCGTGGCCGCGGGCCTTGCCGCCGCCGGCAAGACCGTGTTTGCCTCCTCCTTTGCGATGTTCGCTGCCGGTCGCGCCTTTGAGCAGATTCGCAATTCCGTGGCCTATCCCGGCCTGAACGTCAAGATCGCCGCTTCCCACGCCGGCATTTCGGTGGGCGAGGACGGCGCCACCCACCAGTGCTGTGAGGATATTGGCATTATGCGTACCATCCCCGGTATGGTGATCCTCAACCCCGCCGACGGCCCGGAGGCCGCCGCCGCGGTGCGCGCCGCCGCCGACTATAAAGGCCCGGTGTATCTGCGTCTGGGTCGCCTGGCTGTGCCGGTATTCAATGAGGAGAACGTAGAGTTTACCATCGGCAAGGGGCAGGAAATGGTGGCCGGTACCGACGTGACCATCATCGCCACCGGTCTGTTGGTCAATGAGGCGGTCATTGCCGCCGAGGCCCTAAAGGCAGAGGGCATCTCTGCCCGGGTGATCAATATGGCCACCATCAAGCCGATGGATAAGGACATCATCCTGAAAGCCGCCGCTGAGACCGGCGCCATCGTCACCGCTGAGGAGCACAATATCATCGGCGGTTTGGGCAGTGCTGTGGCCGAGGTGCTGTGTGAGAGCGGCAAGCCGGTGCCGATGCTCCGTGTGGGCGTGGAGGATACCTTTGGTCGCTCCGGTCCCGCACTGGAACTGCTGGAGATTTACGGTCTGACCGCCCCCCATATCGCGGAGAAGGTCAAAGCGGTTCTGGCACTGAAATAAGCACAAAAACTAGGCCGACGGCTTGCTAGCCGTCGGCCTAGTTTTAATGACTGGACTTCGCCGATGGCGAAAGTCCGTCGAGATTTTGCAGCTATGCTGCAAAACTCGCGTAATGAGCAATGAAGGAGTGCCGCAAAGCGGCACGATTGACAATCCGTCGGCGCAGCCGACTCCTCCCTTCCTCATTCCTAATTTACCGACGAAGGAGGTGCATCTATGCCGGATCTAACCTATATCGTCCCGCCGGAATATGACGGGGAAATGCTGCAGACCTTTCTGCGCCGCGGGTGCGGCCTGTCCTATCGGATGGTGGTCAAGCTCAAGCGTGTTCCCAACGGGATGACCCTGGACGGCAAGCAGTGGCGGTCCATCGACCGGGTGAATGCCGGGCAGACGGTGCGCCTGAAGATGCCGGAGGATGCGGTGCGCATCGAGGGGGTGGAGATGCCTCTGTCCGTGGTGTACGAGGACGACCACCTGCTGGTGGTGGATAAGCCACCCTATTTGGCGGTGCACCCCTCGGCAGGCAAGCCGGAACCCACCCTGGCCAACGGGGTGGTGGAGTATTTTGAGCGCAAGGGCACGCCTCTGTCCTTCCGCCCGGTGAATCGGCTGGACCGCAACACCAGCGGTCTGCTGGTGGCGGCCAAAAGCGCCCACGTGGCCTTTGCCTTGGCCCAAAAACCGGAAAAGGTGTATTTCGCCATTGTGCTGGGCGAACTGACCGGCGAGGGCACTATCCACCAGCCTATCCGGGTGAAAGAGGGGTGTACCATCACCCGGGAAGTGGGGGAGGGCGGCAAGGACAGCGTCACCCACTGGTGTGCGTTGGCCTCGGACGGAGAGATCACCTTGGTGCGGGTGGTGATCGAGACCGGCCGCACCCACCAGATCCGGGTGCATATGAGCTGGTTGGGCCACCCCTTGGCCGGGGACACCATGTATGGCACCGACGAGGTCATTCTGCCCCGTCACGGCCTGCACTGTGGGCGCACCGCCTTTGACCACCCCATCACCGGGGAGCGGGTCGCTCTGACCAGCCCCATTCCGCCGGATATGCGCGCCCTCTTGGAATCCAGAGGGCTGTGGCAAGATGCGTGGGACACCGAATAAACGCAAAAAGAGAGCCGTTACCCAACCGGGTGACGGCTCTCTTTACTGGCTTATTTCAGCTTGATGGTGATCGACTGCTTGCCCTCTTTGGTGTAATAGATGGCTTCCAGGTCGCCGTTCTTAGCAATTTCATAGCTAACGGGGTCGTAGACGTCTTTCGGTAGAATCAGGCCCTCAAGGGTATAGACCGCTTCGGGCTCTGTGGTTTTGTCAAATTGGTCGTATACGAACACGTGATAGTTGTTGGTGCGGTGTTCCACCACCGCTACTTGGGTCTTGCCGGACCCCAACACGTAAGGGAAAATCTTGGATCTCTCGCCGGTCTCCACGTTACAGAAGATGGCCCAGCGGGCGCCCACACCGGTGCCGGATTGGCCGTGCACCTTCAGCACGTCGTCGCTGACGGCGGTGAAGTCGGCGGGGCGATCCGCGTTATCCCTCTGTAGGATGGTGCTGCCTCTGCGAGCGACCACGCTGTAGGAAAAGGTGCCGTCTTTGTTCTCTTTGAAAGAATAGCAGTCCTTGGCCTTTTTGGGGGCGGTGGGGTTCGTGGCGTGGTCGTGACCGGCGTGAGGGTCGGCGGTGGTGCCGTGGCTATCCACCGAGCCGTGATCGTGACCGGCGTGGGGGTCGGCAGGCTCACTGGGCATGACCATGAAGCACACTAAAATCAGTGCCACCACCGACAGAATGCACAACAACGTGGGTGAAATCCTCTTTTTCATCACATAAATCTCCTAATTTCAATTCCTGCTTGTAATATTTTGCTTGATTATACTCCGGGTATATGCAGTTCGTACTCTTCTGAGCGCAGCACCTGAGCTAATTCCGCTTCGGTACGGATGCGGCGGGGCACAACGATGCCGAAGTTCTCACAGTGCCCCATATAGTGCCGGTCCGACCCGGCAACCACCGGGAACCCCATCTCTTCCGCATAGGCTACCGCCCGGGCGTTGTTGAGCGCCGGGTTGCAGGCGTTGTAGACCTCCAGACCGTCCAGATGCTCTGCCGGCAGGGGCTCCCAAGGTCTTTCGATATAGTCCCGCACCCGGAAAGGGTGAGCCTGATAGACCAGACCCCCCTCGGCCCGAATGACGCGGCTGATGGTGGCCAGATCCCCATCCCGCAGTTCCGGGTGGCGGTACAGCACGGCGGGGGTGATGCCGTACAGCAGCACTTCTTTGCCGCCGCCCACGCCCTCTTCGATGCCGAACAGTACGTCAAAGTCCAGTTTGTCACCCTCGGCCTTGGCTCTCAGATAGCTTTGCTCGTAAGCCGCCACAAAATCCTCCCAGGGCATTGTGCGGCGGATGCCGGTGTTGCCGTGATAGAAGTGGTCGGTGAGCACCATGCCGGCGTAGCCGGCCTCTTTCATGCCCCGGACCAGGTCTTCCGGCTGAATACCGCCGCAACCGCTGCAGGGGAGAGCGTGGCAATGCATTTCATATAGGTACATAGGGCCGTCCTCGCCCCTTTCTTTCATAACTACCCCTTATTATGCCCGGTTTTTGTGGGTTTGTCAACCCGGAGCGGTTGCATTTTTTCGGGAAGGGTGGTAGAATACGGAGAGACTTAAATCCGTGACTCTCTTCCTCGGCCCCCTCTGACGAGGGGGCTGTCGCCGCAGGCGGCTGGGGGAGAGAAACCGATAGCGTTTTCGTAGGATGAAGGAGAATGCGTATGAACAAAGCGGTGATATTTGATTTGGACGGCACGTTGCTCAACACCTTGGGCGACCTAACGGCGGCGGTGAACCACGCCCTGTCTGATCAGGGATTCCCCACCCGCACCGAGGCGCAGGTGCGCACCTTTGTGGGGGATGGGGTGAAGGAGCTGATTGCCCGCGCCTGCCCGCCCGGCACGGATGCGGAAACGCAGGCGGCGGTGCTGGCGGCCTATCTGCCTTACTACGCCGACCACAATATGGACAGGACCGCCCCCTATCCCGGGGTGATGGACCTGCTGAGCGACCTCAAAGCCGCCGGGTATCGGTTGGGCGTGGTGAGCAACAAGCACGATGCCGGGGTACAAACGTTATGCGCCCATATCTTTGGCGCATTTCTGGACGTGGCCGTGGGCAACGACGGCACCCGTCCCCTAAAACCCGCCCCGGATGGGCTGTTGTATGCGCTGGAGCAGATGGGGATTTCCCCGGAAAACGCGTGGTACGTGGGGGATTCTGCGGTGGACGTACAGACCGCCCACGCCGCCGGGGTCAAGTGCGTGGCGGCAGCGTGGGGCTTTCAGGACATAGAACGGTTGATGGGGGAAAACCCCGCCGCTTTAGCCCGCAAAGCGGTGGATGTGAAAGCGGTTGTTTTGGGAAAATAACGAAAAAACCGTAAAAACTCGCCTTCTCGGTGGCTTTTTCTCTTGCTAAAACATTGACACATCCCCTCTTTTTATAGTATAATCAATAATTAAATTTCGACATCCGGTCCTTTGGAGAAAGGAAGCGATACAAATGGGACTGACGATTGCACAAAAAATTATCCGTGACCACCTGGTCAGCGGCGAGATGATCCCCGGCACCGAGATTGCCCTGCGGATCGACCAGACGCTGACCCAGGACGCCACCGGCACCATGGCCTATCTGGAGTTTGAGACCATGGGCATTCCCCGGGTGCGTACCGAGCGCAGCGTGGCCTACATCGACCACAACACCCTGCAGTCCGGCTTTGAGAACGCCGACGACCACCGCTATATCCAGTCGGTGTGCCGCAAGCACGGTGTGTATTTCTCCCGCCCCGGCAACGGCATCTGCCACCAGGTGCATCTGGAGCGGTTTGGCAAGCCCGGCAAGACCCTCATCGGCTCGGACAGCCACACCCCCACCGGCGGCGGTATCGGTATGCTGGCCATGGGTGCCGGCGGTCTGGACGTGGCGGTGGCTATGGGCGGCGGCGCTTACTATATCACCATGCCCAAGATGTATAAGGTGGAGCTGACCGGCAAACTGCGCCCCTTTGTCACCGCCAAGGACGTGAGCCTGGAGATCCTGCGCCAGCTGTCGGTCAAGGGCGGCGTGGGTGCCATCATCGAGTGGGGCGGTGAGGGTGTCAGCACCCTGACCGTGCCGGAGCGTGCCACCATCACCAATATGGGCACCGAGCTAGGTGCCACCACCTCCATCTTCCCCTCGGATGAGATCACCCGTGAATTCCTCAAGGCGGAGGGCCGCGAGGAGGATTATATCCCCCTGGCCTCCGACCCCGATGCCGTATACGATAAGATTCTGCACATCGACCTGTCCGAACTGGAGCCGCTGATCGCCTGCCCCCACAGCCCGGACAACGTGGTGACGGTGGCCTCCCTCAAGGGCACCAAGGTGGACCAGGTGTGCATCGGCTCCTGCACCAACTCCTCGCTACAGGATATGCTGAAGGTGGCGGCCCTGGTTAAGGGCTGCACCATCCAGCCCTCTGTCAGCCTGTCCATTTCCCCCGGCTCCAAGCAGGTGCTGTCTATGCTGGCGGATTGCGGCGCGCTGACCGACATTTTGGCCTCCGGTGCCCGGGTTTTGGAGTGCGCCTGCGGTCCCTGCATCGGTATGGGCTTCAGCCCCAATTCCGGCGGCGTTTCTCTGCGCACCTTTAACCGCAATTTTGAGGGTCGCAGCGGCACCGCCGACGGTCAGGTATATCTGTGCAGCCCCGAGACCGCCGTGGCCGCCGCGCTCACCGGTGAGATCACCGATCCCCGGCTTTTGGGCGAGATGCCGGCCATTCCGTTCCCCAACCGCTTCCGTATCGACGACTCCGCCGTGCTGGCCCCGGCCAGCGAGGAGGAGGCCCCCTCTGTGGAGGTTCTGCGTGGCCCCAACATCAAGGAGTTCCCCCAGAGCCATCCCCAGTTGGACACCCTCTCTGCGCCGCTGGTGCTGAAGGTGGGGGATAACATCACCACCGACCACATTATGCCGGCGGGTGCCAAGATCCTGCCCTATCGTTCCAACATTCCTCACCTGTCCCAGTTCTGCTTCGGCGTCTGTGACACCACCTTCCCCGAAAGAGCGAAACAAGCGGGTAAATCCATTGTGGTGGGCGGCAGCAACTACGGTCAGGGCTCTTCCCGCGAGCACGCGGCGCTGGTGCCGCTGTATCTGGGCGTGCGTGCCGTCATTGCCAAGTCCTTTGCCCGCATCCACGCCGCCAACCTGATCAACGCCGGCATTATGCCCCTGAGCTTTAAGAATCCCGAGGATTATGACCAGCTCAGCCAGGACGATCTGCTGGAGATCACCGGTGTGTATGCCGGTATGGACTCCGGCGAGATGACGCTGGTGAACAAGACCACCGGTGTCGAGGTGACTCTGTGCGCCGATTTCACCGAACGACAGAAAGCCATTCTGAAAGCCGGCGGTCTGCTGGCCTACACCAAAGAAATGGGGGAAAAGTAATATGCAACAGTACATTGATAACGCGGTAGAGCAATTCCGCACCCTGATCACCGAGCAGCTGGCCCGCCAGAACCGGATGGAGGCCGGCGAGGCCGCCAAGGATTTTGCCAACCTGCCCCACATCACCATCGGCATCTGCGGCGGCGACGGCATCGGCCCCATCATCACCCACGCCGGTGAGGACGTACTCCGCTTTTTGCTGGCGGACGAGGTGGCCTCCGGTCGCGTGTCCTTCCGGGAGATCGACGGCCTGACCATCGAGCGCCGCGAGGAGGTGGGCAAAGCCATCCCCGACGACACCCTGGCCGCGCTGAAGGAGTGCGACGTGATTCTGAAGGGCCCCACCACCACCCCCCACGGCGGCAACCTGGAGAGTGCCAACGTGGCTATGCGCCGGGAGCTGGATCTGTACGCCAATGTGCGCCCCACCTGCGTGCCCGAACTGGGTATCGACTGGGTGTTCTATCGTGAAAACAGCGAGGGTGAGTACGTCCTGGGTAGCCGGGGCGTGGAGATCCCCGGCAAGCTGTCCATGGACTTCAAGGTGACCACCGAGGCCGGCACCCGCCGCATCGCCCGGACCGCCTTTGAGTACGCCAAAAATAACGGCAAGGACAACGTGGCCATCGTCACCAAGGCCAACATTATGAAGAAGACCGACGGCAACTTCTCCCGCATCTGCCACGAGGTGGCCGCCGAGTACCCCGGCATCACCGCCGAGGACTGGTACATTGATATTATGACCGCCAACCTGGTCAACGAGGCGCGCCGCAGCCAGTTCCAGGTGTTCGTACTGCCCAATCTGTACGGCGACATCATCACCGACGAGGCCGCCCAGATCCAGGGTGGCGTGGGCACCGCCGGCTCGGCCAACATCGGCGACCGTTATGCGATGTTTGAGGCCATCCACGGCTCTGCCCCCCGGATGATCGAGATGGGGCGCGGCGACTATGCCAACCCCGCCTCGGTGCTGAAGGCCTGCGCTATGCTGCTGCGCCACATCGGCAAGGCAGAGGAGGCGGAGAAATTGGAGAAGGCCCTCGCCATCTGCAACGAGAAGATGAATATGACCGGTCGTCCCGGCGGCAACACCTGCGCCGAGTTTGCTCAGGCCATTATGGCTGAGGTGGAGGCTCTGTAATGGATAAACAGGCGATTTTGAGCCGGGTGGACCACACCGAGCTGAACCCCGCCGCCACCTGGGAGGATATCCGCACCCTGTGCGACGACGCCATCACCTACGGCACCGCCACCGTGTGCATCCCGCCCTGCTATGTGAAAAGAGCGGTGGGCTACGTGGACGGAAAACTGCCCATCTGCACCGTCATCGGCTTTCCCCACGGCAACAGCCCCACCGCCGCCAAGGCCTATGAGGCCAAGTGCGTGGCCGAGGCGGGGGCGAAAGAGGTGGATATGGTCATTAACCGCGGGTGGGTCAAGGACGGTCTGTTTGAGGCGGTCACCAACGAGATCGCCATCGTGGCCCGGGCCTGCGCCCCGGCCACCCTTAAGGTGATTATCGAGTGTTGCGGGCTCACCGACACCGAAAAGGTGGCGCTGTGCCATTGCGTCACCCAAGCGGGGGCGGCCTATATCAAGACCTCCACCGGCTTTGACAAGGGCGGTGCCACCGTTCAGGACGTTCAGCTGATGGCCCGCAACGTGGGCCCCGGCGTCAAGGTGAAGGCCGCCGGCGGCATCCGCAGTTTTGAGGCGGCTCAGGCCATGATCGAGGCCGGAGCGGACCGCATCGGCGCCAGCGCCCTGGTGAAATTGATGAAGTCCGAGGGTTAATATGTAAAAAAGTCCGACCTACAAGGTCGGACTTTTTTATTGTACAACCGCATTGCATAGAGGGTGTAGGGGCGGATGCCCACATCCGCCCGGGACGATGTGGGCATCGTCCCCTACGAAAACCAGCTTATTTAATAAACCTATTGCAAAGCAAAATTCATTGTGCTACAATGCGGATTATAGAGTTCTCATAAAGAAGCCTGTTAAGGAGGCACATTTTATGAACATTATCGTTGTTGGTTGCGGCAAGATCGGCACCACCATTCTGGAAAGTCTGGTGGCAGAGGGGCACGACGTGACCGCGGTGGACAACCGCATCGCCCCGCTGAACGATATCACCAACATCCACGACGTGATCACCGTCTGCGGCAACGGCGGTGACTGCGAAACGCTGGAAGAGGCCGGCGTGGAGAAGGCCGATCTGGTGGTGGCTGCCACCGGCTCGGACGAGGTGAATATGCTGTGCAGTTATCTGGCCAAGCGGATGGGTGCCGGCAATACGGTGGCCCGCATCCGCAACCCGGAGTACAACGACGGCAGTCTGCTGCCGATGAAACAGCATCTCAACATCTCTATGGCCATCAACCCGGATAAGCTGGCGGCGCAGGAGCTGTATCACATCCTGCGTCTGCCCTCTGCGGTGAAGATCGAGACCTTCTCCGGTCGGAAATTCGAGATGATCGAGATCAAGCTCAAAGAGGAGTCCCCTCTGGTGGGGATGCCTCTGTTTGAGATGCGCTCCAAGTTCAAGGCCAAGTTCCTTATCTGCGTGGTGCAGAGAGGGGAGGAGGTCTTTATCCCCGACGGCAGCTTTGTGCTTCGGGGCGGGGACAAGGTGGGGCTCACCGCCACCCACAGCGAGATGCAAAAACTGCTGAAAGCGGTGGGCACCATCAAGAAGCAGGCGAAAAAAGTGATGATCCTGGGCGGTAGTCGTACCGCCTTTTATCTCGCCAAGCGGCTGATTGCCGCCGGTGTGGACGTAAAGATCATCGACAAAGACCGGGAAACCTGCGAGCATCTGTGCGAGATGTTGCCCACCGTCACGGTGATCTGCGGCGACGGCGCCCAGCAGGAGCTGCTGATGGAAGAGGGCTTGGCCGGGATGGACGCCTTTGTGTCCTTGACCGGCATGGACGAGCAGAACATTCTGCTCTCCTTCTTTGCCGCCTCTCACCAAGTGCCCAAGGTGATCCCTAAGGTCAATCGTCCGGAATTGGGCACGTTGGCGTTGCAGCTGGGTCTGGATTGCGTGGTGTCCTCGCGGAACATTATCGCCGATCTATTGGTCCAGCACGCCCGCGCCCTGGAGAATTCTATGGGCAGCAGCGTGGAGACGCTGTACCGCCTGATGGACGACGGGGCAGAGGCGCTGGAATTCAAGGTCAAGGACGACCTGCGTTTGGTGCGGATCCCGCTGAAGGATCTGCAGACCAAGAGCCAGGTGCTGATCGCCGGTATTCTGCGGGGACGGGACACCATCATCCCTGCCGGTGACGACGTCATTCTGCCCGGTGACCGAGTGGTGGTGATCACCGCCGGTCGTCGCCTGAACGATTTAGCGGACATTCTTAAGTAAGTTACCCCAATTTTAGCGATAGGGAAGTTGACGGTATGAATTATCGGATGATTTTCTATATGGTGGGTCGCCTGCTGCAGCTGGAAGCGGCTTTGCTCTTGTTGCCGGCGGTGGTGTGCGTCGTCTACGGAGATGGCGGCTTGGCGGCGATGTTGATCTCCGCCGGTGTGGCGCTGTTGGTCGGCACCGGTCTGACCCTGCTCCGCCGCCCCAAAAACCACACCATTTATGCCAAAGAGGGCTTTATCATTGTGGCGCTCTCCTGGGTGGCGCTCTCTCTGGTGGGGGCGTTGCCCTTTGTGCTCAGCGGGGAGATCCCCCGGTTTGTGGACGCTTTTTTCGAGACGGTCAGCGGCTTCACCACCACCGGCTCGTCGGTGGTGACCGACCTGGGCCGGATGGGCGAGACGCTGGGTATGAGCCATGGCGTGCTGTTTTGGCGAAGTTTTACCCATTGGATCGGCGGTATGGGCGTGCTGGTGCTGATGATGGCGCTGTCCCCCTCTCAATCCGGTCGCACCATCCACGTGATGCGGGCAGAGGTGCCCGGTCCCATCGTGGGCAAGCTGGTGCCCCGTTTGCGGGATACCGCTAAGATTCTATATTTGCTGTACCTGGTGCTGACCGTGGTGGAGGTTCTCTGTCTGCTGGTGGCGGGTATGCCGCTGTTCGACAGCCTGATCCATACGTTTGGCACCGCCGGCACCGGCGGCTTCGGTATGTACAGCACCAGCATTGGCGAGTACAACGCCGCCTGCCAATGGATCATTACGGTGTTTATGTGGCTGTTCGGCGTCAACTTCAACATCTATTATCTGTTGCTCATCCGCAGTTTTCGCTCGGCTTTTACCAACCGGGAGCTGTGGGCCTATTTTGGCATCACGGTGGCGGCCATCGGCGCCGTTTCTCTGAACGTAGCGCTGGCGGGGGACTATGCCACCGTTGGGGAAACGGTGCGCCACGCGGCGTTCCAGGCTTCCTCCATCATCACCACCACCGGCTATGCCACCACCGATTTTAACCTGTGGCCGATGTTTGCCAAGTGTGTGTTGGTGCTGCTGATGTTCATTGGTGCTAGCGCCGGCTCTACCGGCGGCGGCCTGAAGGTGTCGCGCGTGATGCTGGTGGGCAAAGCCGTGGGGCGGGAGCTCAAGCGGTTGGTGCACCCCCGTTCGGTGGGTGTGATTCGGCTGGAGGGCAAGCGGGTAGAGGAGCCGGTGGTTCAGTCTGCCACCGCCTATGTGGCGCTGTATTTCCTCTTGTTTGGTGCGGCGTTTTTGTTGTTGTGCCTGGAGCCGCTGTTTGATTTGGAGAGCAATTTCACCGCGGTAGCTGCGTGTATAAACAACATCGGTCCCGGTTTGGGGGCGGTGGGGCCCACCGGCAGTTTTGCGGATTACAGCGCCCTGTCTAAGGTGGTGCTGTCCTTTGCCATGCTGCTGGGCCGTCTGGAGATCTACCCCCTGGTGTTGGCGCTGATGCCCGGCACCTGGACAAAACGATAAACGAAAACACCGCTCTGCATAGCAGGGCGGTGTTTTCTGCATTTTGCACGAGAATTCGTCCCCAAACTGCCGCAATTTTTGCACTTCGGATGGGACAATATTCGTTGACATATATATGCGCGTATGTTATAATAACTTAAATTATGAGATTTTGGAAAAGGAGGGGTATCTATGGGCAGCAAACCGATGCAGAACGTATGTGGGGTGCTGGTAGACGCCTCTGTTGTTTCTCGTGCGGTGGAATTGGCGGGCTTGTCCCGGAGCGCCGCGCTTTCTTATGCTGTTTTTCCCGGCTTTTGCGATGTGCACGTGCATTTTCGCGAGCCGGGATTTTCTTATAAAGAGACCATGTTGACCGGTTCTGCCGCGGCGGCCCGGGGCGGGTACACCGACGTGTGCACCATGCCCAACCTAAACCCGGTGCCGGACAGCGTAGAGCATTTGGCGGCCCAACGGGTGCTGATCCCGCCGGAGGGCATCCACATCCACCCCTACGGCGCCATCACGGTGGGGCAGAGGGGAGAGGCGCTGGGGGATCTGGCCGGTATGGCGCCGGACTGCGTCGCCTTTTCCGACGATGGGCGCGGCGTGCAGAGCGAGAGCCTGATGCGCCAGGCGATGCAAGAGGCCAAGCGGCTGGGCAAGCTGATCGTGGCCCACTGCGAGGACAACAGCCTGCTTCACGGCGGGTATATCCACGACGGCGCTTACGCCGCCGCCCACGGTCACCGGGGCATCTGCTCCGAGAGCGAGTGGGGGCCCATCGCCCGGGACCTCAAACTGGCAGAGGAGACCGGCTGTGCCTATCACGTGTGCCACATCTCGTGTAAAGAGAGCGTCGAATTGATCCGCCAGGCGAAAGCGAGGGGGGTCAACGTCACCTGCGAGACCGCCCCCCATTACCTGACGATGGACGACAGTTTTCTGCAGGAGGATGGCCGGTTTAAGATGAACCCGCCCCTGCGGAGCGCCGCCGACCGAGAGGCGCTGGTGCAGGGCATTGCCGATGGCACCATCGACTGCATCGCCACCGACCACGCCCCCCACTCGGCGGAGGAAAAGGCCAAGGGGCTGGAGCACAGCGCCTTTGGCGTGGTGGGGCTGGAGACCGCCTTTCCGGCGATCTACACCCACCTGGTGCGCCCCGGCATAATTACGTTGGAACAGGCCGTTGCGTGCCTGACCGATCATCCCCGCCGCCGGTTTGGCCTTGACCCCGGCGACAGCTTTACGGTTTGGGAGCTTTCCGAGCCCCACGCCGTTGACCCCGACGAATTCCACACCCTCGGCAGGGCGACGCCTTACGCAGGCGAGACCCTCTACGGTCGTTGTGTGCTGACCGTAGCCGACGGCAACATCGTGTACAAATATGAGGAGGACTAATTATGGCAAAGCGTACCGACATTAAGAAGATTCTCATCATCGGCTCCGGCCCCATTGTCATCGGACAGGCGGCGGAGTTCGACTACGCCGGCACCCAGGCTTGCCTGGCCCTGCGGGAAGAGGGCTATGAGGTGGTGTTGTGCAACTCCAACCCCGCCACCATCATGACCGACACCACCATCGCGGACAAGGTGTATATGGAGCCTCTGACCCTGGAATACGTGGCCAAGATCCTCCGCTATGAGCGTCCCGACGCCATCGTGCCCGGCATCGGCGGTCAGACCGGTCTGAACCTGGCCATGCAGTTGGAGAAGAAGGGCATTCTCAAGGAGTGCGGCGTAGAGCTGCTGGGCACCTCCAGCGAGTCCATTGAGCGGGCCGAAGACCGAGAGATGTTTAAAGAACTGTGCGAGTCCATCGGCGAGCCGGTCATCCCCTCCGAGATCACCTACGATCTGGAGGAGGCCAAAGAGGCGGCGGCCCGCATCGGCTATCCCGTGGTGCTGCGTCCCGCCTTTACCCTGGGCGGCACCGGCGGCGGCTTCGCCTATAACGAGAAAGAGTTGCTGGAGATCGGCAAGAACGCCTTTAAGCTCTCCCCCGTGCACCAGGTGCTGATTGAAAAGAGCGTTAAGGGCTATAAAGAGATCGAGTTTGAGGTGATGCGGGACTCCTATGACAACGCCATCACCATCTGCGGTATGGAGAACGTGGACCCGGTTGGCGTTCACACCGGCGACTCTGTGGTGGTTGCCCCCATCCTGTCGCTGAGCGAGAAGGACCACAAGATGCTCAACGACTCCGCCATCAAGATCATCCGCGAGCTGAAGATTGCCGGCGGCTGTAACGTGCAGTTTGCGCTGAATCCCGAGACCAGCGAATACTACCTCATCGAGGTCAACCCCCGCGTGTCCCGCTCCTCCGCCCTGGCCTCCAAGGCCAGCGGCTACCCCATCGCCCGGGTGACCGCCAAGATTGCGGTGGGCATGAGCCTGGCCGATATCCCGGTGGCCGGCGGCACCGCCGCCATCGAGCCCTCTCTGGATTACATCGTGGCCAAGTTCCCCCGCTTCCCCTTTGACAAGTTCACCTCCGCCCCCAACACGCTGGGCACCCAGATGAAGGCTACCGGCGAGGTGATGGGCATCGGCTCCACCCTGGACGAGTGCTTCCTGAAGTCCGTCCGGTCGCTGGAGACCGGCGTGTGCCATTTCCATATGCCCAAGTTCGACCAGATGAGCCGTGAAGAACTGGTGGCGTACATCGCCGAGAGCAAGGACGACAACATCTTTGCCTGGACCCAGCTCATCCGGTTGGGTATGAGCCTGGAAGAGCTTCACGACCTGACCAAGGTCACCGACCTCTTCCTTCAGAGCCTGGGACGCATCGTGGATATGGAGAACCGGTTGAAGGAAAACCGGGATGCCGACACCCTGCGGGCCGCTAAGGTGATGGGCTTCGGCGACACCTACATCGCCAAGCTGTGGGGCATCAAGGAGACCGAAGTGTACGCCATGCGTAAGGCCTCCGGTATCACCCCCGTGTTCCGTATGGTGGACACCCTGCACACCGGTGCGTATATCGCGTATCTGTACTCCTCCTATCAGGGCAACAACGACAGCCGGCTCACCGATAAGAAGAAGATCGTGGTGCTGGGTGCCGGCCCCATCCGCATCGGTCAGGGCGTGGAGTTTGACTATTCCACCGTCCACGCCGTCCAGACCATTAAGAAGTCCGGCTACGAGGCCATCATCATCAACAACAACCCCGAGACCGTGTCCACCGACTACACCACCGCGGACAAGCTGTATTTCGAGCCGCTGACCCCGGAGGACGTAATGGCCATCATCGACTATGAGCAGCCGGAGGGCGTTATCGCCTCGCTGGGCGGTCAGACCGCCATCAACCTGGCTCAGCCCCTGATGGATCGGGGGGTCAACATCATCGGCACCGACTGCGCCGCCATCGAGCGGGCGGAGAACCGGGATGCCTTTGAGAAGATCCTGCGGGAATTGGACATTCCCCAGCCTCCCGGACGGGCCGTCACCAAGATCGAGGACGGCATCAAGGCCGCCAACGACATCGGCTATCCCGTGCTGGTGCGCCCCTCCTTCGTGCTGGGTGGCCGCGCCATGCAGATCGTGGCCAAGGACGAGGACCTGCGGCATTATCTCAAGACCGCCGTGGAGATCGACGAGGACAAGCCGGTGCTGGTGGATAAATACATCGTGGGTAAAGAAGTCGAGGTGGATGCCATCTGCGACGGGCACGACGTGTTTGTTCCCGGCATTATGGAGCTGGTGGAGCGCACCGGCGTTCACTCCGGCGACTCCATCTCGGTCTATCCCACCTTCTCGGTCTCCGACAAGGTCAAGGGCACCATCCTGCAGTACGCCAAAAAGCTGGGTCTGGGCATCGGCATCGTCGGTCTGTTCAACATCCAGTTCATCGTGGATAAGAACGACAACGTGTATATCATCGAGGTCAACCCCCGTTCTTCCCGTACCGTGCCCTTCCTGTCCAAGGCCACCGGCTACAGCCTGGCCGATATCGCCACCGAGGTGATCCTGGGCAAGACCCTCAAGGAGCAGGGCATCTTCTGCCTGTACCCCGAGGAGAAGAACCGCTACTACGTCAAGGTGCCGGTGTTCTCCTTCAACAAGATCAAGGGTCTGGATGCCTATCTGTCCCCTGAGATGAAGTCCACCGGCGAGGCCATCGGCTACGACGACAAGCTGCACCGCGCCATGCAAAAGGCGCTGATCGCCGGCGGTATGAACCTGCAGAACTACGGTACCGTCATCGTGACCTTGGCCGACGAGGATAAGGAGGAGGCGCTGCCGCTGGTGCGCCGCTTCTACGATATGGGCTTCAACATCGAGGCCACCGTGGGCACCGCCAACTTCCTCAAGCAGAACGGCATCCGTACCCGGGTGCTGAAGAAACTGCTGGAGGGTAGCGAGGAGATCTTTGACTCCATCCGGGCCGGTTACGTAAGTTACGTGATCAACACCCGCGCCATTATGTCCGGCGTCCACTACGAGGACGGCGTACAGATCCGCCGCTGTGCGGTGGAGAACGGCGTGACCCTGTTCTCCAACCTGGATACCGTGCGCATCGTGCTGGACGTGCTGGAGGAGATCACCAACAAGGTGTCCACCATCGACGCGAAATAAGAACAAGTGTGAATTGAGCAAAGCCTCCCTCCTTGAGGGAGGTGGCACGCGGAGCGTGACGGAGGGAGTGAAACTCCCCCAGCCTCGCTTTCGCTCGGCAGCCCCCTCGGGGAGGGGGCCTTTGCCCGCTCCACCAAAGGAGTTTATTATGAAACAGAGCATCTTTACCGTGCTGGAAAACGTGCCGCTGACCGCCACCGTCTATCGGATGCGGCTCACCGGCGACACCACCGGCATCACCACCGGCCAGTTTGTCAACATCCTGCTGGACGGTCTGTATCTGCGCCGCCCCATCTCGGTGTACGACTGCACCGAGGGGGTGCTCACCCTCATCTATAAGGTGGTGGGTAAGGGCACCGCCCAGATGGCGGGAATGCGCGTAGGGCAGCCCCTGGACGTGCTGACCGGTCTGGGCAACGGCTACGATAGGACCAAGGCCGGTGACCATCCCCTGCTGTTGGGGGGCGGCGTGGGCGTACCCCCCCTCTATATGCTGGCCCGCCAGCTGCGGGAGCAGGGCAAGACCGTGTCGGTGGTGCTGGGCTTTAACACCAAAGATGAGGTGTTCTGTGAGCAAGAGTTCAAGGACCTGGGTTGTGACGTGACCGTCACCACCGCCGACGGCAGCTATGGCGTTAAGGGCTTTGTCACCGACGCTCTGCCGGCGGAATACAGTTATTTCTACACCTGCGGACCGGAGCCGATGCTCCGCGCCGTGTACAAGGCCACCGCCACCTCCGGTCAGTTCAGCTTTGAGGAGCGGATGGGCTGCGGGTTTGGCGCCTGTATGGGTTGCTCCTGCAAGGTGATCACCGGCTACAAGCGTATCTGCAAGGACGGCCCGGTGCTGGAGAAGGAGGAGATTTTATGGGACGCTTAAGCGTGAACCTGTGCGGCATCGAGATGGATAACCCCATCATCCCCGCCTCCGGCACCTTTGGCTTCGGCTATGAGTTCGCCGAATTATACGACATCAACTGCCTGGGCACCTTCTCCTTTAAGGGTACCACCAAGGATCCCCGCTTCGGCAACCCCACCCCCCGCATCGCGGAGTGCTATGCCGGTATGATCAACGCGGTGGGGCTGCAGAACCCCGGCGTGGATAAGGTCATCACCGAGGAGCTGCCTAAGCTCAAGCAGTGCTTCCACAAGCCGGTGATGGCCAACGTGTCCGGCTTTGCCATCGAGGATTACGCCTACACCTGCGAAAGACTGGATAAGGAAGAGCAGGTGGGCTGGTTGGAGGTCAACATCAGTTGCCCCAACGTCCACGGCGGCGGCATGAGCTTCGGCACCAGCCCGGAGGCGGCTGCCGAAGTGGTCAAAGCGGTCAAGGCGGTCACCACCAAGCCGGTGATCGTGAAGCTATCCCCCAACGTGACCGACATTGTGTCCATCGCCAAGGCCTGTGAAGCGGCCGGGGCGGATGGCATCAGCCTGATCAATACCCTTTTAGGTATGCGCATCGATCTGCGCACCAAAAAACCGGTGATCGCCAACAAGATGGGCGGCTTCTCCGGTCCGGCCATCTTCCCGGTGGCGGTGCGGATGGTGTATCAGGTGGCCCACGCGGTGAGCATCCCCGTGGTGGGTATGGGCGGTGTGTCCACCGCCGAGGACGTGATTGAACTGATGCTGGCCGGCGCCACCGCCGTTGAGGTGGGTGCCGCCAACCTGGTCAATCCTTACGTGTGTCAAGGAATTATCCGCGACCTGCCGGGTGTGATGGATCGCTACGGCATCGCGGATCTAAAAGATATTATAGGAGGCGTTTCGTAATGGGTAAAGACGTAATCGTGGCATGTGATTTTGCCAATGCCGACCAGGTGTTCGGCTTTTTGGACCGGTTCACCGGTCGTAAACCGTTTGTGAAGATCGGTATGGAGCTGTTCTATGCCGAGGGTCCCCAGATTGTCCGGGAGATCAAGCGCCGCGGCCATAAGATCTTCCTGGATCTGAAGCTGCACGACATCCCCAACACCGTGAAGAAATCGATGAGCGTGCTGTCTAATTTGGACGTGGACATCACCAACCTGCACGCCGGCGGCACCGTCCGGATGATGGAGGCGGCCCTGGAGGGGCTGACCCGTCCCGACGGCACCCGTCCCCTGCTGATCGCGGTGACCCAGCTGACCTCCACCGACCAGGAGGCTATGGAGAACGACCTGCTGATCAAAGAGCCCATCGACCAGGTCGTGATGCACTACGCCGCCAACGCCAAAAAGGCGGGTCTGGACGGCGTGGTCTGCTCCCCCCTGGAGGCCGGCAAGGTGCACGACACCTGCGGCAAGGATTTCCTCACCATCACCCCCGGCGTTCGGTTTGCGGATGGCGACATCGGCGACCAGAAACGGGTGATGACCCCCGCCGCCGCCAAGGAGATCGGCTCCGATTACATCGTGGTGGGTCGTCCCATCACCGCCGCCGCCGACCCGGTGGCTGCCTACGAGCGCTGTGTCGCCGAGTTCTGCGACGGCTAAGCATCCCATAGAAACAAGACATACAAGGAGGACAACGTAGATGGAAGCCTATAAGAGAGAATTTATCCAGTTTTTGCAGGAGGCTGGCGTGCTGAAGTTCGGTGATTTCACCGCCAAGTCCGGCCGTAAGATCCCCTATTTCATCAACGCCGGTATGATCAAGACCGGCAACGACATCGCCCGTCTGGGCGAGTTCTACGCCAAAGCCTATTTTGAGAAGCTGGGTCAGAAGCCGGCGGTGCTGTACGGTCCCGCCTACAAGGGCATCTCCCTGTCGGTGTCCGCCGCCGTGGCACTGTCCAAGAACGGTCTCAACGTGCCCTTCTTCTTCAACCGTAAAGAGGTAAAGGATCACGGCGAGGGCGGCGTGTTCGTAGGCTACGTGCCCACCCCCGGCGAGGAGATCGTCATCATCGAGGACGTGATCACCGCCGGTACCGCCATCCGCGAGAGTATGGAGATCCTCAGCCACCTGGAGGGCTGTAAGGTCGCCGCCACCTTTATTATGGTGGACCGCAAAGAAAAAGGTCAGTCCGAAAAGGGCGCTATGCAGGAGATCGAAGAGCAGTTCGGCTTCCCGGTCTATTCCATCGTGGATGTCTACGACATCATCGAGTATCTGGAAGAGGACCCCGCCAATGAGGAGAACGTGACCCGCATCAAGAATTATCTTGCCGTGAACGGAGCGAAGTAAGATATGCGTAGTGTAATTGATATTCTCGACCTGACGGTGGAAGAGATCGATGCTCTCATCGCCACCGCCTGCGCCATCATCGAAAACCCCGACGATTACGCCGAGGCGTGCAAGCGCAAAAAGTTGGCCACCCTGTTCTTTGAACCCTCCACCCGTACCCGCCTGAGCTTTGAGGCGGCGATGATGGAGTTGGGCGGCAACGTGATCAGTATGGCCTCCGCCAGCAGTTCCTCCGCCGCCAAGGGCGAGAGCGTGGCGGACACCGCCAAGGTGATCAGCTGCTACGCCGACATCATCGCCATGCGCCACCCTAAAGAGGGTGCGGCTCTGGTGGCGGCGAACAACGCCTCCATCCCGGTGATCAACGCCGGCGATGGCGGTCATTGTCACCCCACCCAGACCCTGGCCGATCTGCTCACCATCTACCGTGAGAAGGGGAGACTGAACGATCTGACCGTGGGCTTCTGTGGCGACCTGAAGTTTGGTCGCACCGTCCACTCGCTGATCAACGCCTTGTCCCGGTACACCGGCATCAAGATCGTGCTGATCTCGCCGGAGGAGCTGAAGCTCCCCAGCTACGTCAAAAAGGACGTACTGCAAAAGAAGAACATCCCCTATGTCCAGACCACCAGCCTGGAAGAGGCGATGCCCGATCTGGACATTCTGTATATGACCCGCGTCCAGCAGGAGCGTTTCTTTAACGAGGAGGACTACCTTCGACTCAAAGACAGCTATATTCTGGACCTCAAAAAGTTGGAGAACGCCAAGCCGGACCTGTCCATCCTGCATCCCCTGCCCCGGGTCAACGAGATCTCGGTGGCGGTGGACGACGACCCCCGCGCCTGCTATTTCAAACAGGTGCTGTACGGCAAGTATATGCGCATGGCGCTGATTCTGAAACTGCTGAAGGAGGCGAGCGAATGAACATCGATTCCATCCAGAACGGCGTGGTTATCGACCACATCACCGCCGGTTGCGGGATGAAACTGTATCATCTGCTGGGTCTGGACACCATCGAGTGCTCGGTGGCGCTCATCCGCAACGTCGGGAGCAAAAAGATGGGCCGCAAGGACATCATCAAGATCGACGCCGCCATCCCGGTGAATCTGGACGTCATCGGCTACGTGGACCCGGACGCCACCGTCAACGTCATCCGGGACGGCCAACTGGTGGAGAAGAAATCCATCCCCATGCCGGAGCAACTGGTGAACGTCATCCAGTGCAAGAATCCCCGGTGCATCACCTCCTGTGAGCAGGAACTGGCTCACGTGGTCCGGTTGACCGACCGGGAGCAGAAAGTCTACCGCTGTATTTACTGTGAAACCAAAGCCAACTAAGAAAGGATGATTTGACATGGCTAAGATTATCAACGAACCTTCCCATACTTTTAACGAGTACCTGCTGATCCCCGGGTACTCCGACCACAACCACATCCCCGCCAACGTCTCTCTGAAGACGCCCTTGACCAAGTTTAAGAAGGGGGAGAAGCCTGCCATTGAGATGAACATCCCCATGGTGTCTGCCATTATGCAGTCGGTTTCCGGTGACCGTCTGGCGGTGGCTCTGGCCACCGAGGGCGGCGTATCCTTTATCTACGGCTCTCAGACCGTGGAGGACGAGGCCGCGATGGTCAAGCGCGCTAAGGACTATAAGGCCGGCTTTGTGAAGAGCGACTCCAACCTGCGCCCCGATGCCACCCTGGCTGATGTAGTGGCGCTGAAAGAGGAGACCGGTCACTCCACCGTGGCGGTCACTGAGGACGGCACCCCCGCCGGCAAGCTGGTGGGCATCGTCACCGGCCGCGACTATCGCGTGAGCCGTATGGACCCCTCCACCAAGGTGTGCGACTTTATGACCCCGCTCAACAAGCTGATCACCGCCCCTGAGGGTACCACCCTGAAAGAGGCTAACGATATCATCTGGGACCACAAGCTGAACTCTCTGCCCATCCTGGACAAAGAGGGTCGCCTGCTGTATTTCGTGTTCCGCAAGGACTACGATATGCACAAGAAGAACCCCAACGAGCTGCTGGATGCCGACAAGCGGTATGTGGTGGGCGCGGGCATCAACACCCGCGACTATGCCCAGCGTGTGCCCGCTCTGGTGGAGGCCGGTGCCGACGTGCTGTGCATCGACTCCTCCGAGGGCTTCTCTGAGTGGCAGAAGCTGACCATCGACTGGATCCGTGAGCACTACGGCGACACCGTGAAGGTGGGTGCCGGTAACGTGGTGGATGCCGCCGGCTTCCGTTTCCTGGCCGAGGCCGGTGCGGACTTCATCAAGGTGGGTATCGGCGGTGGCTCCATCTGCATCACCCGTGAGACCAAGGGCATCGGCCGTGGTCAGGCCACCGCTCTGATCGAGGTCTGTGCCGAGCGTGACCGCTATTTCGAGGAGACCGGCATCTATATCCCGGTGGGCTCCGACGGCGGTATCGTCTACGACCACCACATCACCCTGGCTCTGGCCATGGGCGCCGATTTCGTGATGCTGGGCCGGTATTTCGCTCGCTTTGACGAGTCCCCCACCAACAAGGTGAACATCGGCGGCACCTACTATAAGGAGTATTGGGGCGAGGGCTCCAGCCGTGCCCGCAACTGGATGCGTTACGACCTGGGCGGCGATAAGAAGCTGTCCTTTGAGGAGGGCGTGGACTCCTACGTGCCCTACGCCGGCAGTCTGAAGGATAACGTGGCCCTGTCCCTGTCCAAGGTGCGCTCCACGATGTGCAACTGTGGCGCTCTGACCATCCCCGAGCTGCAGGAGAAGGCGACCCTCACGCTGGTGTCTGCCACCAGTATTGTGGAGGGCGGCGCTCACGATGTTATACAGAAAGAGAAGAGTGTTTCCATCAAGTAATTGTACAAAGTGTAGAAAAGCCAAAATACTGCGTCTGCGCCTTGACACCCCACGTCGAAAAGTGGTATAATTTGATGGTCAAATAATGACCGTTTTTCGTGACTGACGGATAATTGCGGAGCACCGCAAAGGACCGAAAAACGGATACCGGCCGACCGTCTGGGCGCAGTCAACTCACCCCGAGTTAACTGCGCCCTTTTCTGTTTTTTTCTGCAGGGCGGTGAGGCTTTCCCGATTCCATCTAAGGAGGAAAACCCTTATGAAAAAAGTTGGCATCATTATGGGCAGCGACAGTGACCTGCCCATTATCAAAAAAGCCACCGACACGCTGGGAGCTTTGGATATCCCGTTTGAGGTGCATATCTATTCCGCCCACCGCACCCCGGTGGAGGCCCGCGACTTTGCGGTCAACGCCCGGGCCAACGGATTCGGCGTGCTGATCGCCGCCGCCGGTATGGCGGCCCACCTGGCCGGCACCATCGCCGCCAACACCACCCTGCCGGTCATCGGCATCCCCTGCAAGTCCTCTGTGCTGGACGGTATGGACGCCCTCCTGTCCACCGTGATGATGCCCACCGGTATCCCGGTGGCCACCGTGGCGATCAACGGCGGCGCCAACGCTGCGCTGCTGGCCGCCCAGATTCTGGCGGTTTCGGACGCTGACCTGGCGGCGCGACTGGATGCCAAGCGTGTGTCCGACGCCGAGGCGGTGCTGGCCAAAGACGCTCACGTGATGGAGCAACTGTAAATTTGTCGTAATACCTGTTGGTTATAAATTTAGTGTCATATAGCAAAAGGAGAGATTATCATGAGCAAAGAACTGATCTACACCGGCAAGACCAAGAACGTTTACAAACTGGATAACGGCAACTGCCTGCTGCTGTTTAAGGACGACTGCACCGGCAAGGACGGCGTGTTCGATCCCGGCGAGAACGCCGTGGGTCTGACCATTGAGGGCGTGGGCGACGTGAACCTGCGTATGTCCATCTACTACTTCGAGAAGATCAATGCCGCCGGCATCCGCACCCACTACGTCAACGCCAGCCTGGCCGACACCACCATGGAGGTGCTGCCCGCTAAGGTATTCGGCAAGGGCTTGGAGGTTATCTGCCGCCGTAAGGCTGTGGGCTCCTTCCTCCGCCGTTACAGCGATTATTGCACCGAGGGTCAGGATCTGCCCTATTACGTAGAGACCACCTTTAAGAACGATGCCCTGGGCGATCCCCTGGTCACCAAGGATGGTCTGGTGGACCTGGGCGTGATGACCGCCGAGCAGTACGACTCTCTGAAGGCGCAGACCCAGGCCATCACCAAGATCGTGGCCGACGATCTGGCGGAGAAGGGCATGGAGCTGTACGACATCAAGTTTGAGTTCGGCTACGACCCCGAGGGCAACGTGATGCTGATCGACGAGGTCGCCTCCGGCAATATGCGTGTGTACAAGAACGGCGAGTACATCGACCCCATGACCCTGAACGGTCTGTTCTTTGCTTAATAGTAATCCCTGATTCCATCTTTGGTACCACGATCTCATCAGCAATTATGCTTTGCACTTTTCCACGCAAGAAGATTTATAAGGGAGGGCGTTTGAGCGCCCTCCCGAAAGGCTTTATCCCTGATTGAAAGGAGACCACCATGGGCGGTTATTTTGGTATTGTGTCCCACCGGGACTGTATGGAGGACGTGTTTTTTGGCACCGACTACCACTCCCACCTGGGCACCCGACGCGCCGGTATCGCCGTATACGACGCCGTCATTGGCTTGCAGCGGCAGATCCACAGCATACAGACCACCCCGTTCCGCGCCCGGTTTAAGGACGTGTTCGATGAGATGGAGGGTACTTCCGCCATCGGATGCATCAGCGATTATTATCCCCAACCGTTGCTGATCCGTTCCAAACTGGGCACCTATGCCATCTGTGTTACCGGAGCCATCAACAACGCCGAGCAACTGGTGGACACCTATATGACGGACGGCGGCCATTTTGACGCCATGACCGGCGGTGCGGTAAACGCCACCGAGCTGATCGGTGCCATGATCAATTTGAAGAAGGATTTTGTTGAAGGCATCCACTTTGTGCAGAATCAGGTGGAGGGTACCGCCTCGATCCTCATCCTCAAAGACGACGGTTCCATCATCGCGGCCCGGGATAAAATGGGACGTCTGCCCATTTGGATCGGTCGTCGGGAGGACGGCCATAGCGTGTCTTTTGAGCCCTTCGCCCATCAAAAGCTGGGCTTTTTGGATGAGCGGGAGCTGGGCCCCGGCGAGATCGTGGAGGTGACCGCCGACCGCGTTACCACCCTATCGCCCCCCGGCGAGGAGATGCGGATGTGCGCCTTTTTGTGGAGCTATTACGGCTATTCCACCTCCACCTACGAGGGGGTCAACGTGGAGCTGATGCGGTACCGCAACGGCGCCGTTATGGCCCGCCACGATAACGAGAGCGGCGTGGTGGACGACGTGGACTACGTGTGCGGTATGCCGGACAGCGGCACCCCTCACGCCATTGGCTACGCCAACGAGAGCCACCTGCCCTTTGCCCGGGCATACATCAAATACACCCCCACCTGGTCCCGCAGTTTCACCCCCACCAAGCAATCGGACCGCAACCGGATCGCCAAGATGAAGCAGATCCCGGTGCCGGCCCTCATTCAGGACAAAAACCTGCTGCTGGTGGACGATTCGGTGGTGCGGGGCACCCAGCTTAGAGAGACGGTGGAATTCCTGTACGAGAGCGGTGCCAAGACGGTGCATATGCGCTCCGCCTGCCCGCCGATTATGTTTAATTGCAAATACTTAAACTTCTCCCGCAGCAACAACGAGATGGACCTGATTGCCCGTCAGGTCATCGTGGAGCTGGAAGGGGAGGAGGGTCTCAAATATATGGAAGAATACGCCGACGGCAACACCGAGCGGGGCAAGAATATGCGCCGCCGGATGGCAGAAAAACTGCACTTAGGTTCGCTGGATTTCCAGTCCCTGCCGGGTGTCATTGAGGCCATCGGTATGGACCCCTGCAAACTCTGCACCTATTGTTGGAACGGAAAGGAATAATCGATTATGGATCATAAAAATTCTCAGTCGGCCAGCTACGCTGCCGCCGGCGTAGATATCACCGCCGGTTACAAGGCGGTAGAACTGATGAAAGCCCATATTGCCCGCACCAAAAACGAGGGTTGCCTGGACGACGTGGGTGGCTTTGGCGGTTGCTTTGGCCTGCCCCTGGCGGGTATGGAGGAGCCGGTGCTGGTGTCCGGCACCGACGGCTGCGGCACCAAGGTGAAGCTGGCCCAGCTGATGGACAAGCACGACACCATCGGCATCGACGCGGTGGCGATGTGCGTCAACGACATCATCTGCTGTGGTGCTAAGCCGCTGTTCTTCCTGGACTATATCGCCTGCGGCAAGAACGTCCCCGAGAAAATCGCCCAGATCGTGTCCGGCGTGGCGGAGGGCTGTGTCCAGTCCGGCGCCGCCCTCATCGGTGGCGAGACCGCCGAGCACCCCGGCCTGATGCCGGTGGAGGACTACGACCTGGCCGGCTTTGCGGTGGGCATCGTGGATAAGAAGAAGATCCTCGATAACACCCGGATGGCGGTGGGCGACGTGGTGATCGCCCTGCCCTCAACCGGTATTCACTCCAACGGCTTCTCTCTGTGCCGCAAGGCCTTTGACATTGACAATAACAACCCCGAGCTGTACGTGCCCCGTGAGGAGCTGGGCGGCAAGACCATCGCCGAAGCGCTGTTGGTGCCCACCCGCATCTACGTGAAGTCCATTCTCGCTCTGTTGGAGCAGGTGGACGTGAAGGGCATCTCCCACATCACCGGCGGCGGTTTCTATGAGAATATTCCGCGCTCCATCCCGGATGGTCTGTGCGCTAAGATCGACAAATCCGCCGTCAAGGTGCTGCCCATCTTTGACCTGATTGCTCAGTGGGGCAACGTGCCGGAGCGGGATATGTATAACACCTACAATATGGGCGTGGGTATGAGCGTGGTGGTTCCTGCCGACCAGGTGGAGACCGCTCTGTCCATCCTGCGCGCCAACGGCGACGACGCCTACATCATCGGTGAGATTGTTGCCGGCGAGGAAAAGGTGATTTTGTAATGGTTAAGACGAAAATTGCCGTCCTGGTTTCCGGTGGCGGCACCAACCTGCAGGCGCTGATCGACGCCCAGGGGAGAGGGGAGATCCCCCACGGTGAGATCGTGCTGGTGATCGCCAACAAGGCGGATGCCTATGCCCTCACCCGCGCCGAGCAGGCCGGCATCCCCGCCGTGGTGATCACCAAAGCCGCCTGCGGCGGTGATCAGGAGGTCTTTGAGGAGACTCTGCTGGCTCAGCTGGCGGCCTGCGACATCGACCTGATCGTGTTGGCGGGCTTTATGGCCATTCTCAGCCAGCGGTTTACCGATGCGTATGAAAAGCGCATCTTAAACGTGCATCCGTCCCTGATCCCTTCCTTCTGCGGTGAGGGCTTCTACGGACTGCGGGTGCATAAGGCGGCCCTGGAAAAGGGGGTCAAGGTGACCGGTGCCACGGTGCACTACGTCAACGAGATTCCCGACGGCGGCGAGATCATCCTGCAAAAAGCGGTGGAGATCGAAGCGGGGGACACCCCCGAAATCCTCCAGCGCCGGGTGATGGAGCAGGCGGAATGGAAGATCCTACCGCAGGCCGTGGAAATCGTCAGTAAGAAACTGGCAAATCGGTAATCGAATCCATAGGGGAGGACCTTTGTGTCCTACCGAGAATAATACATAAAAGCGAGGGAAACACCATGAAAATCTCCACCATTAAAGACGAACTGAACTCTTTGGCCTATCACGGCCGTGGCATCCTCATCGGCAAGTCTGCCGACAGCAAAAAGGCGGTCACCGCCTACTTCATTATGGGTCGCAGCGTCAACAGCCGCAACCGCGTGTTTGTGGCCGAGGGTGACGCCATGCGCACCAAGGCCTTTGACGAGTCCAAGATGGTGGATCCCCATCTGATCATCTATTATCCCGTCCGTGTGCTGGGCAACAAGACCATCGTCACCAACGGCGACCAGACCGACACCATCTATGAGCTGATGGACAAGCAGATGACCTTTGAGCAGGCTCTACGCACCCGGGAATTCGAGGACGATAAGCCCAACTTCACCCCCCGCATCTCCGGCATCATCCACCACGAGAACGGCGAGATGAACTATGCCATGTCCATTCTGAAATCCGCCGAGGGGGACGACACCTCCTGCGAGCGGTTTACCTATGCCTATTCCGACCCCATCGCCGGTCGGGCGAAATTCATCCACACCTACAACAGCGAGGGCGACCCGCTTCCCTCCTTCGAGGGTGAGCCCAAGACCCTGGAACTGCCGGACGTAGACATTGACGCACTGACCGACCTGATCTGGACGAATCTGAACGAGGACAATAAGGTGTCCCTATTCGTTCGTTATATCGATCTCGCCACCGGTGAGGCCGAGACCCGTATCGTCAACAAAAACGTGTAAGAGAGGTGCTGAAAATGAAAGAGTTTGAACTGAAATACGGCTGTAACCCCAACCAGAAGCCGTCCCGTATCTTTATGAAGAACGACGCCGACCTGCCCATCACCGTGCTCAACGGTCGTCCCGGCTACATCAACTTCCTGGACGCCTTTAACGCCTGGCAGTTGGTGAAGGAGCTGAAAGAGGCGCTGGGTCTGCCCGCCGCCACCTCCTTTAAGCACGTGAGCCCCACCTCTGCGGCGGTGGGTCTGCCCCTGAGTGACGCACTGAAAAAGGCTTGCTTCGTAGAGGACATCGAGGGTCTGGACGAGTCCCCCCTCGCCTGCGCCTACGTGCGTGCCCGCGGCACCGACCGTCTGTGCTCCTTTGGTGACTGGGTGGCGCTGTCCGACGTGTGCGACCTGACCACCGCCAAGCTGATTGCCCGTGAGGTGTCCGATGGCATCATCGCCCCCGGTTATGAGCCGGAGGCGCTGGAGGTGCTCAAGGGCAAGCGCAAGGGCAACTACAACATTGTGGAGATCGACCCCAGCTACGTGCCCGCCCCCATCGAAACCAAAGATGTGTACGGCATCACCTTTGAGCAGGGCCGCAACGAGTTCAAGATCGGCAACCACCTGCTGGAGAACGTGGTCACCGACAACAAGGATCTGCCCGATTCCGCCAAGCGCGACCTGATCGTGGCTCTGATCACCCTGAAATACACCCAGTCCAACTCGGTGTGCTATGCCGTAGACGGCCAGGCCATCGGCGTGGGTGCCGGCCAGCAGAGCCGTATCCACTGCACCCGCTTGGCGGGCACCAAGGCGGACACCTGGCTGCTGCGTCAGCATCCCAAGGTCCTGAACCTGCCCTTCCTGCCCACCATGGGTCGCCCCGAGCGGGATAACGTCATCGACGGCTACATCAACGGCAACGAAGAGGACGTGTGCGCCGACGGCATCTGGCAGAACTACTTTACCCAGCA
>SVON01000019.1 GCA_015066365.1 Oscillospiraceae bacterium | reverse complement strand
CTTACCGCAGGCGGCACCGGGAGAAGCGCCCAGACCCTTACCGGCGGGGGTAGCGGCCTTCAGAGCCTTCTGGTCGAACTGGGGATGCAGCAGGGTATCCAGGTTACGGGGATCGATCATAGCCACAGCCTGCTTCTTGTCGATCATGCCTTCGTCCACCAGGTCGCAAGCGATCTTCAGAGCGGCCTTGGCGGTACGCTTACCGTTACGGGTCTGCAGCATATACAGCTTGCCGTCCTCAACGGTGAACTCCATATCCTGCATGTCACGATAGTGATCCTCCAGGATGGCGCAAACCTTGTTGAACTCCTCGAAAGCGGCGGGGAACTTCTCAGCCATCTCGGCGATGGGCATGGGAGTACGCACGCCGGCCACCACGTCTTCGCCCTGAGCGTTGGTCAGGAACTCGCCCATCAGACCGGGCTCGCCGGTGGCGGGGTCACGGGTGAAGGCAACGCCGGTACCGCAGTTGTCGCCCATGTTACCAAAGGCCATCATCTGCACGTTAACGGCAGTACCCCAGGAGTAGGGGATATCGTTGTCGCGGCGATAGACGTTAGCACGGGGGTTGTCCCAGGAACGGAACACGGCCTCCACGGCGCCCATCAGCTGCTCCTTGGGATCGGTGGGGAAGTCAGAACCGATCTTGGCCTTGTACTCGGCCTTGAACTGGCTAGCCAGCTCCTTCAGGTCCTCGGCGGTCAGGTCAACGTCCTGAGTGACGCCCTTCTTCTCCTTCATCTCGTCGATGAGCTCCTCGAAGTACTTCTTACCGACCTCCATAACCACGTCGGAATACATCTGGATGAAACGGCGATAGCAGTCATAAGCCCAACGAGCGTTGCCGGACTTGGCAGCCATGGTCTCGACCACTTCCTCGTTCAGACCCAGGTTCAGGATGGTATCCATCATACCGGGCATAGAAGCGCGGGCACCGGAACGCACGGAAACCAGCAGGGGGTTCTCCTTGTCACCGAACTTCTTGCCGGTGATGCCTTCCATCTTGTCGATGTGCTCCATGATCTGAGCTTTGATCTCGTCGTTGATCTTGCGGCCATCCTCATAGTACTGAGTGCAGGCCTCGGTGGACACGGTGAAACCCTGGGGAACAGGCAGACCGATCTTGGTCATCTCGGCCAGGTTAGCACCCTTACCGCCCAGCAGCTCACGCATAGAAGCGTCGCCTTCGCTGAACAGGTAAACAAACTTGTGACTCATAACTTTGTACCTCCAACTTTGTTTTCAGATTTTTCTTTGCAGAGGGCAGGGCGTCGAGGTTTTCACCGTCCTGCCCATACGTCCGCAAAGCCATCTAGTATTATAACAGATGGATTTATTTTTTTCCATACTTTTTTTCATTTTTTTGTAAAAACTACGAATTGTGCATTTTTTAACAATTTTTATGGAGGTTTTCGGTCATTTTACACGATTTTTTTGAGAGTTAGGAGTGGGGAGTTAGGAGTGAGGAGTTAGGAGTGAGGAGTTAGGAGAGGGGCGTGGGGGATGGGTGAGATCGGATTTGTAGGGACGGGGGACCCGTCTCCCGCGGTGTTGCTTGGATTGGGAGGCTTGAGGGGGATTCTCGTTTGCCCGATTTGTTTTTCTGCATCCTGCAAATTTCTCTTGCGGTGGGGCGTTTTTTTTGCTATACTAGACGATGGAATAAGCAACAAACAGCCGGAGGTCGCGTGACTTTCGGCGTATTGTCGTTCTCAAAACAGGAGGAAATGCGTATGCTGTTTCAGAAGAAAAAGACCGCCATCGACTGGCTGGTGGTGGGGCTGGGCAACCCCGGTATGGCCTATGAGCACACCCGTCACAACGCCGGTTACGATGCCCTGACGGTGTTGGCGAAGGAGTATCACATCCGTCTGGATAAGAAGCAGTTTAAGGCGCTCACCGGCACCGGAGAGATCGCCGGTAAAAAGGTGATGCTGCTGTTCCCCCAAACCTTTATGAACAACTCCGGCGAGGCGGTGCAGGCGGCCATGGCCTTCTATAAACTCAGCACCGACCAACTACTGGTCTTGTCCGACGATATTGCTCTGAACCCCGGTGTGGTGCGGGTGCGTAAGAAGGGCTCTGACGGCGGCCAAAAAGGCTTGCGGAGCATTATTCAGCACATTGGGGAGGACGCTTTCCCCCGGGTGCGCATCGGCGTGGGTGCCAAGCCCCATCCTGCGTACGATCTGGCGGATTGGGTGCTCAGCAAATATAAAAAAGACGAGCAGCCGTTGATGGAGGAGGCCTTTGAGAAGGCCGCCGGCGCGGTAAAGGAGATTGTCGGCGGGAGCATTGAAGTCGCCATGAACAAGTATTCTCACTGAGGTAGATTATGAGCTTTTGGGATAAAGGATTGGGGGCGCTCCCTGCCTATCGGAGCGTCTGCGAGGACCTGACAGCCCGGCGTACCCCCATCCAGTTGGTGGGGTTGGCCCACATTCACAAGGCGCTGTTTGTGGCGGGTATCTGCCGGGCGCAAAAGCGGCGCGCGGTGGTGCTGGTGGGGGATGAGGCGGAGGCCCATCGCCTGACCGAGGATCTGCAGGCGCTGGGGATGAACACTCTGTATCTGCCGGCCCGGGAACTGGCGCTGCGCCGGATGGAGAGTGCCAGCCGGGAATACGAGCAGATGCGTCTGGGCGTGCTGGCGGCGATGACCGAGGGCAGCTACGACTGCGTGGTGGCCTGTGCCGACGCGGCGATGCAGTATACCATCCCGCCGGATACTCTGCTGGAACGCACGATTGAATTGGTAGCGGGAGCCCAGCTCCCAGTGTCCGACCTGCCTGCCGCCCTCTCGGCGGCGGGCTACGAGCGCTGTGCCCAGATCGAGGGACCCGGCCAGTTTGCGGTGCGCGGTGGTATCGTGGACGTGTATCCCGCCGCCTGCCCCGCCCCCATCCGGTTGGAGCTGTGGGGCGATACGGTGGATACCCTCAGTTATTTTGACCTGCTGACCCAGCGCCGCACCGAAAATCTGGATGCGGCAGCCATCCCCCCGGCGGCGGAGGTGATGTACGACGATCCGGCTGCGTTGGCTACCGAGATCGAGAAACTGGCCAACGCTCAGCGGGGCAAAAACGCCCCGGCGGTCAAGGAAAACCTACGGCAGGACGTGGAGCGTCTGCGGGGGGGCACCCATCCCGGCTCGGTGGATAAGTATCTGCCGCTGATCTACCCTGTAAAGGCGAACCTCTTTACCTATATGCGGAATGACCTATTGTTCGTATCCGAGCCGGCAAAGATGCGGGAGCGGGTGCGTACCTACCGTTGGCAGTTGGAGCAGGATGAAACCGCTCTGCTGGAGGAGGGGCAGGTGTGCCGCGCCCTGATGGAATACGCCCCTACCTGGGAGCAGATGGCGGTGGAGTTGGAACGTCGCCCCACGGTGCTGTTGGACGCCTTTTCCCGGGGCGGTATCGGCGTGGGGATGAGTAAGATGTACACGGTGGATGCCCGGCAATTGCCGGTGTGGTCCGGTCGGGTGGAACTCTTGGCAGAGGATCTGCGGGATCTTCTGAACCGCAAGATGGCCTGCGTGGTGCTGGCGGGCAGCGAGCAACGGGCTGCCGAGACGCTGGCGGAGGATCTGCAAAAGGCGGGTCTGCCGGCTCTCTTTGCCAAATCCCCGGAGACGCCTATCCGGGGTCAGGTGCTGGTGGTCACCGGCGGTCTGTCTGCCGGTTTGGAACTGCCGGAGGCCCGCTTGGCGGTGCTCACCCACGGCCGTGCGGTCAAGCCGGTGCGCCGGTTGCGCCGCCGCAAGGAGCAGGGCATGGAGATCCATAGCCTGTCCGAACTGCAGATCGGCGACTACGTGGTGCACACCGCCCACGGTATCGGCGTCTATCAGGGCGTGCACCAGATGAACGTGCAGGGTGTGGTCAAGGATTATATCAAGCTGGAATACGCCAAGGGCGACACCCTCTACGTGCCGGTGACTCAACTGGATCTGGTGAGCAAATACATCGGCAATAAAGAGGACGCCACCGTCAAGGTGCATCGCCTGGGCGGTCAGGAATGGCAAAAGGCCAAGACCCGGGTGCGCTCCGCGGTGAAGGATATCGCCAAAGAGTTGGTGGCGCTATACAGCAAGCGGCTGTCTTCCCCCGGCTTTGCCTTTGGTCCGGACGAGGAATGGCAGTATGATTTTGAACGCCATTTTGAGTACGAGGAGACCGAGGATCAACTGCGGTGCATTGATGAAATCAAGGGCGATATGGAGCGGGCGGTGCCCATGGACCGTCTGCTGTGCGGTGACGTGGGCTTCGGCAAGACGGAGGTGGCGCTCCGTGCGGCCTTTAAGTGCGTCAGCCAGAGTAAACAATGCGCCATTTTGGTGCCCACCACCATTCTGGCGTTTCAACATTACAATACCATTCTCAAACGGTTTGAGGGATTCCCGGTGAAGGTGGAGATGCTCTCCCGGTTCCGCACCCCCAAACAGCAGGCGGATATTGTCCGCCGGGTGAAGAGCGGTGAGGTGGACATCGTGGTGGGCACCCACCGGCTGTTGTCCCAGGATATTGCTTTTCGGGATTTGGGGCTGTTTATCGTGGACGAGGAGCAGCGCTTTGGCGTGGCGCAGAAAGAGCGCATCAAGGAACTGACCCCCAACGTGGACGTGCTGACCCTGTCGGCTACCCCCATCCCGCGCACCCTGAATATGGCGATGAGCGGCATTCGGGATATGTCGGTTATCGAGGAGGCACCTATGGATCGCCGTCCGGTGCAGACCTACGTGCTGGAGCACGACAACGGGGTGGTGGCGGATGCCATCCGCCGGGAATTGCGGCGGGACGGTCAGGTGTATTATCTGCACAACCGGGTGGATAACATCGAGTTGGTGGCTGCCTCTCTGCACAACCGGATTCCGGAGGCTCGCATCACCGTGGCCCACGGCAAAATGAACGAGGAGGAACTGTCCGAGATCTGGCGGCAGGTGCTGGAGCACGAGGTGGATATCCTGGTGTGCACCACTATCATCGAGACCGGAGTGGATATCCCCAACGTCAATACGCTTATCATCGAAAACGCCGACCGCTACGGCCTCTCTCAGCTTCACCAGCTACGGGGCCGCGTGGGGCGTTCCTCTCGCCGGGCCTATGCCTATCTCACCTTTACTCGGGGCAAGGAACTCACCGATATTGCCCAAAAGCGGTTGGAGACCATGCGGGACTTTACCGAGTTTGGCGCGGGCTTTAAGATTGCCATGCGGGATATGGAGATCCGCGGTGCCGGCAACCTGCTGGGCGCTCAGCAACATGGCCACATGGAGGCGGTGGGCTACGATATGTACCTAAAACTGCTGGCAGACGCGGTCAGCGAGGAAAAGGGAGAGTGTGCCGCCCGGTCGGTGGAGTGTCTGGTGGATCTGCCCATCACCGCCCACATTCCGGAGGATTATATCAGCGAAAACGCCCAGCGGCTGGAGATCTATCGCCGCATCGCGGATATCCGCACGGTGGAAGATTCCATGGACGTGTTCGATGAGCTCATCGACCGCTTTGGCGAACCGCCCCGGGCGGTGCAGGGCTTGGTGGACGTGGCCCTGCTGCGCAATATGGCGGCGGCGGTAGGGATCCGGGAGATCAAACAACAGCAGCAGACGCTTTTACTCTATTCCGACACCTTGGATATGCAGGTGGGCAGTCGCTTGACGGCGGCTCTGCCCGGACGGGTGATGATCTCTGCGGGCAGCAAGCCCTATTTCGCGGTCAAGATCGACCGTACCGGCGGCAAGGACGCTCTGGACACCCTGCGGGAAGCCCTGATGGCGGTGCAGGAGCCGAATGAATAAGAAAGGAGGAGAGAACATGAAAAAAGCATTGATCGCTATGAGCGGTGGCGTGGACTCGTCGGTGGCGGCGGTGTGTATGACCGAGGCCGGGTACGCCTGCCGGGGGGTCACCATGCGGCTGCACGATTACGGCACCTCCTGCGGGGCGGCCACCGAGGCGGCGGATGCCGCCGGTGTGGCGGAAAAACTGGGATTTCCCTTTGAAGTGTTGGATTGCCGTGCCGAGTTCGAAAAATACGTTATAGAGCAGTTTGTGACCGCCTATGAAGCCGGCGACACCCCCAACCCCTGCATCCGGTGCAACCGGTATCTGAAATTCTCTCTCCTCCACGAGTATGCCAAAGAGCAAGGGTGCGATACGGTGGTCACCGGTCATTATGCCCGGGTGACGTATGACGAGAGCACCGGAAAATATCACCTAAAAAAAGCCAAAAACCTGGCCAAGGACCAGACCTACGTATTGTATTTTCTTACCCAAGAGCAGTTGGCCCGCACGGCGTTTCCCCTGGGGGATATGCCGGATAAGGACACCGTCCGTCAGCGGGCAACGGATTACGGTTTTGCCGCCGCCCACAAAAAGGACAGTCAGGATATCTGCTTTATCCCGGACGGCAAATACGCGGATTTCATCCGTCGGCGCACCGGTCGGGCGTATCCCCCCGGCGCCTTTGTGGATGCCGACGGCAGGGTGCTGGGTCAGCACAAGGGGCTCATCGGCTACACCATCGGTCAGCGCAAGGGGTTAGGCTTGGCTCTGCCCGCTCCGCTGTACGTGCGGCGCAAGTGCAGGGACACCAATACGGTGTTGCTGACCCCGGAGTGTGACCTGTACTCCGACACCCTTGTGGCAGACGGCTTCAACTGGGTGTCCGGCGAGACCCCCGCCCAGCCGGTGCGGGTTACCGCCAAGACCCGGTATTCCGCCAAGGAAGCCCCCGCCACCGTTACCGCCCTGCCGGACGGCAAGGCCCGTGTGGTGTTTGACACCCCCCAACGGGCTGTCACCACCGGACAAGCGGTGGTGCTGTATGATGGGGATGATGTGATTGGTGGCGGCACCATCAGAGAGGTAGAAGGATGATTTATACGATAACTTGTAACCCCGCCTTGGATTGCACCGTCCGGCTGGGGAAACTGAATCAAGGTGCCATCAACTATGTGGATGGGTGCGTGATGACCCCCGGTGGAAAGGGCGTAAACGTGTCTCGCGTTCTCACCGCGTTGGGCGAGCCCAACACCGCGTTGGGTTTTGTGGCCGGCAGTAACGGCGGAATGCTGGAAAGTGCCCTGCAAAAGATGGGGCTTTGCACCGCCTTTACCCACCTGGACGAGGGGCAGACCCGCATCAACGTCAAGCTGTACGGTGCCGTCGAGACCGAGCTCAACGCCCCCGGTGCTCCGGTACCGACCGAGGCGATGGCGCGCCTGCTTCATCAGTTGGACGGGCTAAGCCTGCAACCGGAGAATATCGTGTGTGTGTGCGGCAGTCGGGCTCCGGGGATGGGGGTGGAGGCCTATCGGCAGATGATTGCCGACATGGGTTGCCGGGTGGTGGTGGACACCTCCGGCGAGGCGCTGCTTTGTACGTTGGCGGAGAAGCCCTGGCTGATCAAACCCAATCGGGAGGAGCTGGAAGCGCTGACCGGGCGGGCACTGCTCACTATGGAGACGGTGATTGCCGCCGCCCAGGAGTTGATGGCGCAAGGGGCGCAGAACGTCCTCGTTAGTTTAGGGGGCGACGGCGCCGTGCTGTGTGCCGCCGACGGCACCCGGCTGTATCAGCCCGCTCCCGATGGCACCGTGGTAGGCACCGTCGGTGCCGGTGATAGTCTGGTGGCCGGCTTTGTGGCGGGATACACCCGCACCGGCACTATGGCGGAGGCTTTGCGCCTGGGCGTGGCCTGCGGCAGTGCCACCGCTTTTGCGGAGGGGTTGGCAGATAAACCGGATATTTTGTCGGCATTACAATGGCTCCCTAAAATGAAAGAACTGTAAAAAAGACGGTGTGTCCTGCGACACACCGTCTTTTTTCTCTTGATCAATATTTTTTATTCAGAACCCAGTAGCATACCCAGTACAGCACCAAGATCAAACACGTGGCACTGCTGCACAGCGTTACCTCTCGTTCCATCTCCAGCACGCGGAAAACAATGGTGCCTATTGCGCCGAGGAACACGAACAGATACCCCGCCCAGGACCAGGCTTTCATTCGGAGAAAGCGGTTGCGTTCGTCGGTGACGGCGGTATCGCACTTTTCTTTGTATTGTGGGTTAGCCTTATAGCGGGCAAGGCGGATGAAACGCAATACCCCAACAGCGATGAGCGCTGCCCCCATTCCTGACCAGAATTCGTCCACTAATTCAAAGAGACTGCATACAACCAGCACTAGGCCAATCAAAAGGTACAGAGTGAACAGCGTGCAGTATTTGATGAAATCGGTGTTCTTTTTCATAGCGGTACCCCCTTACTCTTCAAACAGAAATACGTCTTCGATGGTTAAATGAAAATACTTGGCGATCTTATACGCCAGTTGGATGGAGGGGTTATACCGCCCCGTCTCCAGAGAACTGATGGTCTGGCGGGATACCCCCACCGCCTTGGCAAAGTCCTCCTGCCGGATGCCTTTGGCCTTGCGGATCTCTTCAATACGGTTGTTCATAACAGGCCTCCTTGTGTAAAGGTTGCTTTACATTTTTAGTATACACGCAGAAACGTAAAATGTCAAGCCTGTTTTACATTTTTGCAAAAGGAAAAGGTTCCCAACGGAGTTGGGAACCTTTTCACGTTAAGCCACAATGGTTTTGATCCAAATGCCCTTGTGCACCAGCCAACCGCCCAGAAAACATTTGAGCAGGTTGACGCCTTGGCACAGCGCGTAGACGGCGATGATGGGCAGGGAGGTGTATTGCACCAGCACAAACGCCAGCGGCACGTTCACCGCCCACATAAAGCAACTGTCGAACAGGAACGTGACAAACGCCTGTCCGCCGGAGCGCAGGGTGAAATAGGTGGCGTGGGCAAAGGCGTCGATGGGCATAGCGCAGGCGGCGACCATCATGAGGTTGGTGGCCAAATGCCGCGTCTCGTTGGTGGCGATATAAATATGGGGGATGAAGGGGGCGCAGACGATATACAGCACAGCGCCGGCCAGACTGATGAACACCGAGAAGGCGATCAGCTTGCGGCTGTCCTCCCGGGCCCGGTCTTTTTCACCGGCCCCCAGTTGTTGCCCCAGAATAATGCCCACGGCGATGCCCACCGCCATAAAGGCCACGGAAAAAACGTTCCAGAAGGTCTGGTTGATGTTGTTGGCCCCCACCACGTTCAGGCCACGCAGGGTGTACTGCTGGTTGATGGTTGCCATACCCAGAGACCAGGCGGCCTCGTTGACCATCAGCGGAAGCCCCCGCAGAAAAATCTGGCCGGTGAGCCGCAAGGGAATGCGGAAACTGCGGTAGATCAGCGGGGCATAGGGGTTGCGGTCCCGATGGCTGTGGGTCCACACCACCAGAATGCCCAGCTCCACGAATCGGGAGAGGACGGTGGCGATGGCGGCACCCTTAACCCCAAGACCGCTATAACCAAAGTGGTCGAAGATCAAGAAATAGTTGCCCACCAGATTGACCGCCACCGCGATCACACCCGCCACCATAGGTGGGGTGGTCTGACCGGTCTCCCGGAGAGTACCGCTGTAGCATTGGCTCAGCGTAAAGGGGATCATACCGATCAGCATAATCTTCAGATAATCCCGGGCATTGGCCAGAGAGGCCGCGGCCTCGGCGGGGCTGCCCTCGCCCTGAAGGTACAGGTTGCACAGCGGCTCGCCCCACAGCAGAAACACCCCGATGGCGACCACCGCCAGCCCGGTGCAGAACAACAGCTTGAACCGCATGGTATAGGCGATGCCCTTGTGATCTTGGTTGCCGGCGTATTGGGCGGTGAAGATACCGGCCCCTGCCACCGCGCCGAAAACGCAGAGGTTAAAGACGAACATCAGTTGGTTGGCGATGGTGACACCGTTCATCTCGGTGGGGCCCACCCGCCCAATCATAACGTTGTCCAGCATATTCACCAGATGGGTGATGCCGTTTTGAATCATAATCGGCAGGGTCAACGCCATCACGTATTTATAAAAGGCGCGGTCTCCTACCAGTTTTTGTTTAAGTCGGGACATAGAATTATTCCTTTTCTTTCAGCAGAGCGATAATCATCCGGGCGCACTTATACACGTCGCCGCCACCCATGGTGATCACCAGGTCGCCGGGTTGCACCCGGTCGGCCACGTAGGCGGCAATCTCGGTAAAGGTGGGCAGATAGACACCGTGCTTCATTCGGTCGGTCATCTGTTTGGTGTGTACGCCCCATTCGTTGACCTCGCGGCTCCCCATAATGTCGCTGATCACCGCTACGTCGGCGGTGTCCAGCACCTGCGCAAAGTCGTCCAGATGCCGTGCGGTGCGGGAGAACGTAAAGGGCTGGTGGATGGCCCACACCCGGTTGTGCTCCAGCTTTTTAGCCGCGTCCAGAGTGGCGGCGATCTCGGTGGGGTGGTGGGCGTAGTCGTCCGCCACCGTCACCCCGGCGTAGGTGCCCAAAAACTCGAACCGACGGCCGGCACCGTGGAAGGCCAGGATGCCGGCAGCGATGGTGGCGGCGTCGATGCCGCACAGACTGGCTGCGGCGGCCACGCCCAGGGAGTTGAGCACGTTGTGAGCCCCGGGGACGCCCAGTTCAACGGTGTGCAGGAACTCGCCTTTACAGTATAGATCGTACTTGCCGTAGCTGCCCCGGACGGTGGTGACGTTTTTGGCTTGCCAATCGCACCCGTCGGTGGTGCCAAAGGAGATCAATTTCTCCGCCGGGACGTCCTTGACCGCCGCCACCGTGTTGGGGTCGTCGGCGTTGTAGATGACGTGACCGGTGGTCTGGGCGGCGAAATTGGCAAAGGAGCGGATGACCCCGGCAAGGTCGCCAAAATAGTCCAGATGATCTGCATCCACGTTCAGAATGATGCTGACGGCAGGGGTCATTTCCAGGTAGTGGTCTTTGAACTCGCAGGCCTCGCACACCATGGTGTCGTTGGTGCCGGCGTGGCCGTTGGCGTTGATGGCGGGCAGACGACCACCGATGAAGATGCTGGGGTCGGTGCCGGCCTCTAACAGCACCTGGCTGAGCATAGAGGACGAGGTGGTCTTGCCGTGGGTGCCGGCCACCGCGATGGTATTCCCAAACTGGCGGGAGATCCAACCCAGCAGAATGGCCCGCTCCAGGGTGGGGATACCGCGGTCAGCGGCGGCCATAAGCTCGGGGTTGTCGGCGGGGATGGCGGCGGTATACACCACCAGGTCGGCTCCCGCCACATTCTCCGGGTGGTGGCCCATCACCACCGGGATGCCCAGACTCCGGATGCGGGTCAGGTTGTCGGATTCGTTGTTGTCCGAGCCGGAAAGCTGATATCCCTTGGCGTGGAGGATCTCGGCCAGGGGGCTCATACCGGAGCCGCCGATGCCGATAAAGTGAATGCGCCGGACGTTGTCCAGCCAGTTGCGATTTTCAGTCATACTGCTCATCCTTTCGGATTTCGTTATGTTGGCGAAAACGCCCATCCTTTCTATTATAGTGCGTATCGGCAAAAAAAGGAAGAGGTTTCTGCTTATTTTCTAAAAATTTTCATATATATGAGTGGAACTATTCACAGAAAGGGTGACAAGCGTGAGAAGACGGAACATGTTAGCGTGTATTTTGGCGTTGTGTGTGGCGGTGTCGGTGCCGGTATACGCCGATGGTGGTCAGGTGCTGTACGACGAGAACGGGGGAGAGGCTCTGCAGGAGCTGCTGGATGAGGATACGGCGGTGTGGCCCACGGTGGCTCTGCCCACCGAGGGGGCTCCGGAGGTCAAGGCTAAAGGGGCGGTGCTGATGGATCTGGGCAGCGGGCAGGTGCTGTATGAGAAAGAGGCGCATACGCAGTTGCCCATCGCCTCGGTGACCAAGGTGATGACCCTGCTGTTGACGATGGAGGATCTGGAGTCCGGCAAGGTTGCCTGGACCGACCCGGTGACCTGCTCGGAAACTGCCGCGGCCATTGGCGGCTCTCAGATCTGGCTGGAGCCGGGCGAGGTGATGACCGTGAAGGAACTGGTAAAAGCAGCGGTGGTGGTATCCGCCAACGATGCCTGCGGGGCTCTGGCGGAGCATCTGGAGGGGAGCATCCCCGGCTTTGTGGCCCGGATGAATGCCCGGGCCGCTGAACTGGGGATGGAACACACCCAATTTAAGGATTGCAGTGGGCTGGACGACACCGGCTATTCCTGCGCCTACGACGTGGCGCTGATGAGCCGGGAGCTGATGACCCACCCGGAGATTGAACAGTTCACCACCATCTGGATGGATACGCTGCGGGACGGCAAATCTCAACTGGTGAACACCAACAAGCTGGTGCGGCACTATAAAGGGGCTACCGGGCTCAAGACCGGCACCACCAATGCCGCCGGTCATTGCTTGAGCGCCACAGCCCGCCGGGAGGGCACCTCCTTTGTGGCGGTGGTGCTGGGCTGTGCCACCACCAACGATCGGTGGGCCGGGGCGCGGGCTCTGCTGGACTATGGCTTTGCCGGGTATGCCGCCTACACCCCGCCGGTGGAGGAACTGACGCTCTCCCCGGTCAAGGTGCTGAAGGGACAGCAGGCGGTGGTGCCGGTGGCCCCGGCAACCCCGGAGCCCCTGCTGCTACCCAAAGGCGCGGCTCAGCAGGTGGTCTCCACGGTGGAGCTGGCAAAAGACCTGCAAGCCCCGGTGCTGAAAGGGCAAACGGTGGGGGTATGGCGGTTGACGTTGGGGGAGGAAATTGTGGCGGAATACCCCATTTGTGCCACCGCCGAGGTGCCTGCCGCCACCTTTCGCTGGGCTTACAGTCTATTATTGGATGCTTTACTGAGATAATTTGTAAAAAAAGACAAAAAATTTCATAATTTTCGGTTGCAAAATTGGAACTTATAGTGTAAAATGAATGTAATAAACAAGGCCGTGCTTCTCCGGCACGGCAGAAAGGCGGATGTTTGATGGCGGTTAAGCTGGAAACCAAGTATGCAAAGAGTTTTATCGGGCAGGAGGAGATCCTGGCGTTGCAGCCTCAGGTGACCTTGGCTCACGACATACTCCACGCCGGCACCGGCTTGGGTAACGATTTCCTGGGTTGGATGGATCTGCCGGTGAACTACGATAAAGAAGAATTTGCCCGCATTAAGGCCGCCGCCGCCAAGATCAAAGAGGATACCGACGTGTTTATCGTCATCGGTATCGGTGGCTCCTATCTGGGAGCCCGGGCCGCTATCGAATTCCTCAAATCCAATAACTATAACGCTAAGAAGAAAGATACCCCCGACATTTATTTTGCTGGCAACAGCATTTCCGGTACCCAGTTGTCCGAACTGCTGGATATTTGCGAGGGGCGTCGGGTATCCATTAACGTCATCTCCAAGTCCGGTACCACCACCGAGCCGGCTATCGCTTTTCGCGTGTTCCGGGAGCTGTTGGAGACCCGCTACGGTCACGACGAGGCGGTGCGCCGCACCTATGTGACCACCGACAAGGCTAAGGGTACGCTGAAGGGGCTGTCCGACCGTGAGGGATATGAGACCTTTGTGGTGCCGGATGACGTGGGTGGCCGTTTCTCGGTGCTCACCGCTGTGGGTCTGTTGCCCATCGCCGTGGCCGGTTGCGACATCGACGCCCTGATGCAGGGCGCCGCCAAGGCTCGGACGGATTTCATCGACCCGGATCTGAATAAGAATGAATGCTATCGCTATGCGGCTGCTCGTACCGCCCTGCATCGCCGGGGTCGTGCGGTGGAGCTGATGGTCAGCTACGAGCCCCAGTTCGCTATGATGAACGAGTGGTGGAAGCAGTTGTACGGCGAGAGCGAGGGCAAGGACGGTAAGGGTCTGTTCCCGGCCTCGGTGATTTTCTCCACCGACCTGCATTCTCTGGGTCAGTTCATCCAGGACGGCTCCAACATTCTGTTTGAGACGGTGGTCAAGCTGAATAAACCTCAGCGCGACATCCTGATCAAGGAAGACGCAGAGAACGTGGACGGTCTGAATTTCTTGGCCGGTAAGCCGCTGTCCTTTGTCAATGAGAAAGCCTTTGAGGGTACCATTTTGGCCCATACTGACGGCGGCACCCCCAACCTGGTGCTGGACGTGCCGGCGATGGACGAGGCGGAGCTGGGCTATCTCATTTATTTCTTCGAAAAGGCTTGCGCCATCTCCGGCTATATGCTGGGGGTCAACCCCTTCGATCAGCCCGGTGTGGAGAGCTATAAGAAGAATATGTTCGCCCTGCTGGGGAAACCCGGCTACGAAGAGGCCCGTGCCGCCCTGGAGGCGCGGCTGGGCTAACCTATCCCATTGGGATTTCCCGTTGTAAAACGGTTTCCAAATATCTAACATTTAGGAGGACAATCGTATGATCACTTTAATTCTCGGTAAAAAAGGCTCCGGCAAGACGAAGAAATTGATGGACCTGTGCAACGTCGCTGTGGAGCAGTCTAAGGGAAACGTGGTCTTTATTGAAAAAGATAACACTTTGACTTACGATCTGAGCCATAAGGCTCGTCTGGTTGCCGCTGAAGACTATGGCGTTAAGTGCTTTGGTTGCTTCTATGGTTTCATCGCCGGTATGTGCGCCGGTAACTACGACATCACCGACATCTTTGTGGATTCCACTCTGAAGATCGGCGGCGACGATCTGGAGAAGTTGGCTGAGTTTGTCGAGAAGCTGGCGAAGCTGGACACCAACATCACCCTGTCCATCTCTGCCGATAAGGCGGATATCCCCGCCCGTTTGGCTGACATTGCTCAGGAGATCTAATCCGGTATAAGAGGCGCGGTGCCGACTATACTAAGAAGGAAAAACGATTCTGAACGGCGAGGGAATCCCTCGCCGTTCTGTGCGAATGGAGCGACAAACTATGGCTGCTATTTGGTACGAAGGTAACCGGAACAACGAACAGAACCGCCGGGAGAAGGACGGCGTAGTCTATTATATCCGCGGTCTGCGGGAGGTGGACGGCGTCCGATACGAGCGGTACGGCATCAAGACCCACTTTATCGAAAAGGGCGAGGACTATATCGAGGTGTTGCGCAAGTACGTAGCCCCCTTGTATCAGCCCGGCGACGTGGTGACCCTGGGCGAGAAGGTGATCTCGATGTGTCAGGGCAACATCGTCACCATGGAAGAGGTCAAGGTGGGCTTCTGGGCTAAGTTTTTGTCCAAGTTTGCCTATCGCAGTGCCACCGGCACCGGTCTGTCCGAGCCCTATAAGCTGCAGTTGGCCATCGATATGAAAGGTCTGCCGCTGGTTTTGTGGGCTTCCTTCCGCAGTGCTTTGGGCAAGCTGCGGGGCAAGCGGGGTGTGTTCTTTGAGATTCTGGGTCGTGAGATTGCCGGTATCGACGGCTTCTATCCCCATTCTCAGTTTGACACCTATAAGACCACCGCGGTGCTCAGCACCACCGATCCTGTTGGTGTCTGTGCGGCTATTTATGAGAAGCTGGGCATCTCCTGCGTGCTGGTGGATGCCAACGACATCGACGTAGAGGTATTGGGCAAATCCCCCGACCTCAACGAGGTCACCGACGCCAATCTGGCCGAGCGTATCCGGGACAACCCTGCCGGTCAGGACGACGAGTTGACCCCCTTTATCCTCATCCGGGACATTGGCGATGCCGAGGCAGAGCCCTTTGTGCCGTTGGTGGCTATTGACAAACCCGAGCACTGAGTGTTGTGCGCCGCGTGGTTTCTCGTGGATTATCACAACACGATTTCACTCCCGGTTGCAGAAAACTGTAATTATGACGAAAATGGGTGGATTTTCAAATTTCTATTGACAAATTCCGCCTGCTCCTATATAATACTTTGCGTGACGCTTGAGGTGAACTATGCTTATGCAGTGCAGACCTCTGTTTATGGGCGAGCTTTCCAGCCTGCCCATCGACACAGAGTTGGATTTCTCACAGGTTGAATTTCAGGGCGGTAATCCCTTCCGCGATCCCGTGCACGTGACCGGTGCGGTGACGGTGCGGGCCGGTGTGGTTACCTTGTCTGCTCGGGTCGGGTTCGTATTTTACGGTGCCTGCGACCGGTGCTTGACCCCCTTTACCAAGACCTATGACCTTCCGTTGGAGCACACCCTGGTGACCACTCTCGAGAATGAGGAGAATGACGACTTTATCCTGCTGGATAACTACCAACTGGATCTTGACGATCTGGTGTTGGCGGATATGCTGCTGGAACTGCCGTATAAGAGCCTCTGTCGGGAGGACTGCCGCGGCCTGTGTCCATTGTGTGGCAAGAATCTCAATGAAGGACTGTGCGGGTGCAACCGCAAGTCTGTCGATCCCCGTCTCGCTATTTTGGGACAACTACTCGAATAACTTAAGGAGGTGCTGACATGGCGGTACCCAAGAGAAAAACATCCAAGGCTCGTCGTGACAAACGACGCAACAACCTGTGGAAGCTGGACGCTCCCACTCTGGTGAAGTGCCCCCAGTGCGGTGAGTACAAGCGTGCCCATCGTCTGTGCGGTAGCTGTGGCTACTACGGCGGCAAGCAGATTGTCAAGGTGGAAGGCTAATTTCACCCACAACGAGTGCAGAAAGAGAGTAGAGAAGGAGAAATCCTTCTCTATTTTTCTTTTTCTGCCTCTTTTCTTTTTTGCACAGAGCCGAGAGGGGTACGCCCCCTCTTTTTTTGGCACTTTTTTCGCAACAACTACTTTTCTTTTGCTCTAAGATATGGTATAATATAAAAGATTATGGGGTAGCAGGAGCAATCCGACCCAAACTTTGCAGATTAGGAGGTGACCGTATGGCCGTTCTTATCACTGGCGTGGAGAAAAAAAGCCCCGCCGCCAAAGCCCGGATCAAAGCGGGGGAAACTCTTTTGACCATCAATGGGCGGGAGATTACCGACGTGCTGGACTACCGATTTTATATGCCGGATACCCGGTTGGAGCTGACGGTGGAAAAGCGTCGGGGAAAGCACCGTACGGTGACCATCCAAAAAGAACCCTTTGAGGAGATCGGCCTGCTGTTTGAAACCTACCTGATGGACAAGCAGCGCTCCTGCCGCAACAACTGCATCTTTTGCTTTATCGACCAGTTGCCGGAGGGGATGCGGGAGAGCCTATATTTTAAGGACGACGACAGCCGCCTTTCCTTTCTGTTTGGCAACTACATCACCCTGACCAATCTCAGCGACCGTGACGTGGAGCGCATTATCGAGATGCACATCAGCCCCATCAACGTGTCGGTGCACACCACCAACCCTGAACTGCGGTGCCAAATGATGAACAACCGCTTTGCGGGGGATTGTCTCAAGCATCTGTATCGGTTTGCCGAGGCCGGGCTGGACATCAACTGTCAGTTGGTGCTGGTGCCGGGGTATAACGATGGTGAACAATTACAGAACAGTATGGAAGCGCTGGCCAAACTGGCCCCGGCGGTGCGCAGCGTGGCGGCGGTGCCGGTGGGCCTGACCAAGTACCGGGAGAATCTGCCGGTACTGCGTGGCTTCACCCCGGAGGAGAGTGCCACCGTCATCCGTCAGATGACCGAGATGGGGGACCGGATGGAAAAAGAGACCGGCAACCGCATCTTCTATCCCTCGGACGAGTGGTATATCCGGGCGGGGGTGCCCATTCCGGAGGGCGCCTTTTACGGCGAGTATCCTCAGCTGGAGAACGGGGTGGGTATGATCGCTCTGCTGCGGGAAGAGTTTAAGGAGGCGGTGGACGAGTTTGACCTTTTCCTGGACACCGACCGACTGGTGATCGCCACCGGCGTGGACGCCGCCCCGTATTTGCAGGAGCTGGCGGATTATGTGACCGACCGTTGCCCCGGTGTGCAGTTGCAGGTGGTGCCCATCCGCAACGAATTTTTTGGAGAGAGCATCACCGTGTCCGGTCTGATCACCGGCGGCGACCTGATGAAGCAACTGAAGGACGTGCCGATGGATCGTCTGCTGCTGCCTCTGTGTATGCTGCGGCAGGAGGGCGACCTGTTCCTGGACGACGTGTCGGTGGAGCAGGTGGAGCAGACCCTGGGGGTGCCGGTCACCTTTATCCCCGAGACCGACGGCGTGGCGCTGTTTGAGGCGCTGTTTGAAGATATGTTTACTGTGGAAGGAGAGGATGGCTGATGGCGAAACCGGTTGTGGCCGTGGTTGGCCGCCCCAACGTGGGCAAATCCACCCTGTTTAATAAATTGATCGGTCAGCGGTTGTCCATTGTGGAGGACACCCCCGGTGTTACCCGTGACCGCATCTTTGCGGAGTGCGAGTGGCGCGGGCGTAAGTTTATGCTGGCGGATACCGGTGGTATCGAGCCGAAGACCGACGACGTGATCCTGGCTCAGATGCGGGATCAGGCTCAGCTGGCCATCGAGCAGGCAGACGTGATCGTGCTGGTTACCGATCTGCGCTCCGGTGTCACCGCCAACGACCAATCGGTGGCCACCATGCTGCAGAAGAGTGGCAAGCCGGTGGTGCTGTGCGTCAACAAGTGCGACACCCCCGGTGCTCCCCCTGCCGAGTTTTATGAGTTCTATAACCTGGGCTTGGGCGACCCGGTGGCGGTATCCTCGGTGCACGGTATGGGCACCGGCGACCTGCTGGATGCGGTGTTTGAGTTTATGCCCCCGGTGGAAGAGGAGGAGGAAGAGTCCGACGTCATCAAGGTGGCGGTCATCGGCAAGCCCAACGCCGGCAAATCCTCGCTGGTCAACTGCGTGGCCGGTGAGGAGCGGAGCATCGTCTCCAACATCGCCGGCACCACCCGGGATGCCATTGATACCCACATTCACAACAAGCACGGCGACTTTATCTTTATCGATACCGCCGGCCTGCGCCGCAAGAGCAAGGTGGACGACAATATCGAGAAATACAGCGTGCTCCGCGCTCAGATGGCGGTGGAGCGGGCCGACGTGTGCGTGATTATGATCGACGCTACCGAGGGCTTCACCGAGCAGGACAGCAAGGTGGCGGGTATCGCCCACGAAAAGGGCAAGGCCTGCATCATCGCGGTCAATAAATGGGATGCGGTGGAGAAGGACGACAAGACCATGGATCAGATGCGCAAGAAGCTGGCGGTGGATTTTTCCTTTATGTCCTATGCGCCGTTTATCTTCATTTCCGCCAAGACCGGACAGCGGGTGGACCGCCTGTTTGAACTGATCAAGTTTGTCAGCGAGCAGAACTCTATGCGCATCAAGACCGGTATGCTCAACGACGTGCTGGCCCAGGCTACGGCCCGGGTACAGCCCCCCACGGATAAGGGCAAGCGTCTGCGTATTTACTACGTGACCCAGCCCTCCACCAACCCGCCCACCTTTGTGTTCTTCGTCAATCGGGCGGAGCTATTCCATTTTTCGTATCAGCGGTATCTGGAAAATCAGTTCCGGGATACCTTTGGCTTAGAGGGCACGCCGGTCCGGTTTATCGTCCGGGAAAAGGGCGATCGCACCACCCAATAACCGACAGGAGGCATTGTTATGTGGGATTTATTGATTCAAAACTGGCACGCACTGCTGTTGACGGCTGTGGGAGCCTATCTGATGGGTAGTATGAACTGGGCCATCATTCTGACCCGGTTGTTCAAAAAGACCGACATCCGCGCCACCGGCAGCGGCAACGCCGGTGCCACTAACGTGCTGCGTTCTCAGGGACCGGTGCTGGCAGCATTGACCCTGGTGGGCGACGTGGGCAAGGGCGTGCTGGCCACCCTGTTGGGTGGTTGGCTGATGACCGCTATGAACGTGGTACCCGATGCTCTGCCCCACGAGGTGCTTCTGGTGGGCCGGTATGCGGCGAGCCTGTTCGTGGTGCTGGGGCATATGTATCCGGTGTTCCACAAGTTTCGTGGCGGCAAGGGCGTGGCTACCTCCGCCGGCCTGATCTTTGTGCTGGATTGGCGGGCCGGTGCGGTCTGCCTAAGTATGTTTATTCTCATCCTGCTGTTGGGCCGTATGGTCTCTCTGGGCTCGGTGATGGCGGTGGGGCTGGCTCCCTTCGTCACGTTTGCGGCCCGGCGGTGGATTGACGGATACAATATGGGCATCAGCATTTTCTGTACCTTAATGATTACGCCGGTGGTGGTGATCGTGATTGCCAAGCACAGCGCCAATATGCGGCGTATCGCCGACGGTACCGAAAGCCGGATCGACGAAATGGTGAAAAAAGATGAACCGGAGGAACAGTGATATGAGTCGTGTTTCTGTATTAGGTGCCGGAGGTTGGGGCATCGGTTTGGCTCTGGTAGCCTCCCGGATGAACCACCAGGTAACCCTGTGGTCCTTTGACCAGGCAGAGCTGGAAGACCTGCGCTTGCACAACCAAAATCGCACCCGGTTGCCGGGGGTGTTTCTGCCTCACGGTATGACGTTGACCGGCGATATGGCGGTGGCCGCCGATGCGGATATGGTGATTATGGCGGTGCCCTCCTTTGCGATTCGTTCCACCGCCAAGCGGTTGGCGGCGCATCTGCGCCCCGGCACGCTGGTGGTCAACGCCGGTAAGGGTCTGGAGGACAATACCCTCAAACGGTTTTCTCAGGTGCTGCGCGAGGAACTGCCCACCGCCAAGGTGGTGGTGCTGTCCGGTCCCTCCCACGCGGAGGAGGTGGCCCGGCAGGTGCCCACCATGGTGACGGTATCCTCGGAGGATATGGAGGCGGCACGCCAGGTGCAGTCTCTGCTCAGCCAAACCTATTTCCGGGTGTATCTCAACCGGGATCTGGTGGGCGTGGAGCTGGGTGGTGCGCTGAAGAACGTCATCGCCCTGTGCTCCGGCATTGTGGAAGGCTTGGGTATGGGCGACAACGCCAAGGCGGCGCTGATGACCCGCGGCCTGGCCGAGATTGCCCGACTGGGCAATCACCTGGGCGCGGAAGAGCGCACCTTTGCGGGGCTCAGCGGTATGGGCGACCTGATGGTCACCTGCGGCAGTATGCACTCCCGCAACCTGCGGGCCGGTATCCTGATTGGCCGGGGCACCCCGGTGGAGGAGACGGTACGGCAGGTGGGTACGGTAGAGGGCTTTTTGGCGGCTCGGGCGGCGTGGCAGTTAGCCTGCCGGCACGAGGTGCGTATGCCCATCGTCGAGCAGTGTTATCTGATTTGTTATGAAGGCAAAGACCCCCGTCAGGCGGTGTCCGACCTGCTGAAGAGCGTCAGCGGTGTGGAGGACGAGCCTATGTGGGTCGGCAATCTGTAATTTCGAGCATTATAACCGAACGTGAGGTGAGAGGTGTGCAGGAAATTGAGCGTGTGGCGGCGGTGAACGATCTGTCCGGGTTTGGGCGGTGTTCGCTGACCGTGACCATCCCGATCTTGTCGGCGATGGGGTATCAGGTGTGTCCGGTGCCAACGGCGGTGCTGTCCAGCCATACCGGGTATCCTGACCCTCTCATCCGGGATTTTTCCGGCGATATGGCGGCCTATCTGGCTCATTGGGAACAGTTGGGGCTGACCTTTGCTTGCGGTTATACCGGATTTTTGGGTGACGGCCACCAGGCGGAGATATTGGAGCCCTTTCTCCAACGGCTGAAGGAGCAGGGGGCGCTGCGGCTGGTGGACCCGGCTATGGCAGATCACGGCAAGCTGTATTCCTCCTGCGCGCCGGAATTGATTCCGGCAATGGGGCGGTTGGTGGCGTTAGCCAGCGTGGCTACGCCGAACCTGACCGAGCTGTGCTTGCTCACCGGAGAGGATTATGCCGCCGTGGTGGCGGATGCGCGGTGCCGGAGCAGGGTAGAGGCTATGGCTCGCCGTCTGCTCGCCGGTGGGTGCGGTGCGGTGGTGGTCACCGGCGTGGAGGCCGGGGACAACATCGACAACTGTGTGCTGTCCGGTGTGGACGCCGATCCGGTGTGGGTCAGCGGTCATCGGGTGGAACAGAATTTTGCCGGGACCGGCGACGTGTTTGCCTCGGTGCTGTGTGGATGGTTGTTGCGGGGCTTGCCGCTGGATGCGGCGGTGCGCCGCACCACCGACTTTGTGTGTAAGGCGACAGCCGCCACCGCGACCATGGACGTGAATGGGCAGGACGGCATCGCTTTTGAACCCTTTTTGTGCGATTTGGTTAAAGGAGGATAAACCATGAAAAAGAATTTGGTGCTGGCCGGTCTGCTGGCGGCGATGGTGGCGGTGGCCACCAGCATGTTGGTGTTCGCCATCCCCAACGGTAACGGCGGTTACATACACTTGGGTGACACGGTGATCTATCTGGCAGCGGCTCTGTTGCCAACCCCCTACGCGGTGGCTGCAGCGGCAATTGGCGCCGGTGTGGCGGATCTGATGGTGGCGCCCTTGTGGGCCCCCTTCACCGTTGCGATCAAAGCTGTAATGGCGCTAACCTTTACAGCCGAAAACCCCCGCCTGATGGGCCGGCGCAACGCGGTGGCGCCGGTGCTGGCCGGTATGGTTTGCGTGGGCGGTTATTACGTGGCCGAGGTGATCCTTCTCTGCTTCGATATGCCCCTTTCCGTGGCGGCGGGTTCGGCGTTGGTATCGGTTCCCTTTAATGGGGTTCAGGCTTTGGCCAGCGGCATTTGTTTCGTGGTGTTGGCTTTGGCTTTGGATAAGCTGGACGTCAAAAAACGCCTGCAAAAACTGTGAGTGTCAAACGACCTTTTTCGTTCTTCGAAAAAGGTCGTTTTTTTATAGGATAATCTTGTAAAAAGGGTTGCTTTTTATAGGAGGTTTGTAGTATAATGATAGGGTATTATGATGGGCAGGGATGGACTTTTCTGCCGGTCACTATTTCCATGCAGGGAGGAACTGTTGTATGAATCTGTTGAATGTTAACGCCGGAACGCTGGCAGGTGATGCAGTAATCACCATCCTTATCGGTTTCACCGTGGTGTTTTTGATGTTGTTGCTGCTCACCGGTGTCTTTAAGGTGTTTGGTCTGATAATGTCTTATCTGGAGAAGAACAAGGCCCCGGTTCAGCCGGCTATCCCGGTGGCATCTGTGGCGGCGCCCATCCCTGCGGCGGCGCCCATCGTGGGCAACACCGAGGTCGTATCCTCCAAGCCGGATGTGGATGGCGGCGTGCCTGCCGAGACGGTGGCGGTTATTTCCGCTGCGGTGGCTTCGGTGGCGCCGGAAGGCGCTCAGTATGCCGTTAAAGGCATTCGGAAACTGTAAGAAGGGAGGACGAACTAATGCAACAATTTTTTGATGCTATTGCCAATCTGTGGAACGAGTCCGGTATCGCCCGACTTCTCAACTTTGAGAACGGCGGCTGGAAAAACCTGATTATGATCGGCATCGCTTGCGTGCTGTTGTTCCTGGCGATTAAAAAGCAGTTCGAGCCCCTGCTGCTTCTGCCCATCGCCTTTGGTATGCTGCTGGTCAACCTGCCCCTGGGCGGCATTATGGACCCCCAGCAGAATAGTCTTGTGGATTTCACGGTGGAAGAGTGCTACGATTATATGAACGGCACCTACGAGCAGGTGTATCCCGTTAGCGAGACCGATTGGTTTAAGGGCGAAAAACTGGAATATCAAGGGAAGGAATACGTTATTTATAACGGTCAGACCCCCTTTGAGATCAAGACTTTTGTTACCGAGGACGGTGCAGAAAAGCAGTACATCGAATTGGGTGATACCTGCGCTATGGTGGGTGCACCGGACGAGAACGGTTTGTGCCGGGTGTACGTGCCCCAGTGGCAGCACTTTGAGCAGGGCGGTCTGCTGTGGTATCTGTACCAGGGTGTTAAGTTCGGTATTTTCCCGCCCCTCATCTTCCTGGGCATTGGTTGTATGACCGACTTTGGCCCTCTGCTGTCCAACCCCAAGAGCTTCCTGCTGGGTGCGGCGGCACAGTTGGGTATCTTCATCACCTTCTTTGGTGCCCGGATGATGAACCTGTTCCCCGATTCTTGGGGCCTGGGCTTCACCAACCAAGAGGCGGCCTCCATCGCGATCATCGGTGGTGCGGACGGTCCCACCGCCATTTACCTGACCTCCAAGCTGGCGCCCCATCTGTTGGGTGCCATCGCCATCGCGGCCTATTCCTATATGGCTCTGGTGCCGATCATTCAGCCCCCCATTATGCGTGCTCTGACCACCAAGAAAGAGCGCGAGGTGGTGATGACCGAGCTGCGCACCGTCTCCAAGACCGAGAAGATCCTGTTCCCCATTCTGGTCACCGTCATCTGCGTGCTGCTGCTGCCCTCTGCGGCGCCGCTGATCGGTATGCTGATGCTGGGTAACCTGATGCGGGAGTCCGGTGTGGTGGATCGTATCACCAAGACCGCCCAGAACGAGTTGATGAACATTGTCACTATCTGTCTGGGTGTCACCGTGGGTGCTACCGCCAATGCGGAAAGCTTCCTGCAGGCCAAGACCATTCTGATCATCTGTCTGGGTCTCATCGCCTTCTCGGTGGGTACTGCCGGTGGTGTGCTGCTGGGTAAGCTGATGTATTGGTTCTCCGGCGGCAAGGTCAACCCCCTCATCGGCTCGGCCGGTGTGTCGGCGGTGCCGATGGCGGCCCGCGTGGCCCAGAAAGAGGGTCAGAAGGCCAACCCCTCCAACTTCCTGCTGATGCACGCCATGGGTCCCAACGTGGCCGGCGTCATTGGTTCGGCGGTGGCGGCGGGTGTGCTGCTGTCCCTGTACGGCTAATGTTGTTTTAGTGTAAGCCAAGAGGCTGAACGACCTGGTCGTTCAGCCTCTTTTTCCCCGATTCTATACAAGGTAGGTAAACCTTATGTTAACTCCATTTGAAATACTTTCTCTGCGGCGGCAGATCATCGACCGGCAGTTTGCCCGGATGAATCCGCCCCAGCGGCAGGCGGTGTACCACACCGACGGACCGCTGTTGATCCTGGCGGGTGCCGGCAGCGGCAAGACCACCGTGCTGGTCAACCGCATCGCCAACCTGGTGCGGTTTGGCGGCGGCTATAACAGCGAGGACGTGCCGCTCTTAACCGACGCCCAGGAGGAAAAACTGCGGCTGTGTGCGGATGGACGGCTCCCCCTGGATGGGGAACTGGTCAGCCTGCTGGCGGAGAATCCCTGCCCGGCCTGGCGCATCCTGGCCATCACCTTTACCAATAAGGCGGCGGGGGAACTGAAAGAGCGTCTGTCCCGGATGCTGGGGCAGGAGGGGGAAGAGGTAGCCGCCGGCACCTTTCACTCCTTCTGTGCTAAGATTCTGCGGCGGGAGGGGGAATGCCTGGGGTATTCCCGGCATTTCACCATCTACGATACCGACGATAGCCGCCGGCTGATGAAGTCCTGTATGAAGGAACTGAACATCGACGAGAAGACCTTGGGGCACAAAGCCATTCTAGGCGAGATCAGCCGGGCCAAGGACGAACTGGTGGATTCGGAAGAGTACGCCCATCTTCACCAAAACGGCTTTGATCTGCGTCTGAAATTAGTGGCGAAAGCCTATGCTCTGTATCAGAAGAAACTGGCGGAGGCGGATGCCCTGGACTTTGACGATCTCATCGGCAAGACGGTGGAACTGTTTACGAAGTACCCGGAGGTGCTGCAGCGCTATCAGAACCGCTTCCGTTACCTGATGGTGGACGAGTATCAGGATACCAACCACGCCCAGTACCGTCTGGTGAGCCTGCTGGCTGGGAAGAGCGGTAATCTGTGCGTGGTGGGTGACGATGACCAGAGTATCTATAAGTTCCGTGGTGCCACCATCGAGAACATTCTTTCCTTTGAAGAGCAGTTTGCCGGGTGCCGGGTGATCCGGCTGGAGCAGAATTATCGCTCTACCGGCCGTATTCTGGATGCCGCCAACGCGGTCATCGCCAAGAACAAGGGGCGTAAGGGCAAGACTCTGTGGACCTCCAACCCGGAGGGCGACCCCCTGTATCTGGTGACGGTGGACAACGCTGAGGAAGAGGGAAAATACATCGCAGAGACCATTCTGTCCGGGGTAGCCGGAGGGCGGCGGTTTTCGGATTTTGCGGTGCTGTACCGGGCTAACGCCCAGTCCAACACCATTGAGCAGGCGCTGGTCAAGAGCGGCATCCCCTACCGCATCATCGGTGGTCATCGGTTTAACGACACCCTTGAGGTGAAGGATGCGATGGCCTATCTGCGGGTGCTGAACAACCCCGGTGACGAGGTGAGTCTGCGCCGCATCATCAACCAGCCCAAGCGGGGCATCGGTGACACCACGGTGGACAACGCCGCCGCCATCGCCGCCGGACTGGGGCTGACCCTGTACGAGGTGCTGAAGAACGCTGCCGATTATCCCGATCTCAGTCGTGCGGCGGGCAAGATCGGCGGCTTTATCGCGCTGATGGAGGCGCTGCGGCAGGAGATGGAGAACCCGGAGATCCCCCTGCACACCCTGTATGCGGATATGCTGGACAAGACCGGCTATCTGCAGATGTGGCAGGCTCAGGGCGAGGCGGAGGCCGGTCGTGTGGAGAACCTGGAAGAGCTTTCCTCCTCCATCCGCCAGTACGAGAAGAACGCCGGTGACGACTACGCCGACCTGGCGGGTTTCTTAGAGGAGCAGGCACTGATGACCGACATCGACAACTACGATGCCGATGCGGATGCCTCTGTGCTGATGACCATGCACGCCGCGAAGGGCCTGGAGTTCCCGGTGGTGCTTCTGCCCGGCTTTGAGGACGGCATCTTCCCCGGGTATCAGACCATGTTTGACCCGGTGGAGTTGGAGGAGGATCGCCGCCTGTGCTACGTGGCGGTGACCCGTGCCCGGGAACAGCTTTACATCACCCGGGCCCAGAGCCGAATGCTGTACGGCAAGACCAACCGCAACGCCCCCTCCCGGTTTATCGGAGATATTCCCACCCACCTGACCGAGGAGATCAACCGGGTGACGCAAGTGCCCAGTTTCTCGGTGGACTTTGGTGGCAGTCGCTACGGCAGCGGTTACGGCGGTGGTTATGGCGGTGGCTACAACGGAGGAAAGACCCGGCAGGGTAGCACCGGTGGATACAGTTATACCGCGGTGAACAAGCCCACCACGCCGGTATCCAAGCCGGCGAGCAAGCCGGCGGCCTCTACCCCGAAAGCGGCCCCCTGCACCTTTGTGGTGGGGGATAGGGTGTCCCACGCCTCCTTTGGCACCGGCAAGATCGTGAATAGGACCCCGATGGCGGGAGATACCTTGCTGGTGATCGATTTTGATAAGGCGGGTCAAAAGAAACTGATGGCCAATTACGCCAAATTGACAAAGGTATAAGAAAACGCCGTGGTGCATTGCACCACGGCGTTTTGCTTTCGGCGGGAGCAAGCTCCCGCCCTTTCAATTTTATCCGCGGCTGGTTCACTCCTAACTCTCATTCACACGTCCAAGCCCTCACTCATACAGTAATAGTGAAGTGTCGGCGGGAATCCCGCCCGCTTACAATCTGTATAGGAGGCAATGCGTATGGCGGAAAAACTCTATCGCGACAACGGTTGCAAAGAGGCCGTGTGTGTGGATGCCGGTCGGGTATACGACAGCTGTTGCGACAAGGATTGTATCGAAAATATGCGCCTGTTCTTCACCGAACGGGAGCAGATGCTGGTGGACCACGCCACCGGCGTGAGGGCGAAAAAGGCAGAGGTCATCACCACCTACATCGACGTGGAGGCCCTGCCCTTTAACCGGGGCTACTATTCCTGCGACCTGACCTTCTTCTTTGACGTGGAGGTGGAGGTGTACGGTGGTCACGGCTGTCCCTGCAACCTGCTCCACGGTGTGGGCGTGTTCCGCAAAAAGGTGATCCTCTACGGCAGCGAGGGGCACGTGCGGGTATTCTGCAGCGAGTACCGTCCCGACACCTGCGACCGGCAGGAGATGCCCACCAAGAATATGCCCAAGTGCTGTGTTCAGGTAGCGGAACCGGTGGTGTTGGACGGCAAGCTGGTGGAGTGCTGTGATCGGTGCCGCTACGACTGCGGCGATTGCGGCTGCATTCCCGGTCATCTGTGCGGCCGGTATGGCGGCAACTTTGTGGACTGCCCGGACAGCAAGCTGGTGGTGGTCACCCTGGGTATCTTCTCCATTGTCCAGCTCATCCGCAACGTGCAGATGCTGATGCCGGTGTACGACTATTGTATGCCCAATAAGGAGTGTACCCCCACCAGCGAGAACCCCTGCGACCTGTTCCACAAGATGTGCTTCCCGGTGGGCGAGTTCTTCCCGCCTGCTTGCGAGGGGGACGGTGGCGGCGGTCACGGCGGCTGTGCCTGCGGCACCCCCTGCAAGGGCGGTTGTTGAGAAATTCTCTCAAGGCACTTGACAAAGAACAAATGTTCGTCTACAATATTAGATAGATAGAAAAAAGCAACTGCACCCGGAGAAGTGCAGTTGCTTTTTTATGGGGTGAACGGCAGTCACCACCGTAACACCGCCGCCGTGGGGGACCGGCGGCGGTCTTTTTGATTTCCTAAAAAGAAAGGAGAACGGTATGATTACAATACAGGATTGGCTTGCCACCATTCCGGAAGAGGACAAACACCTGGCCTATGTAGGGGAGCACCAGGCGGTGACCCGTAAATTCCTGTTGACCGGGTCGGACTGGAAAACCTATCAGGATTGGGGTTTTCATCTGGATATGGCTTTTGACCTGTCCACCGTCACCAGTAAGGCGAAGAGACAGATGGAAACCACCCAGGTGAACACCACCGAAAACGTCAGCGACACGCTGGTCAAGACCAATGGCACCACCACCAAGGAGAAGTATACGGTGACCGAGGTGGATGTCGACTGTGCGGACAAGACCGACATCGCCACCCTCAAGAAAAATGTGCTCACCAATGGGATCCAGTTGACCTGGACGGTGTTGCGTCAGCATACCCAGTTGCCCGGCAAGCTAAAAGCCACCCTGCGGGCCCTGGGCCCTGACGGTCAGGTGAAAAAATCTGACCTGATGGTGTTTGAGGTGGACCCGGCGGTGGTAGCGGAGTCCGCCGCGGATATTCCCCAGAGCGAGTTTGAGGCGATGGAAGAACGGATGGACTGGCTGCTGGATGAAGCGCAGAAAAATGCCCAGATGGTGGAACTGCATCTGGAGGCGGTGGAGACCGCCCTTGAGGAGTCCCAGTCCATTAAGGAGCAGGTGGACGACACCCTGAGCGACACCAAAACGGTGTACAATCAGACGGTGGCAGTCAAGAATCAGGCGGAGCAGACGGTGAAGAGCCTGTACGCCGTGCAGTACGTGGCCCAGATCCTCACCGAGGAGCAAAAGAACCACGCCCGGACCAACATCGGCGCCGCAGGCGAGACGGATCTGCTCGACCTGCACCACGGCGTGGGTCAGTTGTCCGATCAGGCTAGTCAGCACGAGCAGAGTATCGCCACGCTGGAGCAGGAGATGGATTGGTTGCGTCGGGATACTACTGGCACGGTGTACACCACCGCCAGCGACGCGGTGAACAGTTCGATTATGCGCATCGCCCAGCAGCTGCATCAGGAGATTGAAGCCCTGGCGCAGCGGGTGTCCGCGCTGGAACAGACCTGCGGCGAAATAGATGGTGCGCTGGATGGTATTCTGGCGTTGCAGCAGACGCTGATCGGGGGTGGCAACGAATGACCACAGCAGAGAAGCTGACGGCGGTGGCTGAGAACCAGCAGGCGGTGTACGATGCCGGCAAGCAGGCCGGTTTTGACTGGGAGGCGTATCAGGACGGAGGCAACCGCACCAACTACGACTACGCTTTTGTGCGGTGTTGGAACGATGATTTTTATCACCCGATCTACCCGATCACCGGTCGGGTGACCCAAGCCTTTTTCGTCAGCCGGATCACCAACGTGAAGGTGCCGATTATTGCCACAGGCAATCTGAACAGCGTGTGGCAGTCGTCAGAGGTGGTCACCATCCCTTATCTGGACGTGAGCGGCGTCACCAGCATCAACCTACCTTTTTACGGTGCGACAAAGCTGACCAACATAAACTTTGTCGGACAGCTTAAGGTGAACGGGATGGATTTGTCCTCATCTCCGAAAGTGACCCACCAGAGCCTGCTGTCTCTGCTGAACTGCCTGGAGGATAAAACCGGCGACACCTCCGGCACCCAATGGGTGGTGACCCTCGGCAAGACCAACAAGGCCAAGCTCACCGACGAGGAACTGGCCATAGCGGAGAATAAAGGATGGGCGGTGAAATGATGGCGGTGGATGAATTGGAGCTGGAGCGGCGCATCACCGCGCTGGAGGACCGGGCCAAGGCGAACACCAGACGACTGGATAAACTGGAAAAGGTGCAAAAGACCCTCACTGAACTGGTGCAGTCGGTGGCCACCATCGCCCAAAAGCAGGTGGATATGGATAGCGATATGAAAGAAGTGAAGGCCGACGTAAAACTATTGGCCGGAAAACCTGCCAGACGGTGGGATGCGGTGGCGGAAAAGGTGTTGTTGACCCTCACCGCGGCGCTGGTTGGCTACGTTCTCTGGCGGGTCGGCCTTTCGGTAACCTAAGGAGGAACGGAATGAAGCATATAACGAAACGATGGTTTTGGGCGGCGGGCATACGCGCCGCACGGACGATGGCGCAGACCGCGCTGGCCACGGTGGGTACCGCCGCGGTGCTGCAGCAGGTGGATTGGCTGGCGGTGGGGTCTTCGGCCCTGTTGGCGGCTATCCTGTCCCTGCTCACCAGCCTGGGCGGTTTGCCGGAGGTGGACAACTGATGGCAAAAAAACTGTATTTGTCGGCGGCAGCCCACGCCTGGGACAACCCCACCAAGTGCCCGGATGCGTGCAGCGAGAATACCCATTGCGGTCAGTATATGGATCTGGTGCAGGCACGGATGACCCAACTGGGGGCCGAGGTGAAGCGAGGCCCTGCCGATTGGGTAGGGGACAAGGGCATCAAAAAGCGGGTGACCGAGGCCAATAAATGGGGTGCCGATCTCTACTACGTGGCGCACACCAACGCAGGCGGTGGGCGGTACAGTATGACCATGTGTTGGGACGATGCCACCAGCCGGGCCAAGGCGCAGGTGATCCACAAGCACCGTGCCTGTGTGAGCCGGCACAAGGTGGTATCCCGCCGCAATCTGTACGAGATTTCCGCCACCAAAATGGTGTGTCTGTACGATGAACTGTTTTTCCACGATAACGCGCAGGATTGCGCCTGGTTTCACAGCGGTGGTATGGAGCAGTTGGCCGAGGAGACGGTGGCGGCGCTGTGTGAGCTGCTGGATATCCCATATGTGGCGCTCCCCGGCAGCGAGCCACCCCCGGTGGCACCGCCCCCCGCCGGGCCGAAAGCCGGCGACGTGGTGAAGCTCAGCGGCGAAAAGCTGTATCGTTCCAGCGTAGGAACGGCGGCGGTGACCCGCACCGGCACGTTTTATCTGTACGACGGAAAAAAGGTGCACGGTCGCTATCGGGTGACCAATAGCAAAAATCGGGTAGGGAAGAAACCTCTGGAATCCAACGTATCCGGTTGGGTGATTCTGCCCTGATTCAAAAAAGCCGAGGCGATTAGCCTCGGCTTTTTTTGTGCTTGACTGCGGGCTGCGGAACTAGGAATCAGAACCTTGTTTTACGTCAAGGTAGTGCTTATCTTACGGTTTCCACGTAAAACCCGTGAAAATCCCGGAGGGATTTTCGAGGTTCGATCCTCGAAACAACAACGAAAAAGAAAACGGACACCCGATTGGGTGTCCGTTTCTTTTTGGCTGCGGAACTAGGAATCGAACCTAGACAAAGAGATTCAGAGACTCTCGTGCTACCTTTACACAATTCCGCAAAATTGTGCTCGCTGTTGCGAACAGACTTATTATACCCCAAATTTCCCATTTGTCAAGATGTTTTTTGCAAAAAACACAAGTTTTATCGGATAAAAGAAAAGCCCGGAGGGGGTTCCTCCGGGCTCTTTTGCGAAACGGACTTATTTCAGACCCTGCTCATAAGCCTGGATCATCTTCTTGACCATCTGGCCACCGATGGAACCGGCCTGACGGGCGGTCAGGTCACCGTTGTAACCCTGCTTCAGGTTGACGCCCACCTCGCTGGCGGCCTCCATCTTGAAACGGTTCAGGCCCTCACGAGCCTCAGGAACGATGTTCTTGTTCATGCTGTTCACACCTCACTGTCACAAACGGCGGTTTTGCCGCCGCAATTTCGTCTTGCGTTTGCAAATCTATTGTGCGCCATCCAGCGGAAAATACGCAAGACAAATTGTGACAACAAAGCGTGTTTTTTCCATCAATATGCCTCTTTTCAAAAAGAGAGAAAAAGAAAAGGAGCGCTGAAAAACAACACTCCACCTCTATCGCTATAATAAAAAGAGCAGTCGGACATAATTGCACCCTAATTTTATTAAAAAAAGAAGGCTATCTACGAAACCCGATCATAGATAGCCAGCTGTTTTGGAACCGATTTACGGAAACCTAATGTTTAATACATTGATTTACCTTCACGACAATCCTCTCTATACAAGGAGTTGACGGTCTCCTCGATTGAGAAGACAGCAATGAATGTGAAGGCCGGGGCCGCACCGCCGAAATGGTAAACACAGACTTTGTAGGTACGTAGACAAGGTACCCCATCGGCAACCATCAGACAGCCGGAAACAGCATATTTATTTTACACCGCCATTTTTTATTTGTCAACCACAAAAAAGGAAACCCCTACGGATTGCCCGTAGGGGTTTTCTGCGTTTTATAAGATGTTAGCTCAGAGCGGCATTATAGCTGCCGGACACGGCATCCCCGTAGATAATGATGGAGCTTTCACCGTTGCTCAGGACATAGTAGGGACGCACAGTGATAATGGTATCCTTGTTGGCGTCCGGAATATTGATGATGCGGACAGTGAAATCCATAGAATCTTCGTACAACGCGAACACGTTCTTAATCTCAACGTCCTTAGTGTGGTCGGAGAGGTTGTCCATAGTCAGTTCGGCGGAGGGATCATTGGAGGCGATGGCACCCAAACGGGTCAGCGTATAGCCCTTGGCGTTGGCAAAGGGAGCGGCGGTAGCATCGTCCAAAACGACTAGATGGCCATTTTTTATACCGATATTGGCGGCATCAATATTGAACTTGAAAGCCAGACCGTTAACGTCTTCGGAAATAGACTTGCCCTCGCCGGTGATGATGTCATTCAAAGTAGTGGTGACAACCTCCATATTCACCAGACGGTTGTTGGTCCAGCCGGTACCGGCACGGCCTACGTCAACGAATTCTCTCCAGGGATCGTTGGCGGTGGCACTGTCCTTACCCCACAGGGTAACCTTCACGTTGTCGGAACCCAAACGGATGTAATAGACCTGACCGGGTTTGACCTTTACGGGCAGATCGAAGGTCAGGGTCTGCCACCCCTTGGTAGCAGAGCTATAGTTGCAGTTCAGAGTAGCGGTGCCCAACACTTCGCCCTTGCCAAAATAATCGGTGCACAGAGCGGCGGTCAAGGTGCCGCTGCCGGGCTGCACACGGACGTAAGCCTTTACGCTTTCCACATAGGAGTCAGCGGTGGAAAAAGGAGCCCACAGATAGTCATTCTGGATGTTCCAGTTTTCAGCGCCCAGTTCGGTGCAACCCAGATAGGTCTTCATCTCGACCACTTCAAAGTTGACCAGACGGTTGTTGGACCAGCCGGAACCAACGCGACCGGCATCAACGAATTCTCTCCAGGGATCGTTGGCGGTGGCACTGTCCTTACCCCACAGGGTAACCTTCACATTGTCAGAGCCAAAGCGGATGTAGTACACCTGTCCGGGATTGACCGCCACAGGCTGATCGAAGGTCAGGGTCTGCCAGCCCTTGGTGGCGGACTCATAGTTGCAGTTCAGGGTAGCAGCGGCCACCAGCTCGCCCTTGCCGTAATAGTCGGTGTAGATAGCGGCGGTCAAAGTGCCCACACCGGGCTGCACACGAACGTAAGCCTTGATGGCAGTGATGTGGTCGGCGGCGGTGGCAAAGGGAGCCCAAATATAGTCGCCCTGGATGTTCCAGTTCTCAGCGCCCAGCTCGGTGCAACCCAAATACAGCTTGCTCTCAACCTCGCTCACCACAAAGTTGGGCAGGTAGTTGGTGCGCCAACCGCTACCGGAGCGGCCGTTGTCCACATAGGCACGATACTCGTCGGTGCTGGTGGTTGCGTAGCCATACAAGGTAATCTTGGGGCTACCCACAGAGCCGATGCGCACATAGTAGGTCTGGCCGGCAACAACGTCCACGGGAGCATCAAAGACAAATTCTGCCCAAACGTTGGTGCTGCCGCCGGGATTAAAGGACTGGGAAGCCTCAGCCAGCACCTCGCCCTTGCCGTATACATCGGTGCAGACAGCCACGGTGATGGTACTCTCGCCGGCACGCACACGCAGATAAGCCTTAATGGCATCAATCTTATTGGCGCCGGGGGTAAAAGCAGCATATACGTAGTCGGTCGTAATATTCCATTGTTCGCTACCGGTGGTCTCGCAACCCAGATAGGTATCGGCGGCCACCACAGATACGGCGGACAGGGGCAGCAGGGAGCAAAGCATTAGCGCGGCTGTAAAAATAGCAATCCATTTATGCATTTTCATAACAGTTACTCCTTTTTATAATATAGTATGCTTACCAAGCCAATTCAACATCGTTGTGGACGTTGCTGCCGGTAGCGGCAACGGCGGCGATGGTCTCATCGGGGGTGAAGGAAACCAAGGTAATTTCCGGGGTAGTATACTTTTTCATATTCGTTATCTCCTATCTCTATTTTAAATAATTTGACGCAGAAGCTTTATACACAAAGACTACCAAGCTAATTCCACGTCATTGTAGCTGTTGCTGCCGTTAATGGCAACAGCGGCACCGGCTTCTTCAGCCGTAAAAATCTCAAAACGATTTCCGGGGTAGTTCTTTATATACAGAACTCTCAGATTATCCCATTGCTAATTGGCTATAGCAACCGTTGACAACATCACCATACACGATTTGCTCTCGGCCGTTTTCGTCTTCATAGACGTAATAGGGGCGCATATAGATCATTGTGTTTACTTTAGCATCCGGGATATCAATGACGCGCACGGCAAAGGAGAAGGTTTCTTCCGTTAGCTCACACAGATATTTGGCCGAAACATCCTTGGTCTTCTTTTGGTCTACGTCATCGTGGTCCATCGTCGCGTGGTCAACGCTCGGGTTGACGGAAACAATGGCACCGCTGTATTTCAGCGTGTAGATATCGTCCTTGGTATCCCACGGCTTAATGGTGGCAGAGTCGGTCACGTACTCGGTAGTGTTTACCGTTTGGGCATGGTGGGCATCCACCTCGAAGCGGAAAGCCAACGCCTTGGTGCCAAAAGCGGTATCGCGAATACTGGTCTGACCGCCGGAAATCAGCGTTGCCTGTACCTCAGGCAGAATTTCCGTTACCTTCACCTGATCCAGATAGGTAATCTCATTCTCACCGGTACCGCCACCGCAGAAGTTCAGAACAGTGGTAGAGGAATCCGCCACAAAAGTCATAGTCAGCTTGGTCCAAACGGTGTTACCGTACCACGTGCTGGTCAATTTGTTGCCGTTGGAAACAATCTGCACGTTGGTACCTTTTTTAACCGCCTTCAAGCAGAAGGTGACCACGTACTCGCTACCAGCTTTGGTGGCAAAGGTTTGGGTCAGGGTACTACCCCAACCACCATCGCCCTGCAACACGGCACCATAATTACCCTCGTAGGCTGCACTAGAGGAAATAGTGGTATCCTGATACACTGTCCAGTAGTCAAGGCTACCAATCTCAAAGTCACCGTTTTTGATAAAGCCGTCGTTGCTGGCAGTAGCCAGTTTGGTCAAGGTAACGTCATCCAGATACAAGTCTTCAATCACACCGGTACCACCACCGCAGAAATTCAGATAGATGGTATTGCCGATGGGGGTGACATTGTAGGTCAGCTCGGTCCACTCCGTGGCGGTAAACCAGCCGCCCGTTGCCAAGGATTCCTTAGTGGCAGCATCCTGAATGTGAATGTTGACACCAACCTGATTGGTCTTGAGACGGAAGGTCAGCTTATAGGTGGCGCCTGCCGAAACCGCAAAGGTCTGGTAAGCCAAACTGTTCCAGTTGCCCTCTCCCACCATATGCAAACCGTATTCGCCGGAATAAGCGGCCTCTTTTTCGGCAAAGGTAAAGCGGTTGGTGGTCCAGCCAGAAGCATCACCGGTTTCGAAATCGCCGTTGGTGATCAGTGGCGCCACCTGGATGGAAATATCATCCACCCACACCACTTCCGTCTGTCCGGTGCCGGCGCCGCAGAAGTTCAGGAAAATAGCATAGGTGTTGGCGGTGGTGGTGACCACATAGGTCAGTTTGGTCCACTCCGTGTCGTCAAAATAGTCGGTTTCAAAAGCATCGCCGCTGTTGATGTTGTTCTTAAGGTGGATGTTGATACCACCGACAATGCTTTTCGCCCAAATAGTAACATGATAGGTCGTATTCGCCTCCACCGCCACACTTTGGGTCAGCAGACTGTTCCAATTGCCGGGGCCGGAGGTAACGACACCATATTGACCGGAATGTGCCGCATCGGTAGCGGTAGCGGTTTCCTCATACGTCTTCCAGCCGTTGGTGGTGCCGGACTCAAAGTCGCCATTCTTCACTAAGTTATCCGTAGCAGCCATAGCCGCCCCGGCACCCATAGGAACCAGACCGCACAGCATAGCACAGCAGGTCAATACTGCTAAAATTTTACGTAACGTCATGATCGTCTCCCCCTTTCCTTACCAGTCCATGGTGACGTCGTTGGAATCCTGAGGCGTATAGCTCTGGGAATAAACGTCACCATATACAACGACCTCTTCGCCATTGAAGAGATACACGTAATAAGGGCGGGCATAAATGGGGGTCTGATCGTGATACAAAGGGATGTTGGTGAGACGCACCGCATAGGTAGCATAGGTATCTCCCACGTCGTAAGCGTAAACGGCAGGAACGTCCTTTGCATTAAAGTCGTTGGTGTTGTCCAGCGTAAACGCTTTGGCGTCCTCGCCAAGGGTGCGATTGTTTGTGATGATAGCGCCCATTCTTACCAGCTGATAAGAAATGTTGTTCTTAGCCACATCCACGGTGGCGTTGGTGCTGTCAAACACGTTTCTACTGTTGACAGCTGCACCGTCCATCTCAAGCGTAAAACTGAATGCCAGACCCAAGGTGGTCTCACTCATCTCCATCTTACTGGTTTGACCGCCGGTGG
>SVON01000003.1 GCA_015066365.1 Oscillospiraceae bacterium | reverse complement strand
AATAACACCAACCCCAACATTATCTTCTCCAACTACCGTGCCAACGCCGGTCAGTACTACTTTGATGACGTGGTGCTGGTCCGTGCTGACGGCAAAGAGGAGCCCGAGCCCGACACCCCCGTCGAGCCTGAGCCGAACGTGAACGAGACCGACGTGACCGGCAACCTGCTGGTCAACGGCAACTTTGCCACCGGTGACATCACCGGCTGGGAGAACCTGTACAGCTACTGCACCACCTCCATCGTGGAGGGCTATAACAGCACCTATGGTCTGCAGGTCACCACTTCCGGCGCTTGGAATATGGTGCGTCAAAAGGTCAACCTGGATGCAAACGCCGACTACGAGCTGACCATCTGGGCGAAAGCAGCCAGCGACATGACGCTACTGGTCAAGGACGGCGGCGATACCAAAAACATTGCCCAAGCCGCTCTTACCGGCACCGACTGGACCAAGTATACCATCAAGTTTAACTCCGGTGATTACAGCAGCATCTACGTCAGCGTTATGGGTAGCCAAGCCGGCGCCACGGCCATCGTCGACAGCGCCGTCCTGGTGAAGGGTTCCAACAACGCGCTGCAAAACGGCGACTTTGAAACCGGCGACACCACCGGCTGGACCAACCTGTACGGCGCCTGCACCTTGTCTATGACCGCCGGTCATACCGGCTCCTATGCCCTGAACTTCCAGGGCGGTCAGTGGAACCAGACCCGTCAGAAGGTCTCGGTTCAGGCCAACACCAACTACACGCTGACCGGCTGGGCCAAGGACGCCACCTCTGTATCCTTCCTGGTGAAGGACGGCGGCGACACCACCAACATCGCCCAGATTTCCCTGGGCTCCGGCTCTGAGTGGAAGAAATACAGTGTCACCTTTAACACCGGCGAACACACCAGCATTTACGTAGGTATGATGGCCGGCAATACCGGCGGCTCTGCCATCGTTGACGATATCTGCCTGGAGAAGGAAGAGGTTGCGGTGGAAAACCTGTCCACCAACGGCAATTTTGAGACCGGCAACCTGACCGGCTGGACCAAATATCAGTCCACCGCCGTTTCCTCCGCTGCTGCCCGTAACGGTAGCTACGGCGTCAGCATTAAGGGCCCCGGCGACTGGAACGGCACCCTGGATCAACAGTTGTCCGTTGTGGAAGGCCGCACCTATCAGCTCTCTTTCTGGTATCGTGCTGTCTCCAACGGTATGAACTTCGCTCTGAGAGATTCCAACAAAATCAACACGCAAACCGCTTGGTTGAGTGCGGGCATCTGGACAAAATACGAGACCACCTTTGTGGCGGATGGCACCACAGCCTACCTCCACTTCAACGGTTCCGGCAAGGGCACCACCGACGAGCTCTACGTGGACGACGTGATGGTGATCGACCTGTCCAACAGCGGCAACCGCGCTGAGGTTCTGGCCAATGAAGGCAGCAGCATCCGCGATACCGCCGATGACAGCCGTGGTTTGGCCTTCCGCTTCAACGTGGCCGTGACTGGTGCTCAGGTAACGAACGGTAACGAGCTGGTTGCCAACGTGGGCTCCATCAAGCTCTTTAAGCACAACGACACACTGGGCACGCTGGTGGGCACCGGTGCCATCGTCACCAACCAGGAGACTGTGGGCACCGCCGATATGACCCACGAAAGTGTAGACGGCAAGAAAACCATCGACATCCCTGCCAAGTATCTGTTGGAGCTGAACGAGGATTCTCTGTCCTTTGCTGTGCGTATCGTCAACATCCCCGATCACGCCACCGACACGGAGATCTATACCCGTCCCTATTACATCTACGACCTGAACGGCGAGCAGGTCACCGTCTACGGTGACATCGCGCACAACAACTATGCGGGCGTGGACAGCACCCGCCGTGCGGTACGCGTGCTGACCGTTGGTGAGACCGACGGCTTTGACACCTATCTGTACGACGTGCTGAAAGATGCCGATTATGACCAGGTGATCCTGGGCAGCTACATCGACGGCACCTATCGCAAGAACGACGACAACGGCCAGTGGGCCACCACCAGCTGTGACGCCGATACCGCTATTGCCGATGAGCGTTGGCAGTATGTCGTTGTGACCAACGATGCCGATCTGGCTTGGGCGGAAGACAACAAGACCGAGTCCACCGCCAAGGTGTGGGTATACAGCGACGCTGTGGCTGTGGACACCGCTCTGGACAACCTGGCCACCGTGCAGACTGCCGATGCCAACGAGCAGGAGTACACCGCCTCTTTGACCTGGTTCCTGACCCTGACCGGCGGCGAGAGCCTAGATCTGGTGGAGTACAACGCTGAGTTTGTGGGTACCGAGGAGTACAATATGCGTCGTGCCGCCAACCACGCCTATGCAAGCCCCAACAAGGTAACCGACCTGTCCGAGGTAGTGCTGATCTCCGGTTCTGACTATCAGTATTATGGCAGCACCGAGGACGGTCTGGCTGTGCTGAAGGGTCTGACCGATTCCGTGAAGAACAACACCGGCTACGGTGCCTTCGACGGTCTGCTGTTCGGTGGTGACTATACCATCACGCTGGGCAGCGACTTTGACGACAGTAACGCAGGTCTGAACCTGTTTGACAGCGTCATTACCGACAGCGTCAACTTTGACAAATACTACACCCAGGGCAACCACGATGCCGCCGGCATCGATCTGCTGCCTCCCTATGGCAACAACGACAACCCCAACGCTCCCTATGGCGTGTTTATCCTCCACGAGGATAACTACAACTGCTATGGTGGCGGCGGCCAGAAGGCAGCCGAGGACCTGACCGCTTACTTCAACGAGAAGTTGGCTAGCGGCTGGGGCAACAAGCCCATCTTCGTCACCAGCCACATCCCGCTGCACTACAATGCCCGCACCGCGAAAGACGGCATGGGTGCCAGTGCTAAGTATGTGGTGGACGCCCTGAACGCTGCCAGCGAGGCCGGTCTGAACATCATCTTCTTGATTGGCCACAACCACGGCAGTGGTTACGACGACTATCTGGGCGGCGGCTCCGTCTACGTGCCCAAGGGCGAGACCATTGTGGTGCCGGATCACACCAACTACCGGAATGCCCCCATCGAGACCGAACTGAAATTCACCTATATGAACTTCGGTTACGTCTCCTCTTACGGCACCAACGGTACCGGCGTGGACACCGCTCTGACCATGTGCGCCTTCCGCATTCAGGAGAATGGCGACGTGATCATCACCCGCTACGACAAGGACGGCGTGCACAACCTGAAGTCCGCCGGTAAAGCCAACTCCATCGACGAGAGTGGCTACACCTTCGACGATGAGCGCGTGTACGAGTCTTCCCGCTTGGTGGGTGCCTACAAGGACGAAGAGTACAACCCGTAAAGCGATAAAACTTCACACCTAAACCGAGCATCCCCGGCAACGAAAATCCGTTGCCGGGGATTTTTTAATAGCACGATTCTATATATGGATATAAAAATTTAATTCATCACTATATAGACTATTGCTTTTTTTGGGGATTTTTGCTATACTGATGGTGGCGAATTGCATAAATTTTTATAAAAAGGAGGAACACGCTATGCAAAACAAGCTGCGCAAAGTATTGGCCATTCTTGGTGTTGTGGCCATGCTGTGCACTCTGCTGCCTATGGGCATTATGTCCGTTAGTGCCGCAGATGAAACTATCCTGAGCTGGGACTTTGAAGACGGCAACGTCGGCTTCACTTCCGGTGGCCCGGGTCAGTCCATTGTTGTCGACCCCGACGACAGCACCAACCACGTGCTGTATTGGGCGTGCAGCAGTAATTACGGCGAAATCCGTAAAGTCATTGCCCTGGAAAAGAACACCGACTACGTCTTCAACTTCAAGATGAAGACCAGTTTGGGCAAGGGTGCCTTCATCACCGTACAGACCTCTTCTTGGGGCGAGTACGATCAGGTGGCCTTTAACACCAACACCACCTGGACCGAGCATTCCATCGAGTTCAATACCGGTGACACTTTTGACAATGTCATGCTGAAGATCCAGAACAATGGCACGATCCAGGACTTCTGGGTGGACGACTTCACCGTCATCAAGAAAGAGACTGTGGAGCCCGAAATTCCCGAGGGTGGCGAGACCACCTATGAGAACGTCCTGGAAATGGACTGGGAGGACGGCAACGCCGTCTTCAAGAACACCTCCGTTGTGGCCGAAGGCCCCGATGGCAGCAACTGCATGAAGTGGTCCGCTGCCGGTAACTGGAGCTCCACCTACCGCACCGTCAACAACATCGAGAAGAACACCGACTACATTGCTACCTTCAAGATGAAGACCAGCGCCGGCAACAAGCTGTTTATCACCTACGAGTCGGCCAGCTGGGGTGCTTATTCTCAGGTGTCCTTTGCCCCCACCACCGAGTGGGCCGAGTACGCCATCGAGTTTAACACCGGTGACGTGCCCAACAGCAGCAACGCTATTTTCTTCAAGTTCCAGGATACCGGCGCCGCTCAGGACGTCTGGGTGGACGACCTGGTCATCGCCAAGGTGATCAAGCCTGAGAGCGACGAGGAAGACAATGAGAATATGGTGATCAACGGCGACTTTGAGACCGGCAACCTGACCGGTTGGAACAAGCACCAGAACACCATGATCTCCACCGATGCCCACAGCGGTTCCTATGCTGTGAACCTAAAAGGCGGCGGCGGCTGGGGCGGTATGCTGGACCAGACCATCTCTGTCACCCCCGGTGCCAAATATACCGTCAGCCTGTGGCTGAAGGCCAACGCCAACGGCGTCAACGTCCAGATCAAGGACGGCGGCACCAGCGGCACCAACCTGGCCAGCAAGTGGTTCACCGCCACCGAGTGGACCCAGCTGACCTGGGACGTGGTTCCCACCACCACCACCCTCTGCTTCAACTTCTGCGGCGGCGGTAACGGCATCGCCGAGGACGTGCTGGTGGACGACGTCACCCTGATCGGTGAGAAGATCGCCTCTGATGACGGTTTCATCAAGAACGGCGACTTCGAGACCGGTGAAACCAAGCCTTGGAGTGTCTACTCCAGCACCGCTGTCTCCAAGGCTGCCGCCCAGAACGGCAAGTACGGTCTGGAAATGATCGGCGACGGCGGCTGGGGCGGCCTGGCTTATCAGGACTTCGCCACCGTGGTCGGCCACACCTATGCGGTCACCTTCTCTTATAAGGCGGTTGCCAACGGTGTCAACGTTCAGATTCAGAGCCCCGTGGGCACCACCGTGGTCGGCAAGTGGGTTACCAACACCGCCTGGACCACCATGACCCTGGAGTTTGAGGCTGTCGACACCACCGCGCGTATCAACATCTGCGGCGGTGGTAACGGCATTGCCACCACCGTTTATCTGGACGACGTCTCTGTGGTCGAGGTGAAGGATCCCAACTTTGACGGTTATATCTGGAACGGCGACTTTGAGGCCGGCTCCCTGACCAAGTGGGAGAGCTTCCAACAGACTACTCTTTCCGCCGAAGCTGCCAAGAACGGCAACTACGGTGCGAAGTTGATCGGTAACGGCGGCTGGGGTGGCTGTCTGACCCAGAAGAACATCGCTGTTGAGATCGGCAAGACCTACAAGCTGTCCTTCTGGTACAAGACCCCCAAGAACGGTCTGAATATGACCCTGAAGGATCAGGACAATCAGAACACCAAGCTGGCCGGCAACTACCTGAGCGGCAAGCAGGATTGGACTCTGTACGAGGCCACCTTCGAGTCCGGCTACGTCACCAAGCTGATCCTGAACTTCTCCGGCTCCGGTAAGAACACCACCGACGAGCTGTGGATCGACGATATCAAGCTGGAGAACCTGTCCGGCGACGAGATGGACCGCTGCGATATTCTGAAGAACTCCGGCACCTCCATCCGCGACGTGGACGACAACAACCGCGGTCTGGCTTTCCGCTTCTCCGCCAATGTTACCGGTGCTGAATTTGTGAAGGGCAACCAGTATGTGTCCGGTTCCGGCAGCATGAAGCTGTTCAAGTACGACGAGGCCATCGGTACCCTGATCGAGGCTGGTGCCATCGTCACCAACCAGGAGTCCGTCGGTACCGGCGATATGACCCTGGCTGACGTCAACGGCGGCAACGTCATCAAAGTGCCCGCCAAGTACATGACCGACTATGAGGATAACGGTGATATGTTCTACGCTGTGCGTATCGTCAACATCCCCAACGAGCACGTAGCCACCGATATCTATACCCGTCCCTACTACACCTACGAGTTTGACGGCGAGCAGGTCACTGTGTACGGCACCGTTGTCAACGACAGCTATGAGTCGGTCGCCAGCATCCGCCGCTCTCTGAAGGTACTGGCCATCGGCAACAGCTTCTCTGTTGACGCGATGCGCAACTACCTGTATGACGTGCTGAAGAGCGCAGATTACGACCAGGTTATCCTGGGCAACCTGTACGTTGGCGGTTGCGATCTGGATACCCACTGGAACTACATCAGCAACAAGTCCGGTTCCTATGAGTATCACAAGAACGACGACAACGGTCAGTGGGTTACCACCTATGGCTGCGACGCTCTGACCGCTCTGCAGGATGAGAACTGGGATGTTATCACCGTTCAGCAGGTTTCCGGCAAGTCCGGTATGCCCAGCACCTATGGCAACCTGCAGAACGTCGTCAACTGGGTCAACCAGTATAAGACCAACCCCGATGCCAAGATCATGTGGCACATGACCTGGGCCTATCAGCAGGATTCCACCCACGAGTCCTTCCCCAACTACAACAGCGATCAGATGACCATGTACAACGCCATCGTGGATACCGTTCAGAACGTGGTTCTGAACACCGAGGGTATTGACGGTATCATCCCCTCCGGCACCGCTATCCAGAACCTGCGTGGCACCGCCCTGGGCGACACTCTGACCGCTGACGGCTATCACCTGAACGATCTGCACGGCGATTATACCGCCTCTCTGACTTGGTATGCCGCTCTGACCGGCGAGAGCCTGGATCTGGTTGACTTTGTACCTGCCGCTGTGACCAATGACGTGTTCAACGTTAAGCGCTCTGTGGGTCACGCTGTGGCCAACCCCTATGAGGTCACCGACCTGTCCGAGACTGTGCTGATTGCCGGCTCTGACTTCCAGGCTAGCAACTGGGACAAGAACAAAAACAACGTCAACGCTATCCTGGGCGGTATCAAGAATACCGACGGCTACGAGCTGTTCGACGGTATGCTGTTCCCCGGCGACTTCACCCCCAGCCACGGCCATGACAACGCCACCGAGGGTATTGGTGTTCTGGACGAGTTCTCCAACGATTTCGTCATTGGCAACAAGGTCTACTCCGAGGGTAACCATGACGCTCCCACCGTGGAGAAACTGAGCCCCTACGGCAACAACGACCCTGTGGGCGGCACCTACGGCGTTTTCGCCATCCATGAGGAGGACTACGGTCAGTTCGGTGGCACCAGCGACAACGATGTGGCCAACGACCTGAAGGCCTACTTCGATGAGAAGCTGGCTACCGGCTGGGATCTGAAGAAGCCCATCTTCGTGATGACTCACGTGCCGCTGCACTTCAACTGGCGTACTGTCAGCGACTATGGCGCCGGCAAAAATGCTCAGGGCATCGTTGAGGCTCTGAACTACGGCGGTGAGAACGGCTTCAACATCATCTTCTTGTTCGGCCACAACCACTCCAGCGACTATGACTCTTACCTGGGTGGCAGCTCCATCTATCTGGCCAAGGGTGATACCATGCTGATCGCCAAGCCTGAGAACTACAAGGAGTATCAGGAGGTTGAACTGAAGTTCACCTATATGAACGCTGGTTACGTAGGTTACTTCGCCGACTTCGGCACCGGTATGGACTCTACCCTGACCATGACCACCTTTAAGATTCAGCAGGATGGCTCCGTTATCATCACCCGTTACGATGCCAACGGTTATCACAACCTGAAGGCTAAGGGTGTGGCTCACGTTCCCAACGAGCACAACGTGACCATCCCCGTCAACGAGGATGTGTACGGTCCCCAGCGCATCGTCACCGCTACCTCCGATGAGGAGTACACCGGCTAATCCCGGCCTGCGGTAACAAAACCTAAACAGCCCCCCCCCCCCCGGCAACGGATATCCGTTGCCGGGGGATTTTTATTATCTTTATAGCACAATTCTATCATACTGCTATAATGTTTTAATCTATTACTACATACGCTATTGCCTTTTGAGGCGTTTTTTGCTATACTGATGGTGGTGATTTATACAATAAATTAAAAAGGAGGAAAACACAATGCAAACCAAACTGCGCAAAGCATTGGTCATCTTTAGTGTGGTGGCCATGTTGTGCACCCTGCTGCCTCTGAGTGCTTTGGTAACAGCTGCTGATGTAGAAATGCTTACCAACGGCAACTTTGAGACCGGCAATGCGACTGGTTGGACTCTGGATAGCGGCTCGTCCGTAACCTCGTCCGACAAACACGGCGGTAGTTATGCTATCAAAACCACCGCCACTTCCACCAAGTATCAGAGTATGTTCTATCAGGTGTTTGACGTTATGCCGAACACGGATTATACGCTGACCTACTGGTATAAGTATGATGGCTCTGGTTCCGGCCCTGCCATCTACGTTTTTATGAAAGATGCCGGCAGAGACGTCACCCTGAACGACAGCAACAGCCGTCGGGATGGTCTGACCTCCGGTAGCTGGGTGAAGGACACCCTGACCTTCAACACCAGCTCGTATGATCAGGTGTCCATCAATTTTGCCAACCGCGTGGCGGGCTTAGGTGGCACCTTCTACTTCGACGACATTTCCGTTTATGGTCCTGAGGTTGTTGCCCCCGAAGAGCCCGTCAACCCCGTGCCCGAGGTGAGCGGTAACCTGGTGGAGAACGGCAACTTTGAGACCGGCGACACCTCCGGCTGGGAGAAGCACCAGTCCACCGCCGTCTCTGCGGACGCTGCTTACACCGGCTATTACGGTGTGAATCTGGTTGGCAACGGCGGCTGGGGCGGTATGCTGAACCAGTCCATCCCCGTCGAGGGCGGCCAGAGCTATAAGGTCTCTATGTGGGTCAAGGCTGTGTCCAATGGTGTCAACATCCAGATTAAGGATGGCGGCGAAAACGGCGCCAAACTGGGCAGCGAATGGTTCACCGCCACCGAGTGGACCTACAAGACCTGGACCGTCTCCCCCACCACCAACTCTCTGTTCCTCAACTTCTGTGGCGGCGGTAACGGTGTGGCCGAGAACGTCTATGTAGATGATATCGTGGTCACCAAGGCTCCTCTGATGGAGAATGGCGACTTTGAGACCGGTGACAAGACCGGCTGGTCCTGCAACAGCGGCACCTCCACCATCGTCACCGATGCCCACGGCGGCAACTATGCACTGCAGCTTTCTAATCCCTCTAAGTGGGGTGAGGCGGCGGTGCGTACCATCGGTGTCAAGCCCAACACCCAGTACGAGGTGTCCTGGTGGTCCAAGCGTGTGGACGGCACCGGTGCCTTTAACCTGATCGTGTGCCAGACTGTATCCCCCTGGACCAACTTTGAGCGGCTGTCCGGTGAGAACTGGATGAACAAGTCTGCCGATCAGGGCTGGGTGAAGAACACCTGCGTCTACAACTCCGGCGAGAACACCCAGATGCTGCTGAAATTCACCTCTGAGGCGGCCAGTGCCGGCACCATCATCCTCGATGACGTGACCGTAGAGGAGCTGAAGGAGCCCTCTTTTGATGGTTACATCTACAACGGCGACTTCGAGACCGGTAAAACCTCCGGCTGGACTATGCTTCAGCAGTCTGCCATCACCGAGGTTTCCGCCTGCAATGGCCAGTACGGCCTGCACGTGCAGGGCAATGGCGGCTGGGGCGGTATGGCCGAACAGACCTTTACCACCGTGCCCGGTCAGAACTACACCTTCTTTGCCTATCTGAAGACCGTCCAGAGCGGTACCAACATCCATATCCGTGACAAGGGTACGGATGCCAAACTGGCCTCTACTTGGTACAGCAAAACCGATTGGCGCCTAGTTCAACTGGGCTTTATCGCTACCAGCGACACCACCTTCGTCACCTTCTGTGGCGGCGGCAACGGTGTGGCTGAAAGCGTCTACGTGGACGATATCTTCATCGTCCCCACCAAGCCTATGAACACCGATGGTTACCTCTTCAACGGCGACTTTGAGAGCGGTAGCCTGACCGGTTGGACCACCCACCAGCAGACTGTACTATCCAACAAGGCCGCCTATGAAGGCTCTGCCGGCGCTATTATGAAGGGCACCGGTTGGGGCGGCACCATGAACCAAACCTTTGCTGTGGAGAAAGGTACCAACTATAAGCTGAGCTTCTGGTATAAGCCCATCTCTAATGGCATCAACGTTCAGATCCTGAACGCTGAGAACAGCAGCAAGATCACCAGCCAGTACATCAGCACCTCCAACGGCTCCGATTGGATACTGTTTGAGAAAACCTTTAATAGTGGCTATTGCAAGAAGGTCAACCTGAACTTCTGCGGCAGCGGCAGCTCCAGCGCTGATGAGATGTACATCGACAATATCACCATCATCAACCTGGACGGCGAGGAGAACACCCGCAAGGGACTGACCCAGAATACCGGCGTCAGCGTCCGCGACGTGGCAGACGACATCCGCGGCCTGGCCTTCCGTTTCCATCTGCAGGCCGAGGGCGTGCAGGTGACCAAGCGCAATCAGTACGTGTTCGGCACCGGCGCCGTGGACCTGTACAAAAACCGTCAGGTGAGCGCTACCCTGCTTCGTGCCGGTGCGGTGGTCACCAACAATGCCACCATCGGCGAAAGCTATGCCGACTTCACTCTAGACAATGTCGATAACGTCAAGACCATTGATGTACCGGCTCAGTACCTCATCGACCTGGAAGATAACTCCATGGGCTATGCAGTGCGTATCATCAACATTCCTGACGCCCACACCGCCACCGAGATCTACGCCCGTCCCTACTACGTCTATGACCTGGACGGCGAAGAGGTTGTGGTGTACGGCGATCTGTCCCATGACAACTACGACGGCATCACCGATGAGCATAAGGCGGTGAATGTACTGACTATTGGCGACGATAGCTCCGTGGCGGCTGTGCAGGATTACCTGCCCGGTATCCTGGAGAGTGCCGACTATGACAGCCTGGTGCTGGGTAGCCTGGTGGGCGACACCTATGCCCGCTACCAGTACGGTCAGTGGACCACCATCGAGACCACTGCCGATGCTGTTTTGGCAGAGGATTGGGACTACGTCATCATCGACTCTGCCGATGATGAGGCGCAGGCTCTCATCAACCAGGTGGATGCTGCTACCGATGCCACTCTCTACTTTGACAACGATGAGAGCCTGGGCATTGCCGCTCTGACCGGCGCCGAGTCCGTCCCCTCCTATACCGCTGTGGAGAACTTCCGCGGTATTGATGGCGTGATGAACGACGCCATCGCCGACTATATCACCGCCACCGCTTGGTACGCGCTGATCACCGGCGACACCCTGGACCAGGTAGGCTACTACCCCGCCGAGATCGCCGACGACTATTATGACATCGCCCGCTCCGTGGCCCACGCCATGTACGATCCCGCCAACGTGTCGGATCTGTCCGAGACCATCATCATCGCTGGCTCTGACTTCCAGCCCATCGGTGGTAACATCGAAGCCGGTCGTGAGACCGTGCGTAGCATTCTGGGCGCTATGGCGGACGATGGCTACGGTCTGTTTGACGGTTTCATCTCCGGCGGTGACTATTCCGCCGGCACTTCCGAGCCGGAGACCTCTGCCGGTCTGGCCGGTCTGGATGCGGAGATCTCCAAGGTTGTGTACAACAACAAGTTCTACTCTCAGGGCAACCACGATCCTAAAGAAACCGTTGGCCTGACCAAGGAGGGCAACAACGATCCCTTCAACGCCCCCTATGGTCTGTACATCATCAACGAAGATAGCTACACCGACCTGGGCGAAGGCGGTGAATTTGCCGCTAAGGAGCTGGATGCCTATCTGGATGAGAAGGTGGCTTCCGATTGGAACAAGCCCATCTTCGTGGTGAGCCACGTGCCGCTGAACTTCTCTATGCGTACCGTTAGCGGCAAGAACGCCCGTACTGCCGCCCCCATCGTAGAGGTTCTGAACGAGGCAGGTGAGGCTGGTCTGAACATCATCTTCCTGTATGGGCACAACCACTCCAGCGGTTACGATAACTACATTGGCGGCGGCTCTGTGTATCTGAAGAAGGGCGACACCATGCTGATCCCGGATTACGCCAACTATCTGGTACCCGCTGAGGTGACCCTCAACTTCACCTACATGACCGCCGGTTACATCGGCTACTACGGTACGACTGTCAATGGCGCTGACGGCGCTCTGACTATGTCTGTGTTCCGCATTCAGAAGGATGGTTCGGTCATCCTCGGTCGTTATGATGCCAATGGTATCCATAACCTGAAGAGTGCCGGTGCGAAAAACACCGATAAGGGCGACACCATGGAAGCCGATCCCACCGTTTACGAATCCTGGCGTGTGGTTACCGCTACCTCCGATGAGGAGTACACCGGCTAAAACGCGCTGACATTCCAACCCCAATAACCAGGCCCCCTGTCCCGGAACACCCGGAACAGGGGGCTTTTTTCGTTAAAAAATGATATGTTCATAAAAAAATACTTGATTTTTTGTGAAATATTGATATAATGATTGTGGAGATTAAAAGTTTAGTACCCTAGGGAGGTATGTATGATTAAGCCGATTGCTCCCTCGCATTTTATTTCCGCCGATCAAGGCTATATGTATCGGATGCAAAGTCCCTTCTTTTTGGCGCTGGACGAGCGCATCGTCAAAGACCAATGGGAGAGCCGTGACCTGCACTGGCACGACTATTTTGAGATCGAGATCGTGCTGGACGGCACCGGCGTGCACCAGTACAACGGCAATAACTATCCCCTATCGGCCGGCTGTGCCTATCTGCTGACCCCGATGGACATCCACGCTCTGGTGCCGGACCCCGGCACCGACCTGCACGTGGTACACCTGCGGTTTGACGAGCAAGCCATCTCCAACGAGGTGCGAGATCTGCTGTTGCAGCACAACCATATCCATACCGCCAAGCTGAACGAGGCGGATTACAACCGGCTTCTGATGCTGCTCAACGAGCTCATCTACTGCTTTGCAATGGCCAACCCGCAGAGCCTGCGGATCCAGCTGATGCTGTCCTATATCTGTCTGCACATCATTCGGGATACCCACACTGAAAAGCAAGGGCTGCCTACATACAGCGCCGCCAACCCGGTGGTCCACCAGACCCTGCAGTATATTTTTTATAACTTCCGCAAAAAGATCACCATGCAGGAGTTGGGTGAAAAGGCCCACGTCTCCCCCAACCATCTGGCCCTGCTGTTTAAGCAGTCCACCGGCACCACCTGTATGCAGATGATCGCCGATCTGCGTCTGCAATACGCCGCCAAGCTGCTGGAGAACCCCAACCTGAACATCGAGACGGTGTCGGCCCAGTCCGGTTTCTCTGCCACCTCCTACTTTATTTCGGTGTTCAAATCCCGTTACGGTATCACCCCCAAGGAGTATCAAAATCAGTTTAAGAGCCAGTATAAGGAAAAAGAAATCCAGACCGAGATCGCTGACTCCTACGACCTATAATCCATCACAAAAAAAGCCCGGAACCTAGCCACTAGGTTCCGGGCCTTTTTGTGTTGTGCTGGGTGTCGCAGGACATAGAAAAACCGGCAAGCAAATATGTTTGCTTGCCGGTTTTTATTAGGTTAGGCTACTGCTTATTCCGCAGCAGGAGGAGTGCTCTTTTTCTTCTTCAGGAAGAAGAACAGGAACGCGCTGGCACCGGCCAACAGCAGGATGCCGCCGCCAATGCCGACCCACAGCCAAGCACTGTTGTCCGTCTTGGCCACGGTGGGAACCAGCTTGATGGGCTTGCTGGGCGCCTCGATGGGCTCATCCTCCACGTAGGGATCGTCGGTACCACCCTGCAGGGGATCGTCGATCACGGGATCATCGATCACGGGATCATCGATCACAGGATAGTCGGTCCACCAGTTGTTGTCAGAGGGCGGAACATCGGGCGTAGGCTCCTCGGGAGGAGGCGTAAACGCATCGGTGTTCTTGATGCCCTTCTCGCTCTTGAACAGACGCATATTATCCAACAACGCCTGACCACCATCGTTGAGGATGACCAGAGAGATCTTGTCGTATACGTCGGTATTGAACTTGCAGACGGTGGTATACCAACCATAGTAGCTGGCCTCGGGGTCGTAATCGTAAGAGTCGAAGCTGACCTCCAGGAAGGAGACGGGCTCACGCTTCTTACCGTCGCACAGCATCAGCTTGCCCCAACCATCCTCCAGAATCTTCAGATCCACAACAAAGGTGTAATCGGTGTTGGGCTCAACCTCAATGGTCTTGATGACCGACAGAGGCGCCGTATCCTTGGAGTAGGTGTACTTCAGAGACTTGCCGTACTCGTACTTGTTGCCGACAACGCTCAGGAAGCCATTCTTCCAACCATAGCTGGATTTCCAGAAATCGTTGGTACCCTTGCTAAAGGTAGGATCGGGAATCAGGCTGTCCTTATCCTTACAGGCGATGGCGTTGGAGTCGATATCGTAGCTCAGAGAGACGTTACCGGCCGCATTGGCAGACATATACTTCTTGCCCTGGCCGACCTCAAACAGAGCCATATCGTCGATCCACATCTGAGAGTTGGTACCGGCCAAAGCGATACCCACCTTAGTGCACTCGCCGGTGTTGAACTCAATACCGCGAATGTGCCACTCGTTATCCCAGGCGGTGGGGACGATCTGACGCTTACCATTGAGGAAGCGCTTGATGTCGCTCTCAACGTACTGGGCTAGGAAACGACCGTTTTCATCCACGATACCGATGGTGGCCAGACCGCTGTTATCGTCGGCCAGGAAGGCACCCTTCAGCCAGGTGGAGAATACATAGTCGGTCTCAGGAGCCAGGTCGAGCCAGAAGATCATCTTGGTCTCCTCTTTGATACCGGCGGTATTGAAGTACAGGCTCTTGCTGCCAAACAGAGTGGTAGAATCCTTCACCACAGAGACGGTCTCGCCGGTGAAGCCCTCTTTCCACTGACCGCCGGACTTCTCAAAGCTGGCGTTGGTCAGCAGGTTGTCCTCGTTGCTGATGGGACGGTTGTTCAACACGCCGAACGAGGTCATAAACATCTGGGCCTTGGGAGGCACCACAGGATTGTCGGGGTTATCGGGGTTGTCGGGAGAGGGCTCGTTGCCCTTGGTCCACATACCGATATAGTCCACCAGGAAGGAACCGGCATTGTCGGCCTCGGGGCCGAATTTCACCAGAACCTTGGTCACCTCACCGGAGTTGAACTCGATGATGTGCTCCTCCCACTTGTTGGTGGTGGTGTGGCTAAACCACTTTTGACCGGAGGTAGCCTCGATGTTGACGTTGGTCACGTTGACGGTGTCGTTGTCCATCAGAGACAGAACCCAGACACCAGCGCCGGTGACACGCTTGGTGTAGAAACGCAGCACGTAGTCGGTGTTCTTCTCCACCTTAACGACCTGCTCGATACCTACACCCCAAGCAGAGTTGTTGACCAACTTCGCAGAGTGAGAACCCTCGTAAGGATCGTCGGCTACGGCAGACTCGCCGCCCCAAGACCAATCGTCCTTACCGTCCTCAAAGGAGCCGTTCTTGATCAGGCTGGCGGTGGGATCCACCGGCTCAGAGCCCTCAATGATCATCTGAACGTCGTCGATCAGGATGACACCGGCGTCGTTGACCTCAGAGGTGAACTTAAACTTGATCACATTCTGAGAACCGGTGTTGATAATAACCTCGTTCTTCACCCAGTCGCCGGAGGTCTCGTTCATCCAGTTCTGACCGCTTACCACGGAATAGTTGTGGTCGGCATCGTTCATCAGGATCAGGTTGAAGGAGCCTGCACCGCTCACGCGCTTGGAGTACCAGGTGATCACGTAGTTGGTGTCCTTCTGCACGGACACGGCCTGCACAACAGCCTCACTCCATAAAGAGGGATTCTCGATCTTCAGAGCGCCGGTACCCTTATGGGTGTTGTCGCTCACAATGCTGGCGGAAGCGGCCAGGGTCCAGCCCTCTTCACCCTTCTCGAAGTCGCCGTTAACCAACTCGGTGGGATAGGCAGGATCGATAGGCTGATCGGGGTCGTCGCCGCCGGGCTCGTCACCCTTCTTGTACATAGCAAAGTCATCAAAGATACCGGTAGCACCATTATCGGCACCCATCAGAGCCAGATAAATCTGGTTGGTATTGCCGGAGTTGAACTCCATAGTGGTCTTAGACCAGCCGGAACCGGAGGCAAAGGATACGTTGGCACCGGGTATGTTCTGGTCGGCAGGACAGGTCTTGGCGATCAGAGCCATATTGGCCGCATCCTTGGAGTAAGCGTGCACCACGTAATCGGTGTTGGGCTCTACTTCAACGATCTGACGGAAGAGCTGCCACTGGTTGCAGGAAAGCTTCAGAGCGGAGCCGCCGTTACGGCCACCCACGATCTCCACGCTGCAGGAACCCCACAGGTTCTCCCAGCCGTCGATCTTGCCGGTCTCGAAATCACCATTGGTGATATAGCCGTCAAAAGAAGCCTCTTTCAGCTCGGTGATGGTAAAGCTATCCACGTAAGCGTCCTCGGCGGTGCCGTTACCGGCGCCGCAGAAGTTAATGAACAGCACCTCGGTGGTGGGGGTAACAATGTACTTCTTCTCAGTCCAGTCACCGGCACCACTGACGTCGAACCAGTCGCCGACCAGGTTAGAACCGGTCTCGCCGCCGTCCTTGAGCTGCATATTCACGCCGTTGGCATTCACCTTGATCCAGAAGGTCAGCTCATAGGAGCTGCCGGCAGTGACGGTGATAGCCTGATTCAGCATACCGCCCCAGCCGCCGACGCCCTTCAGATGGGCACCATACGAACCGTCGTGGGCAGCGCCAGCCTCAATCGCGGTAGACTGGTGAATCTGCCAACCGGTCTCATCACCAGTCTCAAAATCGCCGTTGGCGACGGTCACCTCGGGGGGATTATCGGGCTCATCGGGGGTGCCGGTGCCCTCAACGATAACCAGGTCGTCAATGTACAGATCCATCGCCTGACCCACATCCTGGAACTTGAACAGGATGGCGCCGCTGGCGTTGGGATAAGTAGCGGTGTTAAAGGTATAGACAACCTTCTTCCACTCGGTGGTAACCGCAAAGGCGGGGCAGTTCAGCCAAGCGCCCCAGTCACCATTCTGGATGGTGATACCCATGGAGCCGGCCACGCTGGCCTTCACCATAAAGGTAGCGGTATAATCGGTGTTAGGCTTAACGATCACGCCAGCCTTTTCGGTACAGCCCCAGTTGCCGGCAGCAGTCCACTTCAGGCAGTTGCTACCGTCGGGACCGTCGGCAACGACAGAGGCGCCACCGGAGAAGCCGTTGACGGAACCGTCGTTGAAGTCCAGAGACAGGACCGTATCAGAACCCGGCAGATCGGGCTCGGGGGTGCTGCCACCCTTCTTGACCATAGTCAGGTCATCCACCAGGATGACGCCGGCATTGGGCACTTCGCAGGAGAACTTCAGCATCACCTGGGTAGCGGTGCCGGTCTTCACCACGCACTGATTCTTAACCCAGTTGCCGGAGGTCTCGTTCATCCAGTTGGGACCCTCGCGGTCCAGATTGGCGTAGCCGTTGTTGTTCATAATGAACAGATCGAAAGCGCCGGTGCCGGACACGCGTTTGGAATACCAGATCACGGTGTACTCAGTGTTGGAATCAACGTTCACAATCTGAGTGGCGGCCTCGCCCCAAGCGGAGGGATTCTCCAGCTTCAGAGCGCCGTTGCCGGCGTGAGCAGTATCCACAATGGTAGCATAGCTGCTCATATTCCAGCCGTTGCTGCCGTTTTCAAAATCACCGTTGACCACGATGTTGTTGTCGTCCGCATTGGCGGCCAACAGAGCACCCACAGGAACCAAGCTGCACAACAGCAGCAAGGAGGCCAGGAGAGCCAATGCTTTTTTCATATTCAACATATTCTCTCCACCTCCTTACAGAACTTCGTACAACTCAATGCTGTCGATGTAATAGTGGACCGGGACGCCCAGATAGTGGACGCAACGCAGGTCCAGACCCAGCTTGCCACTCTCGTTGGTCTTAAAGCTGATGCTGTCGTCCTTCCACTCCAGTTTGCTACCGCGCAGCATATACATACAGGCGATAGACTCATCGTAGATGTCGCCCTTACCGGTACCGGTGCCATCGGCGCCGATGCCGCGGATAAAGAAGTAACCGGACATCTTGTTGACCTCGTCGGATACGTCGTACCCAAACTCGGCCTCGGGAGCGATCTTGTACTTCAAGATGATCTTATACTGGGTGTTGGGCTTAACGTCGATACCATCCATGTGGATACCGGACCACTCGCCCTTACCGGTGTTCTGCTTGAACTCCAGAACCTTTTTGCCGTCGGGAGCGTCCTTGCCAAGATCCACGATGGTGGCGGTATAGTTACCGGTCTCACCATTGGTACCAAACTCCTGCCAGCCATCCAGGCCGTCCTCGAAGCTGCAGTTGTAGTTGGCCAGAATGTTCACGGGAGGGCCAACCACGGTGGCGTTGTTGGAGGGCTCAGACTCACGCACGTTGCCGTCGTCGTCATAAGCGACCATCTTATACATCACCTTGGTGCCATCCGGCTGCATATTGGCCACAACCTCGTCCACGTAAGTGCCCTTGAAGTCTGCCTCGTACTCGGTGGGATCCACCTTCTTCAGCAGGGTCTTCCAGCTCTTACCACCGTCCAGAGAACGGAGCAGGGACAGCTTGGTAGCCTGGCGGGAAGAGATCCACTCCACGGTGCCGGAGCCCTTGTTACAGAACAGGACCGGCGCATCCAGAACAATCTCTTCGCCCTTGTGCATCGCCTTCATATAATCCGCGTTGTACTTAATGGTAAAAGCACCGGCGCGGAACTCGGTGGTGGACTTACCACCGGCCACCAGCAGGTCGTAGGGACCGCCGTAGCCCTGGTTGGACCAGCACCAGTACATCCAGCCCTTATAGCCGGCGTTGACAAAGTTGTCACGGAACTGAATCTGCTTAATGGTCCAAACCTCATCCTCCACCACGACGCCGTCACCCAGACCGAACTCGGTGACCAGCATGGGGGTGGTGCCACGCATCTCGGCAATGTCGGGAGCGTGAGCGCTGATGGTGTAGTGGTTCTTACCGATGTAATCGAAATCGATCCCCTCGTAGATGGACATATCCTTGGAGGTGGAAGCGATGGTGGTGTCCACGTTGGGCAGCTGCTTCTTCACCATAGAGTTCACCGCATTGATGAAGTACAGCATCGCCTCCTGGGTAACACCGTAGTTGTAACGCTGATCGAAGTAGTTACCGATCTCGCTATCGTTGATCTCATTCTCCAGCTCAACGCCGGCAGAGACCATCACAACGGTCTCGGGATACTCGCCCAACACCTTACACAGGGGCTTCACAAAACGCTCGGCGTAGTGATCGGCCACCTCGGGGTTGGCATAAGCCTGAGACACACGGTCCCAAATCAGACGACCATCGTCGTACAGATCGTTGGCGGCGGTGGTGTGGAAGCAAACGGTCCACAGAACCGGCATACCGACCTCTCGACAGATGTCCAGGAAACGGCGGACATTGTTCAGGTACTCTTCTTTGATGCCCAGCACGTCGCCGTTCTGATCATAAATAACACCCTCGCCGAAGGGAGAACCTTCGTAACCGAGGAGGTTGAAACCCAAAGCCTTCAGGTTGTAGATCTCACGATAAATGTTGATCTCACCATACTGGTCGAGACCAACCTTCAAGGGGTTATCGCTGTTGAGCACATCGGCCATCATATCGTTGCCGGTCAAGCAGTGACCCAGCCAGGTATGCTGGAACCAGGGGTACCAAATACCCTCGATATAGCCGTCGCGCTCCAAGATCATATCAATGCCGGTGGCGGTGCTGCGCTCCTCCGGGTTTTTACCGGAGGCGTAGGTCGCACCAAAGGCACAGAACAACAAGGCGATTGAGCACAGAATGGGCAGTATTGCCTTTGTTTTGGCTCTACTCATCTCACTCATCCTTTCTTCACAAGAAATCCCAAAGCGGGACCTCGGCTAACCGGGGCCCCGCCGGAATACATTACTGTTCCATCATACGACCGAAAATCCGGACGTATGCGTCGTCATCAAGCCAACTCGTTCTCGATCTTCTTGATGTTGGCATCCAGAACGCCGATCCAGGACTCCAGGTTAGCCTTCAGCTTACCGGTGGTGTCAGCCTCGTCAACCAGAGAATACTGGATGGAGTAAGCGTTGTACTCACCGCCGTAGGTCAGAACACCGACGGAGTTGTAGGACTGGATGGTCTGATCCCACATCCACTTCATGACCTCCCAGCACTCAGACTTGGGATAGAAGTCACGGGCGGAATAGTTGTAGTCATCCAGGAAGTAACGCAGGTACCAGGCAGCGGCCTGCAGCTTGTTGCCGGAGACGCTGGTGGGGAAGCCCCAAACGGTACCCTCGCAAGCGGCAACAGACTTGCCCTTGGGAGACGGGAAGGGAACGACACCCCACTCGTCCTTCATGTTCTGAGGAACGTAGTTGGAGTGGCTGGCATCGGCCTGCATCATGTAGGAACCGGCGCCCAGCATAGCGGCCTTGCCCTGGAAGAAGGGAGTCTGGCCGGTGTAAGAGGTATCGATAACCTTGTGGGTGTAGGTCAGGTTCCAGTTGTGGTTCCAGGCGTTCAGAACGCCGGCGGAGCCGATGTTGTTCTTCAGACCGGCCTTGGTGGACTTAACAAAGTCCTCACCGGCGGACAGCATCCAGAAATACTGACCAACGTTGGACATACCAAACAGCTTGCGCTTGGAATCGGTGCACTTCTTGGCGATATCCAAGCAAGTATCCCAGTTCCACTTACCGGCTTTCCACAGCTGATAGGGATCCTGCTTGACGCCCTGCTTCTTCAGGATGTTCTTGTTGAAGAACATCACCTCGAAGGTGGTCATGTTGGAGCCCTTCAGAGCCACGCCGTAGTGCTTGCCCTTGTAGCCGAACTGATCCATCAGAGACAGAGAGTACAGCTTGCTATCCTTGTAGTTCCAACCCTTTACGTTGGTCAGGGGCTGCATCAGACCACGGGTGATGGGCTGGGGATACCACTCGTTGATGATGGCGGCCAGAGCGGGAGCGTTCTTAGCCATAACCTTAGCGGACAGGTTGGTCTGATACTTGGTCAGAGCGGCGGTTTCATAAGAAACCTTGATGCCGGTGGCCTTCTCGAATTTAGCGGCCTCGGCCTTATCGTCCTTACCGGCGGTCCACCAGATCAGCATCTTGATGCTGGTGCCCTTCAGCTCCTTCGGAACAGCCTTCAGAACATCCTTGCCAGGATCCACCGTGGGGTTGGTCAGAGAAGTGGTGGTCTGGGTGGTGCCACTGCCGCTGGGGTTGGGCTTGGTGATGATCGGAATACCACCGGTGCCACTGCTGGTGGGAGTGCTGCTAGTGGGGTCACTGGCAGTAGGGTCAGAAGAAGTGGGGTCGGTGTCGCTGGGATCGGTCACAGAGGGATCCGCAACGTCGCCATTGCCGTCAGAGGGATCGCTAGAAACGTCCTCTTCTGCAGCGGGGATATCCCCAACCGGGGTGGTGCTGCCACAGCTGACCAGGGTCAGCAGCATCGTGGCAACCAGCACCAGAGCCAACAGGCTGAGAATACGGCTGAACTTTGCTGTTTTCATATTGGTTTCCTCCTAAATAAAATTTTTATTAGAGACAAGTTAAGTAAAATACCGGAGGGCTAATCCGTTACAGCCCGATTGTTCGCCTCCCTTTTCAAAAAAGTGTCGCAGGTTTCATCTGGTTTTCGAATGTCGAGATCGGTGCGGGTGAAAACCATCCGAACAAGCATCGCAGTGCCATCAGCGGACAGCCGGAAACCGGCTGATTTCACGATGAAAAACGCCGCTTTCGCTTGCTTCGGGGACAAAAACCCACACTGATGCTATTCTGCATAGTAATCATATCATAGATGGACTTTTTTTGCAATACTTTTCCGCTAGAAAATCTGTCATTTCTGCAAGAATTTTAGTCATTTTTATAATGAAGCAACGCCATAATTCCATTTAATGGAAAGCCTCTCTCCCCTACTCCATTCAAAGAGTTGCAAAAGGGTGAAAAAAGCAAAAAAAGGCTGTGGCAACCGCCACAGCCTTTTGCTTGTGTTATCGATTAGTGCCGCTGACCCTTGAGGGTAGGAAGCGCTTCCTCTTCCGGTACAGCCGCAGCCTTCTCTTTTTTAATCAGGCGGTACAAAAGATAACCGCCCACCACTGCCATCAGCAGGGCGTGAATGGAGAACTCCGGCAGGAAACCGAAGAGGATATCGTCCTCGGGGTGGTACCGCAAAAACTCGGTGAAGAAACGGCCGGTGCCGTAAAACAGCAACATATAGGGAAGCGCCCGACCGTTATCCAGCATACGGCGCTTGCGGTAATACCAGTTCACCAGACGGAAGCGGCTCTGTTTCCCTTCCGGCATAAGACCACGGCGGAACAGCCGCACCAGCAGGAAGATCAGGATGCCCAGAGTAAGCAGGCTCTCCAGCCAACAGACCGGGAAGGCAAGGCTGTCAATTTTGTGGGTGTAGATACCCCAACTGCTGGGAATGCCGTGGCAACAGCCGGTAAAGGTGCAGCCGGAGCGACCCACAAAGTGCCATCCCAGCGTGGTGATCGCCGCCAGCTCGCCGGAGGTGTGCTTGGGCAGGTTAAAGGTGACGTCGCACAGCCAGCAGAGAAGCGGCAGCAGGACGAACGCATACCCGATGTTGGCGGTGCCATAATACCCCTCGCCGAACGCAAAATCGCGTCGGTACCAGGTCATGATATGCTGGGCATAGCCGAGAAAATAGTACACGATTATCCCGATGGGAATCGCCTTAAACGGATTCAGCCTCTGCCGCCAAACGTATAGCAGTATCGAAACCGCCAACAGCGCTATACAGACGGTACCGGTCAGATTGTACAGCTCGATGCCTCTTCCATTGTGCTGAATTTCATTAAGCCAGTTGTTGAATTGTTCCATTTATGAAACCTCGTTTCATGGGGGCGGAGCCAAACAGACCCAGACCCACATTTTTGTAAACTTATTCTTGTGAAACCGCCGTATCCGCCGTTGCAGACGAAACAGCAGGCCGGTGTCCCCGTATAACGCTGTACAGCAGAATACCGCCCACCATCGCCATCAGCAGGGCGTGAACCGAGAACTCCGGCAAAAAGCCAAAGAGGATATCCTCCTGAGGGTGGTGCCGCAAAAACTCGGAGAAAAAGCGGCCACTACCGTACAGCAGCAGAGCGTACGGTAAGGCGCGCCCATCATCCGGCACACCGCGCTCCCGGCGGAACAGACGCACCAGCAGAAACACCAATACGCCCAGAGCGATCAAACTCTCCAGCCAGCAGACCGGAAACGTGTTTCCGCCGGCATAGACGGAATAGACGCCCCACGGGCAGTCAACACCACGGCAACAACCGGAAAAGGTGCAACCGGAGCGGCCGATTACGTGCCAAGAGAGGGTGGTGACCGCCACCAGTTCCCCCACCGTAGCGGTGGAAACGGAAAAGGCCTTTGCACACAGCCAACAAAACAGCGGCAACAGCGTAAAAGCATAGCCAACGTTAGCGGTGCCCATGTAACTCTCCAGCGCAAAATCTCGGCGATACCAGGTCATCAGATGCTGAGCGTAAATCAAAAACACACAGGCCATCACCACAATGGGCATCGCCTTAAAAAAACTCAGTTTTTGCCGCCAAACATACCAAATACCGCTAATAACCAGCACGACAAAACAAAGGGTGCCCACCAGATTGTACAGTTCAACACCCTGGCCGTTATGCTGTATTTGATTCAACCAATGATTAAAAGCTTCCATTGTGCTCTCCTCATTTTGAAGTTTCTGTATGCCACAGATGAGCACAGCCATCCAGGCGGTCTTTAAAAATCCCGGTCACGGGAACCGTGACCGGGATTTTATTATTTGGTTACAAATCAGCGGGGCTGATTAAAAGGATCAATCCCACTCCAGCCAACCGTCGTTGATGTCGGGGAAGGTCTCGTAGCAAGCAGAGACGATATCACCGTACACAATCACATCGCGGCCGTTGTAATCAAAGATATAGTAAGGACGGGCATAGATTACCGTAGAGATGTGACTCTCAGGGATGTTGGTGATACGCACCGCATAGGTGATACCATCCTGATCGATGCCATAGTAGTTCTTGTGATACACGTTGAACAGATACTTGGCATTGACGTCGATCACCGTCTTGGCGGTGTTGGTGTTCTCGCGCACAAAGGCATTTTTATCATTACCCACAGAAGCGTCGTTGGTCATCACGGCGCCGGCAGCTTTCAGCGTATAATCCACGCCGTCCTCAAAGGCCTGCACCTTACCGTTGGCGTAGTTACCAATGTGCTGACCATTCAGGGTCACGCCGGTGCAATCCAGATTAAAGCGGAAGGCCAGACCCAGCTTGCCGGTATCCATCTCCATACGAGACTTCTCACCACCGGTGTGCTTCAGGGTGGGGAATACTTCCTCTTCCGGCTCGGTAGCGATACCGTCGGAATACTTGAAGAAGCGGAAATCGTCGAAGTAGGACTCGGCGGAAGCGTGGTTGCGGAACACAATACCGATGCGGTTGTAGTTACCGGAGCTGAAGGTGAAGGCATAGGTCTTCCAGCTGTTGCTGGCAGAGCCCAAAGAGGCGGTGTGGAAAATCTGGGGATTCTCGATGTTGTTATCAATGAACATCAGCTGGTTGCCGGCGGTAGCCACACGATAGTCGAAGGATACGGTGTAGCTGGTGTTGGGCTCCACATAGACAAACTTGATGTAGTTGTACAGCTTTTTAGAGCCGGTGTTGGTGCCCTTGTAGTGCAGCGTGGTGCCACGGGTAGTAGCAGTAGCATCCTTGGCAAACTCCAGCATACCGTTGTTCCAACCGGAGGACTGGCTCCAGAACGTCTTAGATGCATCGCCGTTAAAGGCGCTGTCGGGGATCAGGCTATCCTCGGCCTCGCAATACTTATTGCTGACAGAGGTGCTGGCAGACAGGGTGCCCTTCTGGTTGCCGGAATAGGTCACACCATTGGTCAACAGGTGGATGGAGATATCGTCCACGTACATCTCGGAGGACAGACCGTACATAGCGATCCGAATGGTGGAAGCGCCGCCCACGTAGAAGGTGACGGCACGCAGGTGCCAGTCGTTATCGGTGGCGGTGGAACGGATCTGGATCTCGGGGGTGGAATAGTGACCGTAGTAACCGTCATCATAGGTCAGGAACTTATTGGTGTCCTCGTCCATAATACCGATGCTGGCCACACCCTTGTTATTGGCGGACAGCCCAGGGGTACGCACCCAGGCGGAGAAGACGTACTCACCGGCAGAGGGCAGATCCACGCTGAACTGAGACCAGGTGCCGGGAGCCACGCTGCCGCGATAATACTTCAGATAGCCACTACCGGAGTGAGCGCCGGCGGCATCGCCGGTGACGTGGGACACACCGTTGGTCAGGAAAGCAGAGGTGTTCCACTGAGCACTGGTGGTGGCCTCAAAGCCGGGCTGCTTAATCACATTGTTGCTGTCGGAATTGGGGCGGTTCTTCTCGGTGGTGAAGCTCTTCAGGGTGGGCTTGGCGTGGGTGCCGGTGTCGCCGGCATTGACCACGGTCAGGGCCACGGTATCCAGATAGGAGTCACCGGAACCGACACCGGTACTGATGAAACGAATCTTCAGATACTTGTTGGAGCCGGTGTTCACGGTATAGGTAAACTTCTTCCAGCTGGTGCTACCGGGGTTGATGGTAGCCTGACTCACCAAAGAGGTGTTGCAGTCACCGGAAGTAGTGCCCAAATCCAGAGAGTAGGTGAAGCACGCCACGTAGTCGCAGTCGGTCTTGGGAGCCTTAGCGTAAAAGGAGAAGGTGTAGGTGGCGTTGGTGTTGACAGGCACCACCTGGGTCAGAGAGGTAGCTCCGGCGTGGGAGGGATCCTTAGACAGCTGGACGCCCTTGCCGCTCTGACCGGAGGCACCCATAGTAACACCCCAGTCACGCACGTCCCAACCGGTGGCCTTCCAGGCAGTCTGGCCGCTGCTGCCGGTATAGGACTCGTAGCTACTGAAATTGCCGTTTTCAACCACGCCGACCTCGGCGGCCTCAACGGGGGCATCTATGCTGATGAAGGAAGGTAACATAACCGCCAGCATCACCACAGCCAGGAGGACTGCGCTAACTTTTCTAAAATGTTTCATAATTCAGTTCCTCCTTTCGATTAGTAGGCCCACACGTTGGTGTAGGACGTATAGCCGTTGGCAGTGACGCGGTACTGCACGGTGCCGCTGGTCACGGGGTTGGGGTCGGTCAGGCAAGCGCGGCGGTTGTCTGCGTTGGTGTCATAGGTGGTGGTACCACTGATGGTGGTCCAGGTGGCACCGCCATCGGTGGAACGCTGCACCGTAACGGTGGCGTCGTTCTCGGGACGGATGTAGTAAACCTTACCGTTGCCGGCATAGCTGCCGCCGCTGGTCAGAGAGATGGTCTTGCCGCAATAGTACATAGCGGAGGGAGCATCGGCAGATTTGCCCTGCTGTTCCATCGCCCAGTAATAGGCCTTGTAGCAGCCCAGACGCAGGTCGTAGGGGGTGGTGCCGCCCTGATAGATCATCTGGTTGCCGTTGGGGGCGGCGGCGCCGGCGGTCTTAAAGACCGGCTCATAGGCCCACTGGAAGAAGCCGCTGTAGCCGGCGTCCAGATAATCCTCGCGCTTGGCGATCATGGTGGAGGACCAGTTTTCCTCGGTGTACTCACCGGAGGAGCCGCTCATACCGTACTCACCCGCCATCAGAGGACCGGTAGCCCAGGCGCTGGTCACATCAGTGGAGGCGTTGGCGCTGTCGGAATACTGGTTACGGCCGGGCATATCCAGGATGGCGTCGCCGTACATAGCGTACTGGTCGGCGTTGTCGGCACAGGTGGTGGGCATATCCGGCATCACCTGCTTGACCATCTTGCCGATCTGGGCATGGAAATACATAGAGTCCTCTTCGGTGACGCCGTACTGGTCACGGCCCGCTTCGAACTTATCGCCCAAATCGGAGTCGTTGATCTCGTTAAAGGTCTCGTCAGCGATGCCGCACATCACGACTACGTCGCGATACTCAGCCAGCACCTCGCAGACGGGCTTAACGAAGTTCTCGGCGTAGGAATCGGCGTACTCCTTATTGCCCTGTACCTGAGCGATCTTATACCACATATCCAAATTAGCGTAGCCGGGCACGGCGGAAGAGTGGAAGTGGAGGTACCAGCAAACGGGCATATTCACCTTGCGGCAAATATCCAACAGACGGCGCATATTGGTCAGGTACTCCGGCTTAACACCGGTGCACTCCCAGGTGTTCGTATCGTTGATACGGCCCTCGCCCCAGGGGGAGCCCGCATAGGCCATCACATTAAAGCCCAGAGCCTTCAGGTTGAAGATCTCCATCTCCAACTGGGTGTTGTCATACTGATCAATACCAGTCTGGCTCATATTCTGCCAATAATCCTTGGTAGAGCCATCGTCACCCAGATAACTATCGTAAGCCTCCAGGTCGTTGGGGGCCAAACTGGAACCCAACCAAGAGTGGGTCAACCAGGGGATCCAGACACCCTCGATATAGCCATCCACCTTCAGAATATCCCAGGCGGTGACGATGCCGTCGCCGGCCTTACCGGTCTGGATGGTACCGTTCCAGGAGTCGACGTCGTATTTCGACAGGATTGCCTCGCTTTTTTCCACACTAGGAGTAGCGCCGGAGATGGAGAGCGCACCAAAGGTGCAGGCCATCAGCGCCACCACACACAGCAAGGGCAACAGGGTCTTTTTCGCGATTCTACGCATGTGTTTCACGCTTCCTCTCAAAAAATATTTTTTGCGGCGGTCACACCCGGTGCCGTCCGCTTGCTTATGGGAATTATCCGCCCTTTTCCGCAGCGAACACTCGGTATCTGTTGTATTGTGATTTGACAACACAGATAATAAGGGTATACTATCAACCCATAATACAACACACTGATATCATAACAAAAGTTTTTGCAAAATGCAATCATTTTTAGATAAAAAGTTGAAAAAATTTTTAATTTTTCTTTAATTTCTGTATTTTTTGAAAAAAACGCCCTCTTCTCTCCCCCGTATACACGATAAAAAATGCCGAGCCATTCGGCTCGGCATTGGGAAAATCAAAATCGGCAACGGTTGTCGTGATTGTACTTCAGCGGCAAACCCTCCCGGTACAAGTGAGAGTCGTTGGACAGAGTCATAATACGGGGCACCACCACGCCATTTTTGTCCGGGTGGAAGTCGATGGCGGTGAAGCCGCTGTGACACATATCAAACCGGGTGGAGAAAATGGGATACGGAATATCCAACAGACAGCTGAGAAACACCGTGCTGCAGCCCTGATGGGCAAACAGCGCCACCCGCTTATCGTTGTCATTAACCGGCTTGTAGGTGCCGGTGTAGCGATCGTGCTCATAGCCCAGCTCGGCAAACAGCTTATCTACCCCCTCGTACATCGCCTCAATGCCGTGGGCAAAGGTATACTGAGCCAGTTTGGGGTGCTTGTACCAGTCGTGGCCCATAGCGATCACCTCGGGATCCAGGAACAAAGGACGCACATCCTTATGCCGCCAGGCCCAGTCCTGATCGGGATGGGGCCACTCGCCGATCATAAAATCCTTAGCGATGTTGGCCTCGTTGCAGAACTCCAACTGCTCGATCTCCTTGCCCAGGATATCGGCGGTGGGCTTACCGGTCAAGATCGCCCGGTTGGAGGTGGAGGCATAGATCTTGTTCACCCCAAACATACACAAACGCTTCGCCACCGCCTCTGCCTGCCGCTCCCCCAGCGGGGTCAGGCTGTCGGGATTATAGACGGGGTCACCGTGACGCACATAATAAAAAATCATCCCAGAATTCCTCCTTTTCAGTGTATTACCTTATCTTAAGTACAGTATAGCACAGGAAGAATTGCAAAATCTCCCCCACTCATAATAAAATCCTACGATAATCGGTAAATGAGCGCAAAAAAAACGCCCCTGCCTACGCAGGGGCGTTTTTTATGCATTACTGATGGTTGTTCTTCAGGTAGTCCAGAACCTCGTCCACGGTGGTGAAGGCCAGGGCCACATAGGTGTCAGCCGCACCGTAGTAGATGGCGATACGACCGGTGTCGGCATCCGCCAGGCAAGCGCAGGGGAAGCAAACGTTGGGAACAAAGCCCACGGTCTCATAATCCTCTTCGGGGGTGATCAGGTACTCGCGGCCGCGATAGATCACCTTGGAGGGATCGTCCAGGTCGCACAGCATCGCACCAAAGGAGTACACAAAACCATTACAGGTATTGATAACACCATGGTAGAACACCAGCCAGCCCTCATCGGTCTCGATCGGCACATTACCGGCACCGATCTTGGTGGACTCCCACCACACGTTGGTGCCACGGGCCATCACGTGCTTGTGGTTGCCCCAGTAAACCAGGTCGGGAGACTCAGACAGCCAAATGTCACCGAAGGGGGTGTGGCCGTCGTCGGAGGGACGGTTAAACATCAGGTACTTGCCGTTCACCTTGCGGGGGAAGGGCACGCCGTTACGGTTGAAGGGCAGGGTGACGTTGGGCAGACGGGTGAAGTTCTTGAAATCGTTGGTCTTGCCCAGACCCAGAACGGGGCCGCCCTGCTCGGTGCACCACATCACATAGTAAGCATCCTCGATCCAGGTGACGCGGGGATCGTAATAGTAGGTAGAAACGAAGGGCTCGCCGTTCTCATCACGCCAGTCGATGGCCTCGGGCTCGATCTCCCAGTTGATACCATCCTTGGAATGACCCACGTGCAGGTTGGGGGTGGTGATGGTAGTATCGGCGCGGAACACACCGATAAACTCGTCGCCCCACGGCACGACGGCGCTGTTAAACACGCGCTGACAATTCTTAGCGGGGTTGCGCTTAATGATGGGGTTCTCGGAATAACGCCACACCACGTTGTCGCAGCCGGCGGGACGATCCTGCCAGGGGATGTTGGGCAGAGAAACACCGTTTACAATCTTAGCCATAGTAAAAACTCCTTTTCAGTTACAGTTGTGTGGTGGGCATTAACCAACGATACCCACACGGTCGATACTCTGCACGAACTTACGCTGCAGAATCATATACATAATGAGCATCGGCAGAATGAACAGCAAGCAAGCCGCCATACGGGTCATACGGTTGTCGCCGCCGTTCTGCTCCAGCGAGGTATCCAGCAGATCCATCATCACAGCCAGGCTGGGCTTCTCCTGCAGGAACAAGCCGGACAGATAGTTTTCGTTCCAGTGCCAAATGCTGGAGAAGATGGTCACCGTCAGGAACACCACACCGGAAGAAGGCAGGATGACCGACAGGAAGGTGCGCAGGGGGCCGGCACCATCCACGTAAGCAGCCTCTTCCAACTCGCGGGGCAGACCCTCAAAGAACTTACGGTAGATGAAGATGAACAGACCGGAACGCACGCCAACACCAAACAGGGACGGCAGATAGAAGGTCCAGGCGGTGTTCAGCATATTGGGACGGATGTCGGTGCCGGTCCACTCACGGATCAGGTTACCGATGCCCAAGATGTCAAAGTGCGAGAAGTTCAGGTACATAGGCACCACCAGCATCTGCACCGGCACCATAATGGTGACCAGCACCAGGAAGAAAACGAGTCCTTTCTCCTTGAAGTCGAAGCGGGCGAAGCCGTAAGCGATCACCGCACAGGTAAACACCTCGATCAACGCGGCGATCATCATAATGTACACAGAAACCAGACCGGAGTTCAGATAATCCAACGAGTCATATGCCACCGTAAAATTCTCCAGGGTGAACTCGGAGGGAATCCACACAACGCTGGGGTTGTAGGCGTCCACAGGGGGACGGATGGAGTAGCTGATCATAAAGATCAGCTGGAACAGAACCACGTAGCTCAATGCCAGCAGGAAGAAATAACGCACAAACGACACGATACCATGAGTTAAGCGTTTTTTCATCAACAGAGCCGACTGCGGGTCGTTCTTGATTTTCTTAAAATTAAACACTTTTCATCACCTCACATATCGGCATCAGGTCGCCCATTTGGCGAATATCTTCTTCTGCAACAGGAGCACGACCACACCTAGGATCAAACCGACCAGAGCAAAGTAGACCCACAGCATCGCCGCACTGCGATCGTAAATCTGCTGCTGCATGGCGGCGTAGGCTTGCTTCATCACCAGGTTGGCGGAGTCGGTGAAGATCTCAATGGCGGTGAACACCACCACCAGCAGCGTGGTACCACTCAGCATCGGGAAGGTCACGTACCAGAATTTTTCCCACTCGTTGGCACCCTCAACCTTGCACACCTCGTACAGCTGCTCAGGAATGGACTGCAGACCGGAAATGAACAGAACGATCTGCACGCCGCAATCCCAGAACAGGTTGAAGATCTGGTTAACAAAGCCTACTAAGAAGTCCGTGATCTCGGTGGACAGGTTCATACCCTGCAGGATCTCGGTCACGTTCACACCGGAGGAGGAAGCCTCCGCACCGCCGCTACGCAGAGCCTCTGCGGCGGCGTCGCCCTGGATGTAGTTCATTACCACACCGGTGGCAATGATCACAGGCAGGAAGAAAATGGAACGGAAGATCACGCGGCCCTTAAACTTCTGATTCAGCATAACCGCCACGATCAAACTCAGGGCCACCACCAGGGGGATGGAGTAAGTGAAGGAGGTTAGCGAATCCACCAAGTTCTCCACATACTTGGGAGACTGGTTGAAGATGTAGTTGATGTTGTCCATACCGGTCCAAACCGTATTAAAGTCGCTTTGACCGATGGTTACGTTGGAGAACACGAACATCAGAGACTGAGCCAACGGGATCAGGAAGAAAATGACAAAGCCAATCTCCCAAGGGAGGATGAACATACGGCCATACATTCTTCTTTTTTGACTAAAGTCTTTCAAAGATCGTTTCATTGTATCGTCATCCTCCTTTCATTAACCGACGATGAAGCCCTGAGCAGGAATCTCACCCGCGGGGCAACCGGTAGCGGTTTTATTGTAGTTTACGTAGATGGTGGTACCGTCCTCAAACACCGTCTTGGACACGCCGTCCTTCTTGGTGTATTCCACAATGGCCTTGTTGCCCACCCTGTCGTGGACAGCGTCGTACTCCTTGACCATCGCGGCAATATCTTTCTTCCAGTTGGCGTAGCGACTGGTGATGTAGGCGGTATCCTCTTCAAACCGCAGAGAATCGTGGGGGGTGTCGCACAGAGTAAACTGCAGTGCAGCACCGGTGGCCACCGCGTTCAGATACGCGTTCTTCACGTTGACAGAGGTATTGATGGAGGTCGAGGTCAGCGCCTTGTAGCCCTGGAACACGATGGAGTAGAAGGGAATCTCCTCATCGAACAGGCTCAGCTTAGAGGACTGCAAGGGCGTCTCGATGATGTAATCCGCATTCAGAGCGGCGTACTCATTGGCCTTAGTGGACACAATGCCGAGGCCGTTCTTCTTGACCTCTTTCAGCAGGGCGGCCACGTCCTCGGCCATATGCGCCTTGGCGGTATAGTGACCGTCGTGATAGTCGGAATAGGCCACACTGCTCAAGGTGGCGAAGGAAACGGAATTGAAGCCGTTCTCCTTAGCGTTCTCGATTGCCTTGCGCACCGCCTCAGCCTGCTGGCTACGGGTCAGCAAATACCAGTACTTAGCCTCATTCTCCACAGCGGTGTTCAGCACGTAGGTGCGCATCTTCGCCTCCAGCTGGGAGATGGTATAGGCCGCGTCGTCCCCGACCGAGAAGCCGGAACCGCTCTCATTGAACTTGATGGTCTCATAATCCAGAGACAGAACGATGTTGTTCTTCTTCGCGTAATCGCGCAGAGCCGCCCAGGCGTCGTCGTCGCCCTCCAGCTCATAGCCACCACCAACTACGGTGTTGGCCAAGCCGCCCTCGCCGTAACCCATCAGGGTCACCAGCAGCTGGTCGTTACCCACCAATTTCTTCAGTTCCTTGGAAATGGTCAGGGACTGCTCCACCGTGGTGGTGGTTGTGGTGGTATCGTAGGGGATGCCGAAGAAGGACTCACGGGTCTGGGTGCCGCCCAGCAGGCTGACCGACAGAGCCGGAGTGCTGGTGGGACGGGACTTCAGATAGCCCTTACTCTGCAGATAGCTGCGATAGGTGTTGGCCATACCCATATAGGAGGCATCGCCATCCACCGGGATGTAGCGCACAGACAGTTCTTTGTAATCCACAATGGATTTGCTGAAGCTAGGGGCAGCCAGCTCCTGGTTGCCCATGCTGTTGTACAGCACCTCATCCTGACCGCGGACACGGAAGGAGGCGTAGGCGCAGGAATAACCCACGTCGGCATCGCCGATGGTGGCGTTAATGCGGCCACAGCTGGCGCCGTTCTCCAGAATGCCCAGCACGCTGGCATCGGTGTTCTCAGCAACCGTGGTCTTACCCATCTTGGCACCGAACACCGGCATATGCACCTGACGATCAATGCGCTTGATCATCGAGACCGGCTCGCTGGCATCCGTACCGTACACAGCCTCGGAGTAGGTTGCCTTTTTGTTCAGCTTCTGGCCGTACACCAGAGCACCGCCACCAGAGGGAAGCATCAGATAAGAGTCACCCTTGGTCTCCTGCTCGTGAGCAGCAGACGCAAAGTAGGGCAGCACCGAAACCTCAAACAGCAGGTTGTCATCCTCTTCGATGCGATCCATGGGGATGCGCACCACCAGGCCGTTGCTCTCCAGGACGTACTCCACCGCCACCGCGATGCGCAGCTCCGGGAAGGAGTAGGTCACACGCACACCGTTGTCAATGATCTCGCTGGTGATGCCGTTCTTCTCCCACTGGGTGCCGTCACCGGCAGGGCTGTCGATGAACAACCACTCGGTCTCATACAGCGGATTGCCGTCGGCATCCACCTGCTGCTTACCGTTCTCGTCCAGCAGAGGCTTCTGAATGGACTGCTGCTTTTCAATACAGTCGGTAGAAGCATCGGCATAGTCGATGTTGCTCATATTGGTCTCTTCGTTGGTCTTGATGTAACTAATGCTGAGGGGGTTAGACAGGATGCTATCGGCATAGGCGTTGTCCGCGCTCAGCGGGTTCTGACCCAGATAGTAGTCATACGGGACGGAACTATACACCTTGCCCGCCTGCTTATCGTACAGCATGATCACATGCTGCAGGCCGTAATCCTGATAGATCAGCTGAAAGCGCTCGTTATCCACCGTGTGGATGGCAACTCGCTTATCGCCGAACTTTTCGTTAAAGCCTTTGGTCGTTTTCTCCAGTTCGGTACCGCATCCGGTCAGCACCATCGGCAACAAGAGCAACATAACCAGGCACAGACAAACTGTTCTTTTCATCATAACTAGCTCTTCCTTTCTTTGCCGATCGGCTTATCGTAGTGCGATCTCATCGATGATGTTGACAAAGAATACGACGAACTGCTGGGTCAACAGAATGACCGAGAAGATCACGAACGCCGCCAACAACATACCGAGAATTGTCAAAATGGCCATCTTCATCGACTTGAAGAAGGTATACTCGTGCACCACCGTCATACCAATGAGCAGCAGCAGTGCCGTGTATATAAACATAATCGTGCTGATGATTCCGAAAGTAGAGGTCTCGGAAGCAGCAATCACGTGGGAGCCCACCGTAAAGATCACCGAGTAGACGATCAAGGGAGTCATACTGTACGCAGACATCGTAAAGACCTCTTTCAGAGAGCCTTTACCGTCGTTCAGAATACAGATGCCCCAGTTGACGATCACCCACAGCAACAGAATACCCACCGTACCGATCAAGGTATAAATGGCGTTGTAGTTGGCTACGTCGGTAATCACGTACATAAAGCCGCCGTACAGGTCCTCCGACACACTGCACAGGTAGAAGATTACCAGGAATGCAATGCTCAGCTTAGCCGAAGTAAACTTCTGATACTTCATCGCCTGGAAGGCCTGGAAGGGATGGAAGGGAACGGTCAGCGCCACGCGCAGCTTATCGTTCTTGATGTTGATGAGCTTACGCTTCTTGGACAGCACCAGCAGGGCCGCAATACCGCCCACCAAAGCCAGACACAGCAGGAAGATCCACCAGAAGTTGTTGGTCAACCACTCGGTCTGTACCTCGCTGAAGGCCTCGGAATAGGTCTGCTGATCGTGACCCATCTCGGCGTAATTCATACAAGCCTCGTAATACTCATTGGCCTTCACCATATCGCCGGCGTTTTTCGCCTTGTTGCCCAGGGACAGCATCGCCTTGGCGACGCCCTCGTAGGCGCGCTGGTTGTTGGCGTCCATCTTCAGCACCTTCTGCCAGATGGGCAGCGCCTTCTCGTACTCACCGTCGATGGTCAGCACGTCAGCCTGCTTGAACAGACGACCGTACTCGGTCAGCTCAAACACGGTGATACCACCGGTCACGAAGTCCACCACAAACAGACGGTTGTCGCTGCACACGATGGACTGGGGGGTAACAAAGGTACCCACCTGATCACCGGCACCAAAGCCGGTAGAGAAGGAACACACGGCGCGGCACTCTTCGTCGTACATGAAGATACGGCCGCGGTTCTTATCCAGAACGTAGGAGAAGCCCTGAGAGTCAACGGTGATAGCCGCCATACTCAGGATATACTGATCGTGCTTATGCCAGTACATGGCCGGGTTCTCAGAGAAGTTGACCAGGTCACCGCTCTGGGTCTGGAAGCCGAACTTATGGTTCAGGGTCTGGTTACCGTTCAGGCCCAGACGCTTCACCTGACCGGCACCACCGCCGGACAAGGTATACAGCATACCGTCGGCATCAATGGAGATGTCCAGGATTTCCTGAGGCAGCTTCTTCTGGGACTGAGCGTTCTTCTCATTGGTCATAAACAGACCGGTGATCCAACCCTCGATGGTATCCAGAACCGTCGCCTCAACCTTGTAAGAGCCGTGGAAGCCTTTGAAATCCTCGGTCTCATCGTACACCAGCATACCGTAGTAGCAGCCGCTGCTGACCACAAAGAGATAGCCCTTGTTGTCCATCACGATCCGCTTGGGCTTGAACTCCAGATCCTTGGGGATGCCCTTCTTGTTCTCCGGGTCCTCCGGCTTCAGGATCAAGCGGTTCAGATAACCGTTGGAATCCATAATGAGAATACGGAAGTTCTCGGTATCGGCCAGATAAATCTCGCCCTTGGCGCTGACGTACATACCCAAAGCGCCCTTATAGCTCAGGGTGCTCTCGATCTTCATCGAACCGGCATCGGAAGCCTCGTCCAGATCCTGCACCACGTCGCGGGAGGAACCGCAGTCGCCGGTCCAGGAGCCCATGTCGCTGTTAAAGTCGGTGGCAAACACCGCCTCCAGGCTGTCCAGAGTCTCCTTCAGCGTAATCTTCTGCAGCTCCACCTTAAAGGCGGCCATCTGTGCTTTCAGATCCTCGACGTTGTCGGTGTCGGGAATGCTCATCGACACGTCAAAGCTACCGTCGCCCCGATCACTGGGCTCCAGCGTGATCTCAAAATCGGAAGTGCTCAGATGATCGTACAGATTCGCCTCGTTAGCAAACACCGCCGCCATAGCCTCTTCGGCATAAGCCCAAGTTTCCTGATAATAACCGTCGACGATCAGGTTATACTTGGTCTCGAGGGTCTTGTCCCCCACCTTGGTGGAGGTGACCAGACGGTAGGTGCCGCCTTCTTCGTAGAACTCCAACTTAATGGGGCCCTCCAGATTGAAGGAGGTAGCGGTAGCCTCCAGCACCGCCTTCTCCACCAAAAAGGCCTCATCCAGCTGATACACACAGCGGTCATCCGAGGACTGGCCGATCTCGACCGCGATCTCAGAGGCGTCGCCGGTGTTAAAGGTCATAACGTTCTTGCCCCACGCCTCCAACTCCTTGGAGAAAGCCTCGCCCTGATAGGCGATGGCGGCGTTGGTGGCAGTGTTGCGGATGGACAGCTCCAGGTTACCCTCGCCCTCCATCAGCTTGGTCCACCAGAACAGCACGTAGTCGGTGTTGGGTTTCACCTTCTGGGTCTGCTTGGCAATCACGTAATCCGTCTGACTAAACGGAATGGTGGCGATCTCCTTCTTCAGGGTGAAGGTGTTGGTATCGATCACCAGGATACGGCTGTTACCGCTATCCAGAACGTACAATTCCGTCTTATCCGGAGACAGGGTAACGTATTCAGCACTCTCAAGGGCTTTGGTACCTAGGGTATCGCCGTTGATGTACTTAGTTGCTTCAAACATCGCGCGCATGGGAACAGCCTCAAAGCGGCTGGGGCCTTCCCAATAGCAGTAGGAATAATACGGGACGTCTTCAACGTCTGCCGCAAATGCGGTGGTGCCGCTGAGAAGCATCATCAGCACCAGCATAAACGCCAGAACACGCCGCGCTTTCATGCGTATCATCCTGTGGTCCCCCTTTCTTTTCTTCATACTACTCATACTTAATCCTTCATACCTGCCGAACTCATGGTTTCCATAACGTTGGACTGAGAAACCAAATACACAAGAATCGGAGGAATCATCAGCAGCACCGTGGCCGCCATCACGCTACCGGAACGGGCAATACCGCTGGCAGCAATCTGGTTCATCGCCACAGGCAGAGTCTTCAGACTTTCGTCGAAGATGGTGCCGCCGGGCTGCAGCGCCCATGCGTCACGGAAGGAGAACAGAGCCAGGGTCAGCCAAGCCGGTTTTACCAGAGGCATCACCAATCTCCAGAAAATACGGTAGTAGCCGGCGCCATCCAACAGCGCCGCCTCCATCAGGGCCTTCGGCACACTGACGTCCATATACTGCTTCATCAAGAATACACCGGTGGTGGACTGCAACGCCGGCAGTATGTAGACCCAATAGGTGTCGATAATGCCAATCTTGGAGAAGATCAAATACTGGGGAATACCCAGAGTGTAGCCGTTGAACAACAGAGCGATCTGAACGCCCCAGAACACGGCGGAGATGAACTTGTGCTTACAGTTGGAGAGCGTAAAAGCCGCCATACCGGCCACGATGATGTGGCCCACCGTAATGGCCACACTGATGAACAAGCTGTTGAACAGGTAACGGGAGAACGGCACCTGCAGGTTGTCCAGCAGACTGGGCAGAACCGCGTAGTTCTGCATCGTGGGACGGGTCACGTAAAACTTGGGCGGGAACGCCAACAACTCATCCAGAGGCTTGAAGGAGGTCATCACCGAATAAATCAGCGGCAGAACCATAAACAAGCCGGCCAACAGCAGAAAGGATACGAATACCACGTTGGCTGCTCTGGAACGGGTGAAGCGCTTGTAGTTCTTTTTCTTGTGGGCCGTCAGCTTAAGCTTGCCGGAATTAAATAACTTCACAACGCTTCCCCCCTTTAATCCTTAGTTACAAGCAATCGTCCAAGGCCTAGTCGCACAATCATCATAATGGCAAATAGGAACACGGACAACGCCGAGGCATAACCCATATCAAATCGGATGGTACCCACGTCGGTAATATGGGTCAGAATGGTTTCGGTCGAGTGGTTCACAGAGGGGAAACCGGTCAGAGTGGTCGCCACCGAGCTGATGGAGAAGGTGGCCTGCACCTGCATAACCGCCGAGAACAGCAGAATGCTCTTCATAGACGGAATGGTGATGTACCACAGCTCTGCCCAACGGTTACGGATACCGTCGATAGCACCCGCCTCGTACATCGCTTCGTCCACGTTATTCAGACCGGCGATGTTGGCCAGGAAGGAGATACCCATACTCATCCACAACTGCACGATCATCACGATGGTGAAGGCATAGTTGGGATCACGGAACCAAATGATGGGATCGGTAATCAGATCCATAGAGATCAACAAGCTGTTGACGTAACCGTAGCTATCACCGGAGAACATGATCTGCCAGATGAAATAGCCGTTACCCACCAGAGCGGGAGAGTAGAACAGGAAGGACAGCACGCTGCGGGTCTTGGGACCAAACTCGTTGATCATCCAGGCCAGCAGGAACGCCAGAGCGAAGCTGATAGGGCCGGTGACCAGAGCGAACTTCAGCGTGTTGGCCAAAGCGATCGGGAACTCGTAGTCGTTGACGAACATCTTCAGATAGTTGGCCAAACCCGTAAAGGTGGGGGTGTTGACCACGTCGTAATCGAAGAAGCTCAGTACCACGGAAGCACCGATGGGAATCAAGGTAAACAGAACAAACAGAAGCAAGAAAGGAAGCAGCATCATAATAAAGGGCGTACGCAGTGCGTCCTGTGCAAAGCTGACTTTTTTGTTTCTCCGCAAGGGATTCTTCATTTTAGCACCCATTAGTTGGCTCCTCCTTTCCCAAGATGTTTATACTGTTCGATCTTACTGGTGATCTCCACGTCAGCAACCTCGCCCCACTTCTTCATCATATCCTTGGGGTTGGCGTTCATAGACAGCACGTTCCAGAAAGCCTGGTCAACGGCGCGGGAGACGTAATAGCCGCCGGGAATCTCACGGATCTCGTCCACTTTCTTCCACTGGGCACCCAGAATATTGCTGGCTTCTTTACCCCAATCCAGGTTCAGGGTAGCGTCCACGTTGGCGGAGGAATAACGACCGGCCACACCCAGAATGGACTCGATATCCAGGGAGTAGCTGTACTGGGTTTCCTCACTCATCCACCACTTCAGCAGTTTCCAAGAAGCCTCTTTATGCTCGGACAGCTCCAGAATCATACAGGCGCTGCCGAAACCGGCCTGACGGTTGTCGATCTTCTGCTCACCGGTCGCGGGGTCGATGACGGGGTTGCCGTTCTCATCCACCACGGGAGTTCCGGGGATCTCAGCCATCTCCCAGCGGCCCTTGATTTCAGGGGCAGCGGCGGCCAACGCACTGTACTGACCGTAAGCCTGAATGGCCATCGGTACCTGACCCACGCGGAAACGGTTGAAGAAGCTGTATTCCTTAGGCAGGTTGTACTTAGTATAGTAATCGGTCCACTCCTCGAACACACGCATGGTATCCACCTCTGCAAAGGAGGTGCCGGTCATATCCTTATTATAAATAGACAGGCCTTCCTGCATCAGCAGGGTCGGGAAGATGTTCAGCGATGCCACACCGCCGTTCACCTGACCGATGTCTTTCAGTTCCGTATAGGGCAGACCCACCTGCATATTGTTCAGCATAAAGATACTGGCAATTTCCAGGAACTCGTCCCAGGTCTTGGGCGGCTTGGCCACGCCGTTCTCGTCCACGATACCGTATTTCTCAAACACGTCGGTACGATAGAACATCATATAGAACTGCTGGGTTGCCGGCAGGGCGTAAACGCCGTCGCCGTAACGGTAGGGCTCGTCGGAGCCGTGGGCAAAGAAGGGTTTGATCGTTTTACCCGCGGGGATCTCGCCATAGGTATCGTTGGGGCCGTAGAACAGGTCGTCGTAGCCCTCCATCTTGCTCAGATCCACCAGAGCACCACGCATAGCCAAGTTAATGGGGGTGGTACGGGAATCGGACAAGCTACAGTCGGGACCGTTGCCCGACATAATACCCTGCAACAGAGAGGCGTTGGTCATACGCACCGTTACGCCGATGTTGTATTGGGGGGTAAACTTACTGGTGATCAGAGAGTTCAGAACCAGCGTTTGGTCACGGGACCAGTTGACCCAGATGGTCAGGTTCTCTTTACCCTGGGAGCTGGCGGTGTTGTTGTAGTCCAGCATAAAGGAGGCGATGAAACGCTCGGCCTCGAACTGCAGGGTGGAAAAGAAACCGGCGGTGGTGCGCTGGCACTCGCGACCGGGGGCGGTGAACACGATGCAGTCGATGTCCAGAGCCATATTCTTCATTTCCTGCAGCTGAGCAGACAGAGAAGCGTAACAATCGTAGAAAGTGCCCTTGTAGAGCTGCGCCTCGTACTGCTTCTCCACCATTTTCTCGATAACCACGTTCATCTTCTGCAGCAGAGCGGCGATATCGTCAATGTTGCCATCGGCATCGGTACGCTCAGCGATCAGACCCTCGATGCGCTTGTACTCATCCCGCATACGCTGCTCCAGGTCGGAGATCCGCTTAAACAGGTCGTAGTCACGGTTGGAGTCGGGGGTCTCACCCACGATGGACACGATATCCAGATACATACGGCCCAGACGGAGCACCATGGTCTCCATCTTAGCACTAAAGGTGCTCATATCGCCCAGGGTGACCGACATGGTCAGCTCGTTGGATCCCTTGTCCAGGTACACCAACAGCTCCTTGCCCTTCAGCACGGTATCGCTGAACTGCCAGCCGTTGCCGTAATCAAAGGCCAGGCTCTCCTGCTCAGCGTACTGATACTCGCCGTTGACCTTCAGACTGCGGTAGGAGGTGGCGTTGATCAGATAGTTTTGACGGAAGTGGAAGCCCAGCTTATAGATGCCGGCCTTGGGGGCGCTCACCTTCCAGGTGATGTACTCGTCGGGCATAGACCAGTTGCTGCCACCGATGTAGTTCACCATCTGCTTATAGGGGTTGCAGGGGGTAACACCGGGGTTACTGTTATCCGACTTACCGATCACGGAACGGTCGTTCTTTCTGTCGGTATTCTCAGCCTCCAGCACCAGCTCCTGGCCGGAATAATACTGGATGCCCTGCGCCTTCCACTGGGCCAGAGCCTGCTTCAGCGTGGGGACCGTCTTGGGGACGCCCAGCTCGATGCCGTACAGCTTAAAGCCCTCTCCGTAGGAAACCAGGGATACGTAGTTGCTGCCGGCGGTCAGATACACACGCAGATCCTCGCTCACAAAGCCGTTCACGTCGCGCAGAGGACGGGTCTGCTTGGTGTAGAGCTGCTTCTGCTCGGGAGCAAACTGGTTGCCGTTGGATTCACGGATGCCACCGTCATCCACCCAGATGCGGGGCAGAGTAAAGCGCTCTGCCTCCGGGAAGGGGACGTTGCCATTGAGCAGGAAACCCAACTCAATGTCCGAGCTACCGCCGGGTACGGCGGCATAGGTAAAGGATACGGTGTACCAGCCATCAGCCGGCACCTCCACGTTCCAGGTGGCAGAGGAGTCTTTCTCCGTGCCCCACAGAAGGTGGCTGCCCTGTACGACCACACTGTCGGTCTTCTCGGCAACGTCCGTGGCGTTAATGGTGACGGCCTGCTGAGCCATCACGGAAGAGTTCTGATCCTTAACGTACTGGTTATAGTCATACTCTTCGTCCACGAAATTCGCTGCAGCGTTCAGATCCGGGATGTGGTCCGTAACCAACGTGTCGTCGGCGATAGGCTCTGCGTAAACAGGCATAGCCAAGAACTGACACATCAGCGCGATCACGCACAGAATCAATCCAAAGCGTCTCATGGTCTACAACTCACTTTCCTTGAAAATTTTGCTTGCGATTAAGTCTTATAATAAAGAAATAAATAAAATAGAGATTACGGAACTGGCATCATTTCGGTTGCAGAGCAACGCGGAAGCCGAACGAGATCTGCTTCTCGGTGATGCGATGTTCCGGGGCTAACTCCGGTCCGCAGGACTGAGAGCCCACACCGGAATTGCGGTAATCCACACGCAGGTGCGTTCCGGTGGAGGGGCCGATCTCGTCTTGGTGAGTGGCACGGTCCAACTGAAGCACGGAATACTGGGATACGTTCGCCTCAAAGGCTTTGTTTTTCGCCTCAAAGGTGAGGCCGTCTATTGTCAGAGACCGGACACCGGTATGGTTGCCGTGCTCCTGAGGCAGGATGTAGGGTACGTACTCCGAAGAGGCGGTGCTGTCGAACCAGTCGAGCTGAGCGTGATGCCGCAGGTCGCTGTAATTCTCCAGAGGACCCCGTCCGAAATACCGGAAGGCCAGGTCCTGCTCCGCCAGAGGAATCTCAAAGCCGAACCGTGGGATCCAAGCGGCCCAGTCACGGACCTCGGCGTTCACCGTCCAATCCATACTGCCATCGTTATACACGTCAATGGTCAGCGTGTAGCGGATCATCGGCACGCGGGATACACCCGCCAGACTGCATTTGGCCTCGATGCGGTGACCGGTCACCTTCACGTCGTAGACCTTGGTGAAGGCTCGGTCCATATTCTCTGCGTTGAACTGAGTGTCGTACTTCCAGTTCTTATAGCAGAACATCTCGTTATCAATAATCGCGCGGTAGGCGGTCAGGCTAATCGGTCCTGCCAACCGCTCACGGCCGTCGATGACCAAGCTATCGAACATACCGTGCTGTTTGGAGAAGGCGAAGGTGAAGCGGTCACCCTTGGCGTAGACGTGGAATTCGTCCTCGGTGAGCTGTGCCGGAAAACGGTTCGGGTTATTCGGCACCAAAGAGCCCACCGGCACGTCCACCTCTTGCTGCAACTGAGCAAAGGGCTCGTCGCCCTCCGGCTCGTACAGCGCCACCGTCACGGTGCAGCCCAGCTCACAAGAGGCCGGGAACGCCGCCTTAGGCGTGATCACCGCCGTCTCGTACGGGGCGCAATCCAGCACCACCGTCTCCTGCTCAAGGATCTTGCCGTCCACCGCCAGCGTGTACCGCAAGCGTTTTTCATTCAGGTTGGTGAAGGCGTACCAGTTTTTCACCGCGATCTTGCCGTCTTCGTAAGTGAAGCGGAAGGGGGAATAGGTCGCCGCGATCTCCATCGTGCCGGCCTTAAACGACCGGTCGTGGAAGGTCATACCGTCGCAACAGAAGTTGCCGGAATGGGTCAGTTCGCCGGGGAAATCGCCGCCGTATTTCGGGACACCGTCCACGATCACCGTGTGATCGGTCCACTCCCAAATACAGCCGCCCACCAGGGAATCGTGGGCCAGGATACGCTCCCAATACTGCCACACGTCGCCGGGACCGTTGCCCATCGAGTGGGAGTATTCACACAGGAACACCGGTTCTCCCTCGGTGCCCTCCCGGTCGAGACGCTCGATCTCTTCCAGCGAGGGGTACATCCGGGAGTAGACGTCCAGCTCGAAGACGTTGCCGGCGGAAGCCCCCTCGTAGTGGGTCAGTCGGTCGTCGTCCCGGCTCTTGAGCCAGCGGATCATCGCCCGGTGATTATCGCCGTAGTCGCTCTCGTTGCCCAGCGACCAGAAAATAATGGAGGGGTGATTCTTATCCCGCTCCACCGCACGGACCATCCGTTCTACGAAAGCGCCTTCCCACTCGGGCAGGTTGGTCAGCGAGCCTTCTTGGTGATTGAAGAAGCCGCCCTCCTGCCAGGGGAAACGGTGGATGGAGCCGTGGGCCTCCAGGTCGGTCTCCAACACCACATACAGACCCAACTCGTCGCACCAGTCAAGGAACTTGGGACTGGGGGGATAGTGGGAGGTGCGGACCGTGTTCATATTCAGCGACTTGATGAGTTGCAAGTCGCGGTACAGCTCTGCGTCGGTCATGGTCCAACCGCCGGTAGGAGAAGTGTCGTGATGGTTGACACCCCGGAACTTGACCGGTTGGCCGTTGATGAGCACCTGCCGTTTATCCGATATGGCGATGCTCCGCAGACCCGCCTTGCGGCGAATCACTTCGCCGGCGCACTGAATTTCGATGTCGTAAAGATGGGGTTTTTCCGCATTCCACAGAATGGGATTCGCCACCGGCACCGTCACGTCGGTGCCCGTGCCCTCACCGATTGGGAGGAGGCCGTCGGTGACCTTAACGGTCATCGGCACATCCGCCGTGATGCGGAAGGCGGCGTTGTCCACCGCGGTGATGGACAGGTCGTGGAGATGGCCCTTGGGGCGGACCAGCAGGTACACGTCCCGGAAAATGCCGTTGCACCGGAACTGGTCCTGGTCCTCCAGATAACTGCCGGCACACCATTTCCAGACCTGGATCAGCAGGGTGTTTTCCCCTGCCGTTATGTAAGGCGTCAGGTCAAACTCGGCCTGCAAGCGGCTGCCCTGGGTGTAGCCAACCTCTGTGCCATTAACACACACACGCGCGCAAGAAGAAACGCCCTCCAGCACCAGATAGTGCTGCATCTCCGGCTCCGCCACCGTGAAGGTCCGGCGATACCAACCGCAGGGGTTGATGTCGGGGATATAGGGCGGGTCGAAGGGATAGGGATAGCACACGTTGGTGTAGTTGGGATTGTCGTAGCCGTGCATCTGCCAGCAGGAGGGCACCGGGATGGTATCCCAGCTCTCCGGCTCGGTGGCGGCGTCCCCATTCTCAAAGTAATGGAACTGCCAATCGCCGTTCAGCAAACAGTACCGGGCCATCCCCTCAGGGATGTAATAGCTTCTCGGCGCCATACGGCCGGCCGATAAGCGGGTCAAATCTTCATAAAAACGCATTGCAAATCACCTTCTTTTGGATGGATTTGTCCACACTAACTCACATTTACATATATTTTACTAAAAAAAGAGCAATTTTGCAATAGCATTTATCCATTGTTACATATAAAAATTTAACGATTTCTCTGAAAAACGACTACTTTTTTTAGCAAAATCAGCAATCACTTATGGAATTTTGCCTATTTTTCGTCGGCATTCGTTAGGCAAAATCAACAATAAAATTTCATCATCGCCAAAAACAGCGCCACACCGGCGTTTTTTGTGCAACTTGCCAAGAAATCGCCCTGTTTGACCTCCTAAGTAACCTCTCTGCTTTTTTCGCTTTTTTGCGAAAAACGGTTGCTTTTCCCGCCGGAAACTGGTAGGATGAAAAAAACACATTTCGCCACCGGCGAACAGCAAAGGAGTGTTGCGTTATGCGTCTGTATTTCATCCGTCACGGTCAGCCCATCTACGACCCCGACAGCCTGACCCCTCTGGGACACGAGCAGGCCAAGGCCTTGTCCAAACGGTTTCTGAATTTGGGGCTAAACAAGGTGTATTCCTCCACCTCCACCCGGGCCATTCAAACCGCCCAACCCACCTGCGACCTGCTGGGGAAAGAGCCCATTCTCTGCGACTGGGCTCACGAAGCACACGCTTTTGACGATTTCAGCGCCAAGGATCAAGGCGGCAACCTCCAGTGGATTCTGGAAGTGCCGGAGATGGTGCGCAAGCTCAACGACCCGGAAGTGAAAAAGCTGGGCCGAGCGTGGTACACCCACCCCTATTTTGCCGACACCAACTTTGCCCGGGGGGTCAACCGGGTGGACGCCGCCGTGGACACGTTTCTGGAAGAGTTGGGCTATCGCCACGACCGGGAAAACGGCTGTTATCACATCATCGGGGATAACCCGGCCCGGGTGGCTCTGTTCGCCCACTACGGCTTTGGTCTGGCCTTCCTCAGCAGTGTGATGGACATTCCCTACAATGTATTCTACCCCCGGTTCAATATATGCCACACCGGCGTGACCGAAATCCTCTTCTATCACCACGGCGACGGCATGGTGATCCCCCAGATCGTCCAGCATTCCGGCGACGCCCACCTCTACCGCGAGGGACTGGTTCGCTAAAACCGAAAAGCAAAAACGCCTCTCCCGGTTGGGAGAGGCGTTTTTTGTTTTTGTTCAATGGATATGCCGGTTCAGCGCTTTGCCAGCGGCACGCAGGCAAAGCACCACCACACCCCACACCACGAAGTACACCGCCACAAAGATGCCGGTAAAGATGCCCAGCACCACCGGGTCGAACGGAATCCAGGAATTCACCAGGTAACACAGCGAATAGGCCAGATAGAGTGAACCAAAATGGCAGAGGAGAGATTTGGCCAGGGGCCAATGCTCGATCTGTTGAAACACGCTGGCTCCGGCGTGGATAAACGCCAGGAGATAGGTGGACACCACCGCCAGAAGCACCTGGCCTCCGGTCAGGTTTTCCGCCGGGACACAGGCGAGCACCACCCCGGCCACCACCGGCCCAAAGCCGGCAAACAGCAAGCCGCGGTGGAAAAATTCTTTTGCATATTTATTCATAACTTACAGCCCAAACCTTTCTTTCACTTGTTTGAGATTGCGCCGGGAAACGTAGTCCACGTCCCCGTTCTTAAACACCACGCGCAGGGTGCCGGTGAAAGCCGTCTCAAACCGAGCGATCTGATGCACGTTTGCCAGGCAGGATTGATGAATCTTCACAAAGCAATCCGGGGCATTCTGCTCAATTTGATACAAGCGGCGCTTGACCCAATAGACATTATCGGCACAATGGGCATAGATCTTGTCCTTCTCCACTGTAAAGCGATGCACCTTCACATAGTCGAGAATCACCGCTTTATCTTCCAGAAAACCCATTAGTTCTGCGGTTTCTCCTGCTGCCAGGCGTTCCATTTTTTCACTCAGCTCGTTGCGGCTACGCACCCGGATGATCACTTCTTCTTCTTTACAGGTCGGATCCACGATGGTGGTCACTTTCATAGGCTTCCTCCTTCCCATTTCAGAATAACACACGCGCTTGCTCCGAGCAAGCCGTTTGCTCTATGCGGTCGTTAGAGGGCGGTATGCGGTTGTTTCACACCCCCCTCCCAACGCACCCAAAAAAACAAACAGACACCCTCTTACGAACGGTGCCTGTCTGTTATTTGTATCTATTGGATTATCGCACTACGAAAACGTCGGTGTTGCCATCCGGCTTTTTTGCATATACATACACTAACGTATCGCCGGCATCCGACACGGTATAGTCGGTATAACCAGTCAAAATCACCTCGCCATTGAGCACGTTCACCACGTCGTAGCTGGTGGTGCCGTTGGCCTTTTTGACCAGGAAGGGGGCCAGACCGGCACCGCCGACGGTAAAGCCCTTGTCTTTAGAAGAATAGTAATACCGCTTCTCGCTGCCACTCTTATAGCACAGCATCAGCTTGGTATCCACCTTAGAGCCGGTGGTCTTATTCTCAAACACCACCCGACCGGTGGCATCCACCACTTTGGTGGTCTTGCCGTCGCTGACCGCCCAGCTCTGACCGTAAACGGGCTCCCAATACACGCTGTTGCAACCGGCCTTTACCACCGGAGTGCCGTCCAGCTTTACCAGTGCCTTGCCCACGTGGAACAGCGTACCGTGTTGCTCCGGTTTGTGATCAAACACCGCTGAGGCAACCTCACCCTTTTCGTTGAGCAGGACGTAGGTCTTGTTGCCCTTCTCCTGCTTTTCAGCCAGAATAAAGCCCTCGATGCTCTCACTTTCTACCGGTGTATACACCTTGGGGTCGTAGGAGAACAGCTTCACGCCCTCGCTGCTGTACACCGTATGGGTGGACTTGATGGCGTAATAGCCGTTTTTCAGGTGAATGGGTTCTTCCGGCAGGGCTTTGCCGTCCGGGGTGGCCACCACCGATTTTTTGGCGTCGGTCACGTATTTGACGTAGCCGCCGCAGTCAAAGCTGATATACGGCTTGGTGCCGGTGGCGCCGGGTACCGGCTGACCGGTCTTTAGGTCATAGAGGTACCAATTACCGGTGCACAGCACGGTATTTCCCTTCTGATCGGCAAATTTGGTGAGTTTTTCCTCTTCCTTATCGGTGGTACCGGTCAGCTCCGCCACACGGGCAAAACGCTCACCGATCAGCTCAATGGAGGCGTATTTCATCGGGATGATCTCCCGACCCAGGGCATCCACCAGACCCACCACGTTGGCGGTGGTCACCTTGGTGGTATCGCCCACCGTCTTTGCCACCATAAAATACTGCTTATTGGGCTGACAAACCGTGTAAATCGGGCCGGAATCCACCAGGCCGTTGAGGGTCATAATGCCGTATTTGTCCCCCTCTTTGTAATACAGACCTCCGTTGGTGGCTTTGGCCTCACCGGAGAAGGAGCCCACCTGTTCCGCCTTAAGGTTCTTGGGCAGCTCGGTGTACACCAACGGCTCCGGCGCCACGTAATCCGCCGGATCCATCGAAGGTCTTTTGGTTTCGTTTTTTTCTTTGCCGCTGTCGCCGCAGGCGGTCATCGCCACCAACATCAGCACAGCCAGCAGGATACTAAGCCATCGTTTCATAATCTAGCCTCTCTTGCGGAAATTACGGCATCACGCCGCTACGCCCCTCATTATACCACGGTGTCCGCGCCGTGTCAACGAGCCAAAATAAGCAAAAAGGATGCCGGTTAACCGACATCCTTTTGGGGCTTATTTAATCCAGCAAAATATCCTCGCCGGAATTGTTATAGCTGCGACTGTAAATGTCGCCGTACACCACGATCTCTTCCCCATCCTTTGCAAACACGTAGTAAGGACGAGCATAGACCACCACGTTGGCCGAACGGCGGGGTACGTTGATCACACGCACCGCAAAAGTAACGTTGGCTTCGGAAACGCTGTTCAGATACACCGCCGGTATGTCCACTATACGGCTCTCGGCGTCCAGGTTATCCCGTTTGAACAACGCAGGATCGGTGCCCACCGAGGCCTTATTGGTCATCACCGCACCCATCTGCACCAGACGGTACGCCTCTCCGTTGCCATAGGCATCCACCGTCGCGTTGGAGAGGACCGTTTCCAATCGCTCATTGCGCATCACGCCCAAAGCGTCCAGTTCCATCATAAAAGCGATACCCAGGGTGGACCCGGAATCCCGCTCCACAAGAGAAAGTTCATCCAGATACACGTCCTCTTTTTTGCCGTCTCCGCCACCGCAAGCGTTAAGCCATAGAGCGGTGTCCCCCTCTACCGCAAAGGTGGCCGTCACCTTGGTCCACTCTCCGTTGTTCACCCAAGCATAGGCGTACTGGGTGTTGGTGGTATTGCCCTTGAGCGTGATATTCGCACCGCTGGAATTGGCTTTGTACCAATACGTGAAGGTGTAGACCTTACCGTCCTTCACCGGGATGTTGACCTGCTCCAGCATAGCGCCCCAAGAGCCATCCCCCTTCAGATGGGCACCATAGGCGCCGGTATGCGCCGCCGCAGCGGAAATCACCGTGGACTGATACCCGATATAATCCGTCAGGGAGCCCTGCTCAAATCCGCCGTTTCGGATGACGTCGGTGGGGGCGGTATCCCCCATCTCCATTACGCTGGTCTTGCCACCGGTGGGCTTGAGCACCGGCATTTCGCTATCCTCCGGCTCGGTAGCAACGGCTTGAGAGGTCTTAAACAGGCGGGTTTTATCAAGATATACCGTACCGCCGCCATCCACAATGGCAAAACCAATGCGGGAATACACCCCGGTGTTAAAGGTGATGGAATAGGTCTTCCAGGCGGTATCCGTCGCAGAGAAAGGCACCGTATAGAACTCAGCCGGATTCAGAATCTGATCATCCAGCAGCGCTATGCGCCCATCGCCGGCACGCACCCGCTTTACGTCCATCGTTAGGGTGTAGGAGGTATTCGGCTGCACGTCGATCCAGTCGATGTAAGCCAGCTTCAGCGGCCTGGCCGAGGCGGTGTATTTCAGCGCCGTGCCGTGGCTGTCGCCGGTGTCCGTAAAGGACATAAAGCCGTTGCGCCACGCCGGATTGTCCGACCAATGCTGCTGCGCCGCTTTACCGGTCATCTGGGGGGCGGGAATCAGAGAATCCGCATCCGCACAGTATTTATTGCCAGTATTGTTCTGGGCGGTGATGGTGCCGGTCCGCCGTTCGCTGATGTACTCCACGCCGTAGGCGCTCTTATACAGAGCGATATCGTCCAAATACAGCTGACTCTGGCTGCCGGAGATCGCCACGTTGACCTGAGAGGCGGTGCCGGAATAGAAGGTCACCGACCGCAGGTGCCACGCCCCATCCGGAGAGGGTGCCATCAACTGCATTTCCGGAGTGGAAATCGATGCTGCGCCATAACCGTTGCCGTTATACGGCTCATAGACGAGGAAGTTGCCGGTCTCCGCATTGGCCACGCCAAAGGTGGCGGTGGCCCGGTTGGTAGCGCTCAAGCGGGGCGCTTTCACCCACGCCGAGAAGGTGTATTGGGTGTATTTCTCCACCGCCACCGGGAAGGTGTGCCAGGCGGAGGTGGCGGTGTCGCCCGCGTCAAAATACAGGCTTTTTTCGCCTGCGTAGGCACCTAGATCGGTAATCACCGACAGATTCCCCTTTAAGAAAGAGGCGGTGTTCCACGGAGCGTCGGAGGTGGACTCAAAGCCACCGTTTTTGATCAGGTTATAGCTGGCGGATGCGGGGCGGTTGTACTTGGTGCCAAAGGAGGTGAGATAAGGGTCTACCTTCTCCGTCGTACCGCCGGTGGAGGTGACCACCAGATTATCGATGTAGCAAGCGGTACCGCCGCTGCCGCCGGGGCAGAACTTCAGATAAATATTGGCGTAGTCGCCGCTGTTGAAGGTGTAGGAGATCTGTTTCCACGTGGAGATAGACTCGCACCCGCTGGGAGCGCTAAACGTTTTATCCGCGTTGTTGTAAGGTCCTGCGTTGGCGTTTGAGCCCATATAGGTATACACGTGATAGGTCTTGCTGCCGGGATCAGAGGCGTACCGATAATAGAAGGACACGGTGACGGTAGCGCCCTTGCCCACCGGCACGATCTTATAGGCCGCGCCGCTGTACGCAGAGATAGCGGTCAGCTTCAAGGAATAGTTGCCGGCGTATTTCACACTGCTGTCCACCGACGCGTTGGCAACCTCCCAGCCGTTGGTGTTACCCATCTCCAGGTCGCCGTTAGCCGCCAGATTGTCCGCGGCGGCGACTCGGATGATCGGCACCACCAACAGCAGACCGATCAGCAAAGAAAGGGACAGCGCAAAAGAAAGTATTTGTTTCAGTTTCACAGCCATCCCTCCTTACAGCAATTCGACCAACATAACGTCGTCGATATAGGTGTGCGTGCCGGCTACCACACGGAAGTCGATGCACAGCTTATCGCTGTCACCGGTGCGGAAGGAAATGGTCTCCTTCTTCCATTCGGTGGTGTTGCCGCCGTTCATATAGGCCTGGCCAACGATCTCCGCCGCATTAATGGTGCCATCCCCGCCGCGTACAAAGCAATAGCAGTTGTTGGCGGTATCGTCGCCGGCGTGTTTGTAGTAATACGTCAGGGTGTAGTTGGTGTTCGGCTTCACCTGAAGGGCGGGCTGATACATCCCCTGCCACTCGCCGCTGCCATAATCCAGCTCCAAACTGTAAGAGCCGGTGTGGGCGGTGGCGTTGGTAGCCCGGTAGGTGCCGTCACTACCAAACTTGGTCCAGCCGGTCAGTCCATCCTCAAAGCCGCCATTCTGCGCCAGGTTCTGGGCAGGAGGCAGAACGTCCACCACGTTGGAGAGGGAGGTGACGGTCTTGCCGCCGGAGGTAACAATCACCCGGTACTGCACCTTGCCGTTGGTGGGCAGGGTGGTGTCCTGATAGGTGTATTTACGGCCCACAGAATCCACCGTAGCGCCGGTGGTGGCGATGGTGGTCCAAGCGCCGCCGTTCAGCGATCGCTCCAGCTTATAGGTGTGAGACTGGGTAGGCTTTATCCACTCTACCAGGCCGTCGCCGGAGTGAAAGAACATAGTGGGGGTGTTGACCGAAAGGGTCTCGCCCCGATACTCCGCCCGGTATTCCTCAATATAATCGTGGATCTCATAGGCCACCTTGCGGAAATCGGTAATCCCACCGTTTTTGGCAATCAGGTCATAAGAACTACCGCCGGACTGATTGGACCAGCACCACATAAACCATCCGCTCCAGCCCTTGCTCTTGAAATTATTCCGGAAGGTAAGCTGGGCATCGACCAGCTCGTCCTCGGTGGGATATTTGCCGTCGCCCAAGCCGAACTCGGTGGCCAACATCGGCAACGGAGAACGGAATTTAGAAATGTCGTCGGCAGAAGCGTTGGCATTATACTCTTGGTGACCGATAAAGGTCAGGTTGGTCTCGGAGTACATGGTCATATTGTCGGTGCTACCGCAGAGGGTGCGATCCACGTTCGGCAGCTCTGCCGCCAGGGTATCCGCCACCGCGTTGACAAAATATAGCATCGACTCTTTGGTGACGCCATAGGTTTCCCGATGCTCGGTGAAGTTGCCCATATCGGGGTCGTTCATCTCGTTCTCTACCTCAGAGGTGGTGGCACACATCACCACCACGTCCGGATATTCTGCCAGCACCGCGCACAACGGTTTGACAAATCGCTCAACATAGTGGTCGGCTACCTCCTTGACCGCATACATCTGGGTCATCCGGTACCAAACCTCCAGATTGTAATAGGAAACCGCCGAGGTGGAGTGACAGCACACCGTCCACAGCACCGGCATCTCGGCCTGACGGCAGACGTTCAGCAGACGGCGGACATTCTGGAGGTAATCCTCCTTAATGCCCAGCACATCGCCGGCTTCGTCAAAAATGACGCCCTCTGCGTAGATCGAGCCTTCATAACCCATAATGTTAAAGCCCAAAGCCTTCAGGTTATAGATCTGCTCCAGCAGATATTTATCGCTATACTTGTCCACGCCCACCGTAGACCAAGCGTTGCTCACATACTTTACCATAGTCTCGTTGGCGGTCAGACCATGGCCCAGATCGTCGTGGGTAAACCAAGGCCACCAGATCCCCTCCAGATAGCCGTCCCGCTCCAAGATCTTCGCCACGCTGTTAGCCTCCACCTTGTTGGGGGCTTCGCCCTCCTCACCCTGAGCCTGCGTGCCGCAGGAAACCAGAGAGAAAAGCATCGCTACCGCACACAACAAGGCCAGCAGATTGCGTGTATAGTTCTGCATTGTCACACTTCCTTTCTCGCCTGAGGTGCCAAATCGCCAGAGAAGCCACCGCAGAGAAACAATTTATTGCTACCATACTATATCAATATAAGAGAAAAGTCTACTTGACTATTGATATTTTTCGTGTTATTTTGATATTGGGTGATAATTATGAGCCAACTGCGAAAAAAAGACGTTTTTCCTTACGTTTCCTTTTATTCCCGCCGCACGGTGCTGAACGAGGCCACCGGCCACTCGGTGCCCCACCACCACGACTTTTACGAGGTGTTTATCGTGGAGGAGGGCCCCATCCTGCACCATATCAACGGCCACGTGGAGACCCTTTATCCCGACACGCTGGTGCTGGTGCATCCGGCGGACTATCATTTCTTCTCCCGCAAGGATCAAGCCCCTGCTCAGTTTTTTAATCTGGCTTTTTCCCAGGAGCAGTTTGAGCAAGCCAAAAAATTGGCGGCGCTGTGCGCCCCCTCCACCGCCCAGACCCCTCTGGCGGACAAGGTGACGCTGACCCACGAATTAAGCCGGTTGCTGCTCCGCCGTATGAAATGGCTGCGGGACGTGACCAACCCCATCCCCCAAGAGGTGCAAACGACGGAAGGCATCACCCTGCTCATCGACATCCTGGTACTGTGCGCGGTGGGCAGCGGCAACGTGAACCTGAACCCCTATTGGCTCCGTAAAGCCTGCAGCGAAATGCGGAAGCAGGAAAATATGGTGCAGGGGATTGCTCGCCTGGTGGAGCTGTCCGGCAAGACCCAGGAGCATCTGACCCGCAGCATGCGCAAGTATATGGGCACCACCCCCTCCGCCTACGTCAACACGATCCGGCTGGAGCGAGCAGCAGAAGAGTTGGCCACCACCGAACGACCGGTGTTTGAGGTGATGCTGGACGTGGGATTCCAGAACACCTCCTATTTCAATAAGCTGTTCAAAGAAAAATACCACGTCTCCCCCCGAAAATACCGGGCCGGCGCCATGGCGATACTGGGAAAAACGGAGTAAACGAAAAGCACCTGTTCCGCAGAACAGGTGCTTTTTTTATTTATCCAACAATGCAAAACAGCAAAACCAGCGCCACAATCGCCGTCACACATAGTACCAGTTCCATAACCCCTAGAACAAGGCCGCCTATTCGCGCCCCTCGGCGAGAACCTCTCTTTTTCGCGATAACGGCGCATACCACGGTGCCCACCGCTGCCACAAAAACAAGACCAAGCCATGCCACATAGTCACCACTGATATCGCTGGCGTCAAGGTGTGCACCAAGTTCGTCTCTGGCCTCCTCAACAAAGCCCATCACCTCATCGCCGACCTGATTCGCAAGCTCACTATACTGAACAATGCCTGCAATAGAGACATAGATGGTCATGATCGTGATGATCAGCGCTGGGAGCAAATTAACCAGGCCCAACAGCAAAGAGATAATGCCGAGACCTCGACCGCCCTTAGACACACTCCGGGGGCGAGTATAAACGGAGGCTTGCGTCGGAGCGGTCGGCTGCATCGGTGCCTGAGCAGAAACGTACAGAGGGGTCTGAGCAAAAGACTGCAACGGCACCTCGGGGGCGGCGTAGGTCTGCACCGGAGCCTCAGGGGCGGCGTAGGTCTGCACCGGCACCTCGGGGGCGGCATAGGTCTGCACCGGAGCCTCGGGGGCGGCGTAGGCCTGCACCGGCGGTGTCTGAGGCTGTTCCACCACCCGGCTCACGGACTGTGCCGGACGCCATACTTTGTTTCCACAATTGGGGCAATAAACGGACAAATCCGCTACCTGAAAACCACAATTTCTGCAAAATGCCATAGAAAAACCTCCTGGTTAAACATCCAAATTACACAATGCAGGTATTATACCATACACCACGGTGTTGCGCAAGAAAAAGATTTCCGAACTCACGACACGTGGGCGGCGAAAAAGCCTTCCCCTCGAGGGGAAGGTGACCGAGCGTAAGCAAGGTCGGATAAGGTGGTTCGATGGAGTCCGTACAAACTTGTAGTGAGATTCGAACTCACGACACGTGGAGTTGCGCCAAGATTGTGCTTGTCGCAGTTTCTACTCGCAACTCCTTGTGAAAATGCTCCCAAGGGAGCATTTTCGGCGTGTCCGTGAGCGGTGCTTGTTTCTCCTGCCAAGCAAAAAGGCCGTCCTTGCGGACGGCCTTTTTGCTTGGCAGGGGCAGTAAGATTCGAACTCACGACACGCGGTTTTGGAGACCGCTGCTCTACCAACTGAGCTATACCCCTATATGGGCGAGTCCACCGTGGGGTGGGCCGCTATGTAAAAACGGACCGCGAGGTCCGAATGAACTCTGGTGGGCCTTCAGGGACTTGAACCCGGGACTGACCGGTTATGAGCCGGCTACTCTAACCAACTGAGTTAAAGGCCCATAGATGTGATCTCGTTCAGTCACGAATAGTATTCTACCATAAAATTTTGCAATGTCAAGTGTTTTTTTACGGTTCTTGCAAATACCGCCGCGCCACCGTCAGATACACCGGCACCGACACCGCCGCCGTCAGCAGATCCGACAGAGGTTGCGCCATCTGCACGCCCAGCAAACCGCGGATCAACAAAGGCAGACCGGCCACCAACGGGATAAAGAACAGCCCCTGCCGGGCCATGGACAGAAAGCTGGCCGGTACCACCCGTCCGATGGTCTGGGTAAGCATGGTGCACATCACGGTCCACGCCATCAGCGGAAAGCTGACGCACTGCAGACGCAGAGCCACCCGACCGTATTCCAGCACCTGCGGGTCACTACTAAATAGGCTCACCAGCTCCGGCGCGAACACAAAGCCCGCCACCGAGGCCACCAGCAATAGGCAGGTGCCCAACCGCACACAGAACCAAAAAGCCTCTTTCACCCGGTGATACAACCCGGCACCGTAGTTAAACCCGCACACCGGCTGAAATCCCTGACCGAAGCCCAAAATCGCCGCAAAGGCCATATGCATCACCCGCCCTGCCACCGACATAGCGGCAATCGCGGCATCCTGACCGATACCGCCGGCGGTGAGATTCAGCACGATGGTGGACAGACTGGACAGACCCTGCCGGCACAGAGAGGGAAATCCACCCCGCAGCATCTCGGCAAAGTCCGCCCATTTCGGACGGAACAGACCGGGCCGCACCCGCAGGTTATCCTTTTGGAAGGTGCCGAACAGAAGCAGCAAAAAGCTCACCGCCTGGCTAATGACCGTAGCCACCGCCGCGCCGGTGACACCCATCTCAAAGGTGAAAATGAAAAGGGGATCTAAAAGGATATTCAGCACGCCGCCGGAGCCGATGCCGATCATACTATAAAAGGCCGCGCCCTGAAACCGGAGCTGGTTGTTGAGGGTCAGCGCCGCGGTCATATAGGGCGCACCCATCAGGATGATGCGCAGATAGTTTCGGGCATAGGGCAGGATGGTTTCGGTGGCACCCAACACCCGACACAGGGGGTCCAAAAAGATCGTGCCCAACACCGCAATCAGCAACCCCGCCAAAATGGAGGAATAAAAGCCCACCGAAGCCATTTTCTCCGCCTTTTCCCGTTCCTGGCGACCCAGGGCGCGGGAGATGTAATTGCCGGAGCCCTGGCCGAACAAAAAGCCGCAGGCCTGGATGATGGCCATAAAGGAGAACACCACCCCCACCGCACCGGTGGCAGAGGTGTTGTCCAGCAGCCCCACGAAGAAGGTGTCCGCCATATTGTAGATGGAGGTGATCAGCATGGTAATAACGGTAGGCACCGCCAATTTACCGATGAGGCGCCCCACCGGCGCAGTGGTCATTTGGATGTACTTTTCGCTCTGCTCCATACCGGGCACCTCCTTTTTCATAAATGTTATTCGTCGGTTTTATTCTCTGTGGGCTCGGCTTTCTTCTTCACAAGACGATAGACGATGTACCCGACTACCGCAAGCACCACCAAAACGCCTAAACCGATCAGCACGATCCATTCAAAATCTACGTCACTGCCGATAAAATCCACACCGCATAGGTCGAGCACCAACGCCCCCACGACAAAAAACGCCACGTAGAGCGCCAACTCCCCTACGATCTCCCAAAAGGCAGTCTTCCACGGTATCTTTGGTTTCTTCATAAGGCACCTCTGTTTGTTAGGATATGTAGGAAGCTTGGATTTATTTCCGCATAAGGCTCACCACGCACTCCACGTGCTCGGTGTGGGGGAACATATCCACCGGCTGAATTTTCTTCACCCGGTAACCGTTTTTCACCAAAAACGCCAGGTCACGAGCCTGGGTCTCCGGGTTGCAAGAGATATAGACTACCTTCTTAGGGGCCAGAGTCACCAGAGATCTGAGAAACTCCTGGCTGGCACCGGCCCGGGGCGGATCCATCAGCACCACGTCGTACCGGGCCCCGCGCTGAGCCTCTTTCACCATAAAGCGGCCGGCGTCGTCCTCGTAGAACTCAATATTCTCCACGCCGTTCAGCCCGGCGTTGACCTTGGCGTCCTTGACGGCGTCAGCGTTGAGCTCCACGCCCACCACCCCCTTAGCGCGGGGCGAGGCGATGATGCCGATGGTACCGGTGCCGCAATAGGCGTCCAGCACCGTCTCCTTGCCGGTGAGTTCGGCAAAGGTCAGCGCTTTATTATACAGCACCTCGGTCTGGGTGGGGTTGATCTGGTAAAACGCCTTGGGGGAAATGCGGAACCGGAAGCCGCACAGATCTTCCTCAATATAGCCGTCACCAAACAGCACCCGGCTCTCCTCACCCAGAAGCAGACTGGTGCGCTTGTTGTTCACGTTTTGGACGATGGTGGTAATCTCCGGGTGGCGGGACAAGAGGGCATTGACAAACGGCTCCTCTTTGGGGAACTCCATCGTGCCGGTCACCAGCACCACCATCACCTGACCGCTGGAAAATCCCCGTTTGATCAGCACGTGGCGGAGAAAGCCTTTCATAATCTCATCGTTGAAAGCGCGCAGCTTAAAGCTCTTAACCAGCTTGCGGATGGTGACGATGATCTCGTCGGCTTTTTCGTCCTCGATGAGACAACGATCCACCGGCACGATCTTGTGGGTGGAGGACTGGTAGATGCCGGAGATGATCTCCCGCCCCCGCTCACCGAAGGCGGCCTGCACCTTGTTGCGGTAGTGATAGGGGTGGGGCATCCCGATGATCTCGTCCACGTGGCGGTATTTACCCAGCAGCTTGATCACCTTGACCTGCTTAAAGCTGAGCTGACGCTCATAGGTCATATTCTGCAGTTGACAGCCACCGCACTTTTTGGCGTGGGGGCAGTGTAAGACCGGTTTGCTCATAGGTTACCTCTGTTTTATGCGTTATGTTTGGATAGGCGCACCACGTTTTCACAATGAGCCGTTCTGGGGAATAGGTCAACGGGCTGCACCCATTCGGTGTAATACCCCTTTTCCCTAAACAGCTTCAGATCCCGCGCCAACGTGGCCGGGTCGCAGGACACGTACACCACCCGCTCCGGGTTCATCCCGGCTACGGTGTCGATCAGGTCGGGGGAACAGCCCTTGCGGGGCGGGTCCAGCACCACCACGTCCACCTGGGTGCCCTCCGCCGCCAGCTGAGCGGCGGCCTGCGCCGCATCGGCGCAGATAAACCGGGCGTTGCGGATGCGGTTGGCGGTGGCGTTCTTCTTGGCGTCCCGCACCGCCGCCTCCACCACCTCTACGCCGATGACAGCGCCGGCGGTGTGCGCCATAGACAGACCGATGGTGCCGGTACCGCAGTACAGGTCCAGCAAGGTCTCTTTTCCGGTCAGCGCGGCGGCCTGGGCCGCCAAACGGTACAACCGCTCGGTTTGGGCGTGGTTCACCTGATAGAAAGAGTGGGGCGACAACCGGAAATGCAGACCGCACAGCCGGTCCACGATGGAGTCTGCCCCCCATAGAGTGACGGTGCGCTTACCCAGGATCACGTTGGTCTTGTCGGGGTTTACGTTCACCGACAGGGACACCATCTGGGGCGCCGCCTCCACCAGCAAGGACACCAGGGCCTCCTCGGCAGGCAGTTTGCGCTCTTTACACACGAGGCACACCATCATCTCTCCGGTGACGGCGGCCTGACGGATATAGATATGCCGCACCAAGCCGGTGTGGGCGGTCTCATCGTAGGCTGGGACGGCGTTCTCCACCATCCAACGCTCCACCACCTCCAGCACGGCGGCATAGCCCTTGGGCTGTAACTTGCAATCCCGGCAGGGAATAATGCGGTGACTCCGGGGGGCGTAAAAGCCGATGACCGGACGACCGTCCGGGCCGGGAGCCACCGGGAACTGGGCTTTGTTGCGGTAGCGGTTGGCCCGCACGCCCCCCATCAGCGGCAACACCGGGGCGTCAATGCCCCCCACCCGCCGGATGGTATCCTGCACCCAGGCGTGCTTATACCGGCACTCCGCCTCATAGGTCACGTGCCGCCAGTTGCATCCTCCGCACTTGCCGTAGGCAGGGCAATCCTGAGTCTCTTTACGGTCGGGGGATCGTTCCAACAGCTCTTCAATCTTACCAAAGGCGCAGTTCTTCTGCACCTTGAGGATACGGCACACCAACCGGTCACCCAGAGCGGTGCCGGGGATAAACACCACGAAGCCCGGTGCAGGGTATTCTTCCGCTACGTACCGGGCTACGCCGTTCCCCTCGCCGGTGATGCCGGTGACGGTCAATTCAATGAACTGGTTCTTTTGCAGCAGCATAGGTGTCCGCCTTTCCTTAATGACATATACTCTTTTATTGTAAACCTTTCCGTCAAAAAGTGCAAGAGAAAAGCACAAAAAAACAGGCGCCCCGTGGGGTGCCTGCTTTTTTGCTTACGTTTTACGCTTACTGCTTGGTGAACATCATAATCACGATGCCTTCGGGGGTGAAGAAGGTCAAAGTATCGCCGGAGGTGCCGTACACCACCGAGATGGTCTCGCCGCTGGCCTTCTCGGTCAAAGCCAGGGTGCTGCCACTAACGCTCCAGGTGATGGCATCGTCATCCATCGAACCGGTGCCGTCGGCATTGATGGTCATCACCAAGCCGTCGTCAGCCTTCCAGATGCCGATCAGGTCGCTGCCGTCGCTCACAACTTGAGAGGGGTTGGCGACGGTGGGGGTCACCGGGTCGGGAGTCTGAGTGGGCGCGGTGGTGCCGGAAGGCTCTGCAGAGGCGACAGTCTTGTTGTACACCATAGAGCTACCCTCATCGTTGGTCAGAGTCAGAGTATTTCCTGCCACCGCATAGGTGAATACCAGTTTGCCGGTGCCGCCATTCTGCTCGGTCACGGTCAGCTTATTGCCGGAAACGGACCAATCAAAGGGATCACCGTCAATGGAGCCGGTGGCATCCGCATTGAAAATAGCCGTCTCGCCATCGGCCGCGACCCAAGTGCCAACCAGAGCGGCATCCGTGGTGGCGGCGTTATCGGTAGCGGCAGGGGCCGCCGCCTTGTCCTCGTCACCGCAGGCGGCGAAGGTCAGACACAGCAACACAACTAAACACAGGGACAATGCTTTTTTCATACGAATCACTCCTAAAAAGTAAATTTATACACATCATACATCCATCGCACCGTTGTGTCAAGGGCAAAAAAAGAACCGACGGCCGGATGGCCGTCGATTCTTTTTTTATTCGTTCTCCCCGGCGTTTTTTGGTTGGGGCAGCACCACGATGCCACCGAACCGCTCAGGGCGTTTGATGTGATTCCACGCCTCGTAGGCGGCGCGGCTGTCGGTCTCCTCCAGAAGCACCTTTTCCTCGGTCTCTTTTTCCGGGATGATGACCTGCTCGGTGATGGTATACACCTTGCCGTCGTACTTAAAACGATAGTGGTGGTTGCCGATATCGTGCTCGCCAAAAAGATAGGCCTCTCTGGGTTCCCGATGATGATGTCCGTGTCTGTTATTTCCCATTCCTTGCACCGCCTTATTTTTTGACAAGATCCAACGCCTGGCAGATCAGCTCTACCGACTGGTCGATCCCCAGACGGCCGGCATTAAGACTCAGGTGATAGTTGTTGCGATCACCCCAGGTGCGGTCGGTATAATATTCGTAATGGCGGGCCCGGGTGCGGTCCTTATCCCGGATGGTCTGCTCGATACGGCGCTCATCCATCCCATATTCCTCTACGCAACGGCGCACACGGGTGGCCATACTGGCGTGAACAAACACGCTGAAGATCTCTGCCTCATCCCGCAGGATGTAATCGGCACACCGACCCACGATGACGCAATCCCCCTGGGCGGCCACGTTTTTCAGTGCGTTGCACTCGGCGATATGTATCTGGTCGGACACCGACCGGTCGTTGGCGTAATGATAGCCACCGGTGGACAGATTAAACAGCAGACTGCTGATAAACTTTCGTTCTTCGTGCTGGACAAAATCCTCCGGCAGGCCACTGCTCTTAACCGCCTCGTCCACAAACTTACGGTCATAGAATGGTATCCCCAACCGGGCAGCCAACCGCCGTCCGATCTCGCTGCCGCCACTGGCGTATTCACGACTGATAACAATAACTCGATTCATACCATAAACTCCCCTGTCGCAAAAAATGGACAAATTCCGCGACTTTACCTTACAATTTTACCCGAAGCGGTCCGCGTTGTCAACCTCACGAACCAATTTATTTTATGTTTTTGGGGAGAAATTTATGCCATTTTTTCGGTGGAAAGTGCCAAATCAGGAAATCTTTAACTGCAAACGGAATTTATCCGCAATCATGGCGATGAATTCCGAGTTGGTGGGCTTACCCCTCTCGTTATGGATGGTATAGCCAAAATAGGCGGTAAGGGTATCCACGTCACCCCGATCCCACGCCACCTCTATGGCGTGACGGATGGCCCGCTCCACCCGGGAGGAGGTGGTGCCGTGGCGCTTGGCCACCGCCGGGTATAAGCGTTTGGTAACGGCGTTGATGATTTCCCCGTCCTCAATGGCCATCAGGATGGCGTCCCGCAGATACTGGTAGCCTTTAATGTGGGCGGGGACACCGATCTGGTGGATGATCTCGGTGACCTGCATCTCCAGATTGCGGGATACCGGACGACCGGTCGGTGGCTCGGTATGCTCCCCGCACAGGGTCAGAATGCGTTGACTCATGGCACCGGCATCAAAGGGCTTGAGAAAATAATAATCCGCCCCGGCACTCATAATCTCCCGCTCCAACGCCGGATTGTCAAATCCGGACATCACCATCACCTGGGGGCGAACAGGTAACTCCAGCTGCTTCATCCCCTCCAACACACCCAAGGCGTCCAGACGGGGTAAAAACAGATCCATCAGCAATACGTCCGGCGGATTGTCGGAAATCGCCTCCAATACCGCTTTTCCATCCTTTTCCGTCAGGGTCACATCCAGTCCGTGAGCCTTCATCACGTTGGCACAGGGAATGGCAAAATAGTCGCTGTTATCCGCTAATAGGACATTGATTTTTCTGCTCATCGTTCTCCGATTCTCCTCTGTTTTGTTTGCCGGCGAGATTATCTTACCACAATTACCAAAAAATGGCAATAGCAAAATGACAAAAAATGGTATTTTCTTTCCGACAAAGTTCGACAATCCCTACGGTTAATGGGTTTTTCGGAGATTTTGAGCATAAAAAAGCACCTCTCAGCAGACTCGCCGAGAGGTGTAAAGGCACTATGCTTTACAGCGTCATTTTGCCATCAAAGCGTCCAGCTGCTCCGGGGTCTGCACCCCCACCGCCAGAGCGGTAGTCTTACCCTCTTTGATGACCACCAGCGTGGGGATGCTCTCAATGCGAAAAGCCGCCGCCAGAGCCTCCTGCTCATCCACATTCACCTTGCCCACCGCGTACTCGGGGTGCAACGCGGCGTACTCCTCCAAAATGGGGCCCATCATCCTGCAGGGACCACACCAGGTAGCCCAGAAATCCAGCAGCACCGGTTTCTCCGCCTGCAACACTTCTTTTTCAAAATTCTCTTCTGTAATGTGTAATACCGCCATAATCCGTTCTCCTTAATCTTTACTCTTATAATACAGCCTACAGTGGCAATACCCCTCAAACTCCGGGTCGGCGATCTGCTCGCGAAATTCTTGACAGATGCACTTAAACTCTTCTTTTTTGGGAAGCCGACAAGGACAATAGCCACCCTTGGCTTTGAGCCCCGCCTTGATGCGTTCCACCACGTCTTTGTCTTCGTTCAACCGTACCGCCATCGTATCACCTCTTTCTAAATAGATTATACCGCAAACGTGGCAATTATGCAAGCAAAGATTGAAACGGCGGGAGCATGTCCCCGCCCTACAAGTTCTCTCCCGTATTGATGGGATGTAGGAGAGGGCGCCCTCGACCGCCCCCCAAAAAAAGGTCTGTGGCTTTTGCCACAGACCTTTCAAAATAGGTTTGATCAGAATGCGATCTTAGACTCAATGTAATCCTTCAGCTCAGCGATCGGCACACGCACCTGCTCCATGGTGTCACGGTCACGAACGGTGACGGCATTATCGGCGGGGGTATTGTCATCACCCACCGTCTCAAAGTCCACGGTGATGCAATAGGGGGTACCGATCTCGTCCTCGCGGCGATACCGCTTGCCGATGGAGCCGGCGTCGTCGTAGTCCACCATAAAGTACTTGGACAGCTCCAGCTGGATCTCCCGGGCCTTGTCGCCCAGCTTCTTGGACAGGGGCAGCACAGCGCACTTGAAAGGAGCCAGGGCGGGATGCAGACGCAGCACGGTACGCACGTCGTTCTTCTCGGCGTCCACCACCTCTTCGTCATAGGCGTCGCACAGAACGGACAGCACGGTACGCTCCACGCCCAAAGAGGGCTCCACCACGTAGGGGATCACGTGCTGGCCGGACTCCTGATCGAAGTAGGTCAGGTCCTTGTTGGAGGTGTTCTGGTGCTGGGTCAGGTCGTAGTCGGTACGATCCGCCACGCCCCACAGCTCACCCCAGCCGAAGGGGAACAGGAACTCAAAGTCGGTGGTCGCTTTGGAATAGAAGCACAACTCCTCCGGGTCGTGGTCGCGCAGACGGATGTTCTCCTCTTTCAGACCAATGGCCAGCAGCCAGTTGTGGCAGAACTCACGCCAGTAGCTGAACCACTCCAGGTCGGTGCCGGGCATACAGAAGAACTCCAGCTCCATCTGCTCGAACTCGCGCACCCGGAAAATGAAGTTACCGGGGGTGATCTCGTTACGGAAAGACTTACCGATCTGGGCGATACCAAAGGGGAGTTTCCGGCGGGTGGTGCGCTGAACGTTTACAAAGTTGGTAAAGATGCCCTGGGCGGTCTCGGGACGCAGATACACGGTGTTCTTAGCGTCCTCGGTGACACCCTGGAAGGTCTTGAACATCAGGTTGAACTGACGGATGTCGGTGAAATTGTGCTTGCCGCAGGTGGGACAGGGAATGGTGTGCTCCTCCACAAACTCCTTCATCTCCGCCTGGGAGAAGGCGTCGATGGGCTTGGGCAACTCATAACCGGTCTCCTGACACCAGTCCTCGATGATCTTATCCGCGCGAAAACGCTCTTTACACTCTTTGCAGTCCATCAGCGGGTCGGAAAAACCGGCCAGGTGACCGGAAGCAACCCAGGTCTGGGGATTCATCAGGATGGCGGCGTCCAGACCCACGTTATAGGGGTTCTCCTGAACAAACTTCTTCCACCACGCCTTTTTGACGTTGTTCTTCAGCTCCACGCCCAAAGGACCGTAGTCCCAGGTGTTGGCCAGACCGCCGTAGATCTCGGAGCCGGGGAAGATATAACCGCGGCCTTTGCACAAGGTCACGATTTTTTCCATGGTTTTTTCGGTGTTTTTCATAGTGTTTCTACCTCCATATTCATCCGGAATGGCTTTCCGGCAATATACCTAATCATTTTAATATGAATAGCAGGAAAAGTCAACCGCTATTCCACCGTAAATTCCGCAAAAAGCAGCAAATTCTTGGGCATTTTGTTAAAATAGCACGAGAGATTTTGCACTATTTTCACGATTTTCTAGCATTCTGACAAAATGGGTGTTGACAAGGGAACGGAATTCCAGTATAGTAGGGTAGGTGCGTGAAAACACCAGTATGGAATAGGTATGCCTATTCCGAGGGTTTGACGGAGGGATGATATGGAACACCAATCACTACCCATCCATCAAGCTGCCGCCGGTGACGGAGAGGCCTTTGGCCAGATCGTCTGCCGGATGGAGCCGCTCATCCACGACCAGATCCGCCGCCTTGCCTGCGAGGGCCTCGAGGCCGAGGACCTGGCCCAAGAGGCGCTCATCGGTCTGCTGGCCGCAGTACGCACCTACCGCCCCGAGGGCGGCGCCGCCTTTACCACCTACGCCACCACCTGCATCCGCCATCGGCTGTTAGATGCCATCCGGCGTGTGGGCGGCAAAGTGGTCAACGAGGTACCTCTCAAAGAGGATACCGACCTGCCGGACCCCTCTGCAGATCCGGCCCTGCGCATACAGGATCTGGAGACATCCGCCGATTTTCTGGCGCGGATGCAACAGCGCCTGACCCCGCTGGAATACAAGGTGATGCTGCTCAGGCTGAGCGAATGCTCCTATGAGGAGATCGCCATCCGGCTGAACACCAACAAAAAAGCGGTGGACAATGCGATACAGCGCCTGCGGCGCAAATTAACCAGGCAATAACGGCATGAGGCCGGTTGCAATATATCTATCAGAGTGAGGTAACCACAATGTACGAGGACAAGACTTTAGTATGCAAAGAGTGCGGTAACGAGTTCATCTTCACCGCCGGTGAGCAGGAGTTCTACGCCGAGAAGGGTTTCGTTAACGAGCCCCAGCGCTGCAAGGCCTGCCGTGACGCCCGCAAGAACGCCGGTCGTCCCGAGCGCGAGATGCACGACGCTGTGTGCGCCAACTGCGGCAAGGAGTGCAAGGTGCCCTTCAAGCCCCGTGAGGACCGCCCCGTTTACTGCAGCGAGTGCTTCGCCAGCATGAAGGGCGAGAACTAATTCATCATTAGTCTTGACTAAGACCGTTCACCGGATGGTGGGCGGTCTTTTTCATTGGCTGGCACTTGACGAAACCGGCAAAAACAGGTAAAATAAAAGGGATATTTATCCGATCAACGGAGGTTCCTCTATGCTTTTGTTGTTGAGTTTTATCGCTGCCAGCAGCACGGCCACGGCGCTGACCTTTTTCTTTTGCAACGGCCTCTCCCTGTGGTGGCTGTTGCCGGTGTGGCTGGGCTACTACGTAGCGGCGGTGCTTTTGTACGTTATCTGGCTGTTCTCCGCTCTTCTGATGACCCCCCAGACCGACACCCCCTCGAAAAGGCTGAAGAATTTTTATCACTGGTGCGAGGTACATACACTCAGTTGGGTGATGGCTCAGCTGGGCATCCGCAAGAAACTGGTAGGGGCGGAAAGGCTTCCCGACACCCCCTTCCTGTTTGTGTGCAACCACCGCTCCGCCTTTGACCCCATCGCCACCTTTGCTCTGTTCAAAAAGACGCAGATGTGCTTTGTAGGCAAGCCGGAGGTGTTTCAGGTGCCGGTGCTGGGCGCCGCCATGCGCCGTGCCGGCTTCTTCCCCATCGACCGGGAAAACCCCCGCAACGCCGTCACCGCCATCAAGCACGGAGCCGAGGTGATCACCCAGCAGGAGCGCTGTATGGGCATCTATCCCGAGGGCACCCGCAGCCGCACCGGCGACCTGCTCCCCTTTCACGGCGGCAGCTTTAAGATCGCCAAGCTGGCAGACTGCCCGGTGGTGGTGGCCTCCATTCGCTATGAGAAGCGCCGGGTATTGCCGGGGTATAAACGGGTGCATTTGCACGTGGTGGACGTGATGGACACCGATTACGTGAAAGAGAACAACACCGCCGCCATGGCGGCACGGGCGGACCATAGGATCCGCGAAGATTTAGAAATGTAACGGTTGCACCCGTTCCAAAAGGCATTCCTCCATTCCTCACAACCCGTATGAGAAAGAGCCGAGGCATCTGCCTCGGCTCTTGTTTTGGCTTGTTTTTAATGTTTATCGATAAATTCCTATTGACAAACATTAAAATTTGTGCTATGCTTGTGGTAAAGAAACCACCAAGGAGGTCTGCTTTATGAAAAAGAATTTCTATAAACTCGGAAACATACTGGCTAAGATTTTGGAGGTATTCCATTGGGTGGGAACCGCCCTGATGGCCGCCGCCACCGTATGTGCCGCCATTCAGCCGGAGTGGGTCAAATACTTTGTAGGCTTTGAGGCCAAGGAGTGCTGCGGTGCCACCCTGACGGTGTACGGCTTTCAGACCAACGTGCCGGTGATCCACGGTGAGATGGATTGGACCGCCTTTCTGCTGTTTGGCATCGGGGCCACCCTTATCCTGGCGGTGATGGCGCTGGTATTCCGCAACCTGCATTTGATCTTTAAGAACTCCGAAAACGCCTCCCCCTTCCAAAAGGACAACATCCGCAGGATGCGGGAGATCGGCTATTTCTCCATCGCCGTGCCGGTGGTGGGCCTGATCATGAGTATCGTCGTCCGTCTGATCACCGGCGTGGACGCCACCGAGAACAGTATGGATATGAACGGCGTCTTTATGGGGGTGCTCGTGCTGTGCCTGACCCAGATCTTCGTCCACGGTGCCCAGCTGGAGCAGGACGTGGACGGTCTGCTGTAAGGAGGGCGGTATGGGTAAGATCGTTCTCCGATTGGACCGGATGATGGTGGAGCGAAAAATGTCCCTCAATGAACTGGCTGAGCGGGTGGGCATCTCCAACGTCAACCTCTCCAAGATCAAAAACAACAAGGTGACGGCGGTGCGTTTTTCCACCCTGGCGGCCATTTGCGAGGCGCTGGAGTGCAACGTCGGTGACATTTTGGAATATCAGACGTGAGAAATCGGAAAGAGCCGAGGCTAACGCCTCGGCTCTTTTTTGGTTCTGTTATTCCACAAACAGACGGTACGCATTATCCCACAAAATCTTTTTGAACTCCTCTTCGCTAAAGTGCATCGACAGCAGGGTGGCCAGCTCCTTATCCGCCGCCCACATGGGGTAATCCGTGCCGAATAGCACGCGGTCAGCGCCCCAGCGGCGCATCAGTTCCTCCGCCTTTTCCGTAGACAGGCAGAAGAAGGACGAGGAACAATCCACGTACAGGTTGGGGGCGTGGCCCAGCTTGTCGCAGGCCTCCTCCCAGATGGAATAGCCCGCCAGATGAGCGCCGATAAAGGTGAGATCCTGGTAGATCTCCAGCACCGGCAATAGGCGGTTGGGGTTGGAATAATCGTATCGGTCGTCTCCGGTATGGAGCAGCACCGGAAGGTGGTGCTGTTCACACAGTTCGTAGATTTTCAGGCACCGATAATCGTCGATCTTGAACGCCTGAATGTCGGGATGGAGTTTTACGCCTTTGAGCCCCAATTCCAGAATGTGGTTCACATCCCCGACCAAATCGGTGCTGTCCGGATGGAGGGTGCCCAGGCCGGTGAACCGACCCTCCCCCGCCGCCACGGTGCGGGCGATAAACTCGTTGATGCTACTAACCTGCTTAGGGGTGGTGGCCACCGACTGGATGACACAGTGGTCCACCCCGGCGGCGATCTCCTTGTCCAGCAGGGTTTCCACCGTGCCGTCGTACACCGATTTGACCCCATAAAAGGCATCGGTCCCCGCCACCGCTTTGGCGGCGATGGCGGCGGGATAGACGTGACAGTGGGCGTCCATCACTTTATATTGTCCGACCACAGCGGTCACTCCTTACTTTTGATCCACGCCTCGGCTTCTTCTCTCATCTTATATTTAAGAATTTTGCCCGCGGCATTCATAGGAAATTTTTCCACAAATCGGATGTAGCGGGGCACCTTGTGCCGGGCCATATGGGCGGCGATATACTGAGACATTTCCGTCTCGGTCATCCGTTCCCCCTCCTTGAGAATGACGCAGGCCATGATCTCCTCGCCGTACTTCTCGTCCGGCACACCGATGACCTGCACGTCCCGCACCTTGGGGCAGGTATAGATAAATTCCTCAATCTCTTTGGGATAGATATTTTCGCCGCCCCGGATGATCATATCCTTCAGACGGCCGGTGATGTTATAGTTGCCGTCGGGGCGGCGGCAGGCCAGGTCGCCGGTATGAAGCCAGCCCTGAGCGTCGATGGCCTCGGCGGTGGCGGCGGGCATCTTGTAATACCCCTTCATAATGTTATAGCCCCGGGCCACGAACTCGCCATTGACCCCATCCGGACAATCGGCACCGGTCTCGGGGTCAATGATCTTGCACTCTACGTTGGCAAAGGCGCTGCCCACCGTTTCGGTACGCACCTCCAGCGAGTCGTAGTAGCTGCTCATCGTACAGCCGGGGGCGGCCTCGGTCTGGCCATACACCGACACGATCTCCTTCATCCCCATCCGTCCGTTGGCGGCCTCCTTCATCAGGTCGGCGGGGCAGTTGGAGCCCGCCATAATGCCGATACGCAGATAGGAGAAATCCGTCTTTTCAAAATCCGGGTGCTGCATCATCGCAATAAACATGGTGGGCACGCCGTTAAAGGCGGTGACGTGCTCATTGTGGACGCAGGCCAGCGCCGGCTTGGGCGAGAAATACGGCAGGGGCAACATGGTGGTGCCGTGGGTCATACTGGCGGTCATACTCAACACCATACCGAAACAATGGAACATCGGCACCTGGATCATCATCCGGTCGGCGGTGGACAGCTCCATGTGGTCGCCGATGTATTTGCCGTTGTTCACCACGTTGTAGTGGGTCAGCATCACGCCCTTGGGGAAGCCGGTGGTGCCGGAGGTATACTGCATATTGCACACGTCGTCCTTGTTGACCAAGGCGGCCATCCGGTGCACCTCAGACAGCGGGGTTTGCGATGCCCGCTCCATCAGGTCGTTCCACTCCAGACAGCCCTTTTGCCGATAGCCCACCGTCACCACGTTGCGCAGAAAAGGCAGGCGCTTGGCGTGGAGGGGCTGACCGGGTTTCAGCGAGGCCAGTTCCGGGCAAAGCTCTGCCACGATCTTGCCGTAGTGGCAATCCTTGGCCCCCTCGGTCATAATCAGGGTGTGGCTATCCGACTGGCGCAGAAGATACTCGATCTCGTGAATCTTATAGGCGGTGTTCACCGTCACCAGCACCGCGCCCAGCTTTACCGTCGCCCAAAAGGCGATGTACCACTGGGGCACGTTGGAGGCCCATACCGCCACGTGGGTGCCGGCCTTGACCCCCATGGCGATCAGGGCGCGGGCACACTCGTCCACGTCGTCCCGGAACTGGGCGTAGGTGCGGGTGTAATCCAGGGTGGTGTACTTGAAGCAGTACTGATCGGGGAATTCCTCCACCATCCGATCCAGCACCTGAGAGAAGGTGCAGTCGATAAGCCGGTCCTTTTCCCACACGTATTTACCGGTATGGGCGCGATTCCAGTAGAGGGCGCTCTCGTTGCGGGAGGTATCCCCAAACTGGCGCATATAGTGGACAAACTGGGTGAGGATCACCTCCATATCGTCCAGTTCGGGGCACCAGACCGGATCCCACACCAGCGAGATAAAGCCGTCGTAGTTGACCGAGCGCAGAGCCAGCATCAGCTCCTTGACCGGCAGATCGCCCTCCCCCATCAGACAGTATTCCAGACCCGCCTCGTGACAGACGGCATCGCTGACGTGGACGTGGCGCACGTAGGCACCCAGGTTCTTAATCACCTGCTCCGGCGTTTCGCCGCCGCCGAAATAGGCGGCAGACCAATGCCACAGCGCCGCTACGTGATCGCTGGCAAAGCGGTCCAGCAGATCGCGGAGCACCGCCGTATCGGCAAACAGACCGGAGGTTTCGATAATCAGCGTCACCTTTTGTGACTCGGCGGTGGGCAGCATCCGCTGAACCAACGCCGACACCTGCGCCACAGCGGCCTCTTTATCCTCGGCGTCAGCGGCCTTCAACCGCACGCAGGGGATGGACAGATTGGCGGCGATCTCCACGCACCGGGTGATCTCCTCCACCGCCCGGTCGGTGGGACCGTCAGAAGCGTTGCACACCGTGTCGATGCAGGGGATATCCAGCCCCTTTTCAAACAGGCGGCGACGGGTCGCCGCGGCAGCGTAATCGTGAAAAGCGCCGTCCTTGTCGGTGAACAGGCGGTTGTAGATATTGTGCAGTTCAATGCCCTGAAAACGCAGGTCTTTCGCCACGTCGCAGAACTGCTCAAAGGTGGGACTATGCCACCCCTTGGTTGAAAAAGAGAGTTTCATTCGTTAACCCTCCTCATAAATGATCTTATTAACGGCGTTGAGATAGGCCCGCAGAGAGGCGCCCAGAATGTCGGTGGAGATACCGGTGCCGGAATAGAGCCGTCCCCGGTCACGGAGCTTCACCAGCGCCTGACCCACCGCCTCTTTGCCCTCGGTGACCGCTTGAATCTGGAAATCGTCCAGCTCGTAGTGGTGACCGATGATCTGGTCAATCGCCTTGAAGGCGGCGTCGATGGGGCCATCCCCGATGGACACGCTCTGGAGGGTTTTTCCGTCGCGCTGTAACGAGATTTGTGCGGAAGCGGAGATGATGTTACCGGAGTTGATGACGTAGCTGACCAACTGATAAGCGTCCGGTACCTGCATAGCCACGTTGGCCACGATGGCCTCCAGTTCCTTGGCGGCCACCGTCTTTTTCTCCGCCACCCGGCAAAACTCCTCATAGACGCGGGCGGAGTCTTCCTCGGACAGGTCGTAGCCCAGTTTGGCTACCGCAGCAGCAACCGCCTCCCGGTCGTCGTTGGCGTCCAGCTGGATACCCTCAGCGGCGGTGGCGGTGACACCGGCGGGCTTCTCGTTGCGGGCCGGGTCGGTGATCCAGGCGATCTGCCCCACGATGCGGCCCATCTCGGTGTAACGGATGCCGGTGGCAAAGCCGTAGCTGTCGCCGCAGTTTTTCACCATCGTTGCAAAGGTGACAAGGTCGGTGATGGCACCGCCGATGGCGGTCTTGACGCAGTCGGCGCCGGCCTGCACCGCCAAAATGGCGGAGGCAGCGGCCAGGCCGTTTTGGTTATCGCAGGCCACGCCCAGGGGCAGGTCGGTCTTGATCTCGTTCACAAAGGCGGCGAAATCGTCCGGCAGACGACCACCGGTGGAATCCCACACGGAGACGGTATCCGCCCCGGCCTCGGTGGCGGCATCAATGGCTTTCTGCAGATAGCCGTCGTCGGCACGGGTGGCGTCCACGGCGCAGAATTCCACCGCCACGCCCTTTTGCTTGGCGGCGGCAACGATCTCGGAGATCCAACCCAGCATCTTATCCGCCTTTTTGTGGCAGGTGTATTCCATCCCCACCGGGGACACCGGCAGCTGAATACGGATTTGGGGCTTGGCGGCACCCTCCAGGGCGGCAGCCGCCAACTCCACGCTCTCGGCGGTGACACCCGCCGCCACCGACAGAATGGCATTCTTCACAAAGGAGGCCATGGTGCGCACCAACAGGGTGTCGGAGCGCACCTCGGTGATGGCGGGCAGCTCGATCACGTCCACCCCCAGTTTTTCCAACTGGCGGGCCATCTCGATCTTCTCCTTGAAGGTGTAGTTACCCTGACACAAGGTCGTGTCGGCGATGCGGATGTGTTTCATACAAACTCTCTCCTCTGTGTGCGCGTGTTGGCACGCCAAAAATAAAAAACCCTAAGGCAATACTATGCCTTAGGGACGAAATGTCATTCCGTGGTACCACCCTAATTACCGCATAAGCGGTCACTCTGCAAGGCTCCAACAAGCCTCCTGCCATGGTAACGGGGCAAGCCGTAATGCCCTACTGCCAAAAGGGTTGGGGCACTCTGCTCAGGAGCCAGACTCTCATTCGGAACGTGCCGCCCTCACAGCAACGGCGGCTCTCTGGGACGTTCGGATGAACGAGAAATTCTCCGTCAACGCATTTCACAAGTTAAAGTGTTAAAGGAATTATAGCACCACCCCACCGGTTTGTCAAGTGGGGCGGCGAGATTTTTTATTGTTTATTCATAAGTGTTTCCATAATCACTTTATTAAAAGAATCATTCATTTCATGCATTTCACTTTCGCTAATGATACCATTAGCATTCAAAGCTCCTATAAAAAACGATACTTTAGCTATAGAGGAAATCTCGCCACACTTATTAACGATATCATATGAAAAGTCGTCAAACGCATCTATAATTTTCTCTTTGTCAAACCTTGCTTGCAATAATAGTATTTTGACAAAACCTATTGATTCTTCCTCGGTAATTATTCCATTTGACTTTTTCACTAATTCTTTGGCGTACTGTTTTTCTTCCATACTCAATTCAAAATCAGCACTTGGCCTAGTTTCTTGTCGCACCGCATTCAATAACAAAGAGAACTCCTCGCTATCCCCTCCACAAAAGAGTTCATAGGGTGCAATCAAATCAAATTCCATAATTATTCCTAAAGCAATGCGCAAATATTCCCTGTAATCAACTTTTATTTTCTTCTTATCCTTGCGAAGTCGTTCGAAAAGTATACAAACTTCTCTGTACTGCTGCACTGAAAGATTGTTTCTAGCATCCATCATATTTACAAGTAAATTCGTAATCTGAGATATAGAGAGTTTTGCAGTGCTACCATTTCTGATTTTTTGAACATTGGCAATCGCTCTTAAATCTGCAAATATACCCATAAAGCACAACTCCTTTTACAACACAACCTTTATTAATTGTATCATTACACCTATTAAAAGTCAACTTTCAAACAACGAAGTTCCCCGTAGCCTCCCTTGTGTAAAGGGAGGTGGCCGAGCGATAGCGAGGTCGGAGGGATTGTCAACTACACACACGTTTTGTCAATTAACAATCCCCCAGTCAGCCTAACGGCTGACAGCCCCCTTTGCACAAGGGGGCCTTTGGTCTATTCACCACACATAAAAAGGCTCACAAGGTGGATGACCTTGTGAGCCTTTCTCTCAATTTACAGCTGCACGGTCCAGCCGTAGGGGTCGGGGGTCTTGCCCCACTGAATGCCGGTGAGGGTATCGTACAGCATCTGGGTCACGGGGCCGATTTCGCCGCCGTTGACGGGATACTGCCTGCCCTCATAGGCCAGCTCGCCGATGGGAGACACCACCGCGGCGGTACCGCAGCCCCAGGCCTCTTCCAAGGTGCCGTCCGCCATAGCGGCGGTCAGCTCGTCGATGGATAAGAGCCGCTCGGACACGGTGTAGCCCTTGTCTTTCAGCACCTCGATGATGGACTTGCGGGTGATGCCGGGCAGGATGGAGCCGGACAGCGCCGGGGTGACGATCTCGCCCTTGATCTTGAACATCACGTTCATGGCGCCCACCTCCTCAATGTACTTGCGGTGGACACCGTCCAGCCACAGCACCTGAGAATAGCCCTTTTCCTCCGCCCGCTTGCCGGCCCGGTTGGATGCGGCGTAGTTGCCGCCGCACTTGGCTTCACCGGTGCCGCCGCGCACCGCACGCACATCTTCGGTCTCGATCATAATCTTCACCGGGTTGATGCCTTCTTTGTAGTACGAACCCACCGGAGAAGCGATGAGGACGTAGGTGGCGTTGTGCACCGCGTGCACACCCAAGCTCTCATCGTTGCCAAACATAAAGGGGCGCAGGTATAGAGAGGTACCGGGAGCGGAGGGGGTCCACTCCTGCTCCACCTTGACAAACTCTGTAAGCGCTTCCAATGCCATATCCTCGGGGATTTGGGGCAGGCACATACGCTGGGCGGAGTTGTTCATCCGGCGGATATTCTCAATAGGACGGAACAACTGCACCTGACCGTCGGCACGACGGTAGGCCTTCAGGCCCTCGAAGATCTCGGAGCCGTAGTGCAGAACGGTGGAGGCGGGATGGATGGACAAGGGGCCGAAGGGCACAATGCGGGCATCGTGCCAGCCCTCGCCCTCCGTCCAGTCCATCAAAAACATGTGGTCGGTAAAAATCTTACCGAAGCCCAAGGTATCCGGGGCGGGTTTCGCCGCCGGATTGGTGGTTTTGGTGATAGAGATTTGCATAATTTCCAACTCCTTACTCAAAGTCGGCGCCCAGTTTCAGGGCGGTGCGGTTCACGTCCAGCAGATTCGCCTTACGGGCGGAGATGATCTTGCCCAGAGTGACGTCGATGCTATCGGGGTCGTACTGACCGGTAACGGACAGCAGCTTGCCCATAATGATGATGTTGGCCAGGTTGCCGAGATTGTGGTCGGCGGCCAGCTTGGTGGCGGGAATGTAGTAGGTGGTCACGTCGGTGCGGTTTACCTTGCGCTCCACCAGGGTGGAGTCCACAAAGATGATACCACCGGGAGCGACGCTGTCCTCAAACTTATCCAGAGAGGGCAGGTTCATAGCCACCAGCACGTCGGGACGGGTGACGATGGGCGAACCCACCGGATCGTCACTGAGGATGACGCTGCAGGAGGCGGTGCCGCCCCGCATCTCCGGGCCGTAAGAGGGCAACCAGCTGACCTGGCGGTCCTCCATCAGACCTTTATAGGCCAGGAATTTACCGGCGAACAGGATGCCCTGACCGCCGAAACCGGAAAACAAATACTGGGTCTGGCTCATTGTGCATCCTCCTCTGCGGTTTTATCTTTATACACGCCCAAGGGGTAGTAGGGCAGCATATTCTCCTCCAGCCACTTCAGGGCATCCGCCGGGGTCAGACCCCAGTTGGTGGGACAGGTGGACACCACCTCAATGAGGGAGAAGCCCTTGCCGTCAATCTGGTTCTGGAAGGCTTTTTTGATGGCCTTTTTCGCCTTGCGGATGTTGGCCACGTTGTTCACCGTAACCCGCTCCAGATAGGTGGCGCCCTCCAGCTCGGACAGCATCTCGCAAACGCGGATGGGATAGCCACAATGGTTCACGTCACGGCCGTAGGGGGAGGTCTGGGTGACCTGTCCGGGCAGCGAGGTGGGGGCCATCTGGCCGCCGGTCATACCGTAAATGGCGTTGTTGACGAAGATGATGGTGATGTTCTCGTTACGGGCAGCGGCGTGGACCGTCTCTGCCATACCGATAGAGGCCAAATCACCGTCGCCTTGGTATGTAAAGACGATGTGCTTGTCAGGGTCGGAGCGCTTAACGCCGGTGGCAACCGCCGGAGCACGACCGTGGGCGGCCTCGATCATATCGCAGTTGAAATAGTCGTAGGCCATCACCGAGCAACCGACGGGGGCGACACCGATGGTGCGTCCCTCGATGCCTAACTCGTCGATGACCTCCGCCACCAGACGGTGGATGATGCCGTGGGTACAGCCGGGGCAATAGTGCAGGGGCACGTCGCACAGGGCGTGGGGTTTCTCAAACACAACAGCCATTAGAGGTCACCTCCGTTCTCATTGGCTTTCACAATGGCGGCCAGCACCTCTTCGGGAGAGGGGATGATGCCGCCGGCCCGGTTGCACAGGGTAACCGGCTTTTTGCAGTCGGTGGCTAAGCGGATGTCCTCGATCATCTGACCCATAGACAGCTCCACCGAGATAAAACTCTTGACCTTATCCGCGGCGGCCTTAAAGGGCGCCACCGGGAAGGGCCACAGGGTGATGGGACGGATCATACCCACCTTGATGCCCATGTTGCGGGCCTCGTTGATGGCGTTCTTTGCCACGCGGGAGGCAATACCGAAGGCGGTGACGCAGATCTCTGCATCCTCCATCAAATATTCCTCGTACAGTGCCTCGTTCTGCTCGATATAGGCATACCGCTCGTACCGTTCAAAGTTGGTCTTTTCCAGGGCATCCGGCTGCAGGAACAGCGAGTTGACCACGTTGTGCTCCCGCTTCATATCCGTGCCGTTGGTGGCCCAGGGCTTCTCCACTTGCTGCGGCTCCGGGAAGTCCAAGGACACCGGCTCCATCATCTGACCCATGGTGCCATCCGCCAGGATCATCGCGGTCATGCGATACTTGTCTGCCAAGTCAAATCCCTTTACAGTCAGAGAGGCCATCTCCTGCACGGAAGCAGGGGCCAAAACGATCATCCGATAGTCGCCGTGACCGCCGCCGCGGGTAGCCTGGAAATAGTCGGACTGGCTGGGCTGGATACCGCCCAGACCCGGACCGCCACGCTGGACGTTGACCACCAACGCCGGCAGGTCGGCACCCGCCAAATAGGACAGGCCCTCTGCCTTCAGCGAAATGCCGGGGCTGGAGGAGGAGGTCATCACCCGCTTGCCGGTGGCGGCCACGCCGTACACCATATTGATGGCGGCTACCTCGCTCTCCGCCTGCAGGAAACAACCGCCGATCTTGGGCATTTTCTTCGCCATATAGGCGGCGATCTCGGTCTGAGGCGTGATGGGATAACCGAAATAGTGACGGCAACCGGCGCAGATCGCCGCCTCGGCGATGGCCTCGTTACCCTTCATCAATACTTTTTCTGCCATTTCCCTCACCTCATCTTTCTACCGTAATGACACAGTCGGGACACATCATCGCGCAGGAGGCGCACCCCACGCAGGCGGCCTCGTCGGTCAGCTCTGCCGGGTGATGACCCTTTTTGTTGATCTTGTCTGCCGCCAAGTGCAGAATGTGCTTGGGACAAGCGTCCACGCACAGACCGCATCCCTTGCAACGGTCAGTCTTAAACGTCAGTTTTGCCATAGGTATTGCCTTCTTTCTCAAAAGGGTTTATTGTTTTGCAACTGCAAAGGGAACAGGTTTTGAATCTGCCCTCTAAGGTCGGAATAAAGGTGGTCTGCCACGGTGGTGGCAACCAACGGTAAGCCGGTGGCTTTTGCCAATTTCTCCGCATAGGCTACGGAAGAAAGCACCACATCGGGGGTGGTCTCCTCCCCCAGATTGGAGTTATTAACAATGCCGGTGAAGGTTAGGTGGGAGGCCGCCTCGATCTGACCCATCACCTCCACGGTGGAGGGAATATCGGGGGTCAGGGGGCGGTAGCGGTTGACCACCAGCATCATCGCGTAGTCGTCCTCGGCGGTGATGGCGGGAGCCAATCGCCCCAGCACCATAGCGCCGCTGTCGTCACCGCCCACGTCCACCACCACCCGGCGGCTTTGGTCGTCGGTGATGGCGTATAGGTCGGGGGGCAGGGACGGAATATCCACGTTGGAGTTGGCAAACCGGGAACAGATCAGCCGGATGCCGGCCTGTTCCAAGGCATCGGCGGAGTCCAGGGTGCGGAAATAGGGGTTAACGATGTCCAAATCCGCCACCGTGACCGCGTGACCCTCCCCTGCCAGCCGAAGCGCCAGGTTCACCGCCACGTTGGTCTTGCCGGTACCGTAGTGACCGCAGAGGATGGTGATTCGTTTGTCGGAAAACATCAAAACCACCTCTTACAATTTATTTCTTTGAATCTTGCCGCTGACCGTCTTGGGCAGGGAGTCCTTAAACACCACAATACGGGGGTATTTGTAGGGAGCGGTGTGCTCCTTGACGTAGTTCTGGATCTCCTTGACCAGCTCGGGCGTGCCCTCGGTGCCGGGTACCAGCACGATGGAGGCCTTGACCACCTGACCGCGCACCTCGTCCGGGGCGGCGGACACGCCGCATTCCAGCACGTAGGGCAGCTCCATAATCACACTTTCAATCTCAAAGGGCCCGATGCGGTAGCCGGAGGACTTGATCACGTCGTCCACGCGACCCACGTACCAGAAGAAGCCGTCCTCATCCCGCCAGGCGGTATCGCCGGTGTGGTAGTAGCCGTCGTGCCATACCTCGGCGGTCTTGTCGGGGGCGTTGTAGTATTCGGTGAACAGGCCACAGGGGGCGCCGTCCTTCACGTTCACCACGATCTCGCCCACCTCGCCGGTGGCAACCGGGTTGCCGTCCGGGTCGATCAGCTCCACGTTGTAGATGGGAGCGGGCTTACCCATAGAGCCGATCTTATGGGAGGCACCCACCATATTGCCGATGATCATAGTGCTTTCGGTCTGACCGAAGCCCTCGATGATCTGCAGGCCGGTGGCCTTCTCAAACTGGCGGTACACCTCCGGGTTCAGCGCCTCGCCGGCGGTGGTCATATGCTTGACCGAGGAGAAATCGTACCTCGAAATATCCTGCTTGATCATCATACGCAGCATCGTGGGCGGTGCGCAGAAGGTGGTGATGCCGTACTTTTCGAACATCGGCAGGATGTCCGCCGCGTCAAAGCGGTCGAAGTCATACACAAAGGTGGCGGCCTCACACAGCCATTGGCCGTACAGCTTGCCCCACATCGCCTTGGCCCAGCCGGTGTCGGAAATGGTGAAGTGCAGACCGTCGGGGTCCACATCGTGCCAATAGCGGGCGGTGTGGAAGTGACCCAGCGCGTATTTATAGTTATGCGCGGCGATCTTGGGATAGCCCGTGGTGCCGGAGGTGAAGAACATCAGCATCCGATCGTCGCCGCCGGGGGCGTTTTCACCCCGTTTGTAGTGGGTGGAATAGAGGGTGTATTCCTCGTCAAAGGTGCGCCAACCCTCCCGGGTGCCGCCCACAATCAGCTTGTGCTGAACGGTGGGGCACTTTTCCGCCGCCAGATCCACCTGAGTAGCGGTATCGCCATCGGCGGTGCACAGCACCGCGGTAACGCCGGCGGCGTTAAAGCGGTATTCCAGATCGTGCTCCAACAACTGGTTGGGGGCGGGAATGGCGATGGCTCCCAGTTTGTTCAGTCCTAACATCGCAAACCAGAACTGGTAGTGCCGCTTGAGGATCAGCATCACCCGGTCGCCCTTTTTGATGCCCAGGGACTTAAAGTAGTTGGCACACTGGTTGGAGGCCTTCTTCATATCCTTAAAGGTGAAGCGGCGCTCGGTGTGGTCACGGGAGACGTGCAGCATCGCCAACTTCTCCGGCTGCTTGTCTGCCAACTCATCCACCAGGTCAAAGGCGAAGTTAAAATGGTCGGTATTCTTGAAAGTGATGGAGGTGGGGGTGCCGTTTTCGTTCTCCTCCACGTCGATAAACTTCTTATAAATACGACCGCTGTCGTCCCGCTTATCCGCCGGTAGATCCACGATGGTGCGGGTGGGCTCCAGTTCGGGGATGGGCTCACCGGTGGGATTGAGCACGATGGCGTAAAACACACAGTCCTGACCACCGACAGCAATCATACCGTGGGGGGTCTCGGAGTCAAAATAGATGCTGTCGCCGGGGCCGAGAATCTCCCGGTGCTCGCCGATCTGCACCATCAGCTGACCCTCCAGCACCAGATCCAGCTCCTGACCGTCGTGGGAGGTCAGCTCGATGTCCTGCTGTTGGGCGGCGGGGTCGTAGACACTACGCACATACAGCGGCTCGGCGATACGGTTTTGGAAAGCATAAGCCAGGTTATAGTAGGTCATACCGTGGGCCTGAGCAATCTGCTGACCCTGTCCCCGCCGGGTGACGGTAAAGGATTTCAGCTTGGGGCTGTAACCCTCGATGATGTCGGTGACGTTCACGTTCAGCGCCGAGGCACAGCGGTAGATAAACGCAAAGTTCAGATCGCTCTTGCCGGTCTCACAGCGGTTGTACTCCTCCACCGAGACGCCGGTCTTGTCTGCCATCACCTCGGGGGTGTAGCCGACGATCTCCCGCAATTCCCGAATACGGGCCGCCATCTCCCTAATTTTATAGTCTAATGCGGTAATGGGCTCCATAAAGCACCTCTCCCATCCTGGGACAAATAAAAAACACTCGTCCCAAAGTTTGTTGACTTTGAGACGAGTGTTGAAATCCAACAGCACCCGCGGTACCACTCAAATTGCGGTCAAGATAACCGCCACTCTTCGGGGTCCAACAACCCCTAGGCTTTTACGCAGCCGTCACGGGAGGATTCTACTCAGCGCACGCCTTTCTTTCCTCCGGCTCAGAAGCTACAAACAACGTCCCGTTCCCAATGGCTCGCACCGACCGCCATCTCTCTGTAAGGACTGTGGAGGTTGCCCTCTTCGTCAACGCCTTTAAAGTATTAAAGTATGGTGCTATTCTAGCACAACCGCGCGGGTTTGTCAACATTTTTTGAGAATTGGAAAATATTCACGAAATAAGTTACAGTTTGTTGCGCTGAATCTTGCCGGAGATGGTCTTGGGCAGGCTATCGCGGAACTCCACCACACGGGGATATTTGTAGGGGGCGGTGTGCTCCTTGACGTAGTTCTGGATCTCCTTTTTCAGCGCGTCGGTGCCCTCGGTGCCCTTGGTCAGCACGATGGACGCCTTGACCACCTGACCACGGACCTCGTCCGGGACGGCGGACACGCCGCACTCCACCACGTAGGGCAGTTCCATGATGACCGACTCGATCTCAAAGGGCCCGATGCGGTAGCCGGAGGATTTGATGACGTCATCCACCCGGCTGACGTACCAGAAATAGCCGTCCTCATCCCGCCAGGCGGTGTCGCCGGTGTGATAAAGACCGTCGTGCCAGGCTTCGGTGGTTTTTTCCTCGTCCATATAATATCCTTTATAAAGACCGCAGGGCACCGCTTTGTCGGTGCGGATGACGATCTCGCCGGTCTCGCCGGGGGGTACCGGGTTGCCGTCCGGGTCCACAATGTCGATATCAAACTGGGGCGAAGGTTTGCCCATCGACCCCACCTTGGGGACGGTGCCCACCAGATTGGCGATGGCCAGGGTGGTTTCGGTCTGGCCGAAGCCCTCCATGATCTCCAACCCGGTAGCCGCCTTAAACAATTTATGCACCTCCGGGTTCAGTGCCTCGCCGGCGGTGGTCATATGCTGGATAGAAGACAGGTCGTACCGGGACAGATCGCCCCGGATGAGCATACGCAGCATGGTGGGCGGCGCACAGAAGGTGGTGATTTGGTATTTGGCGAACATAGGCAGAATGTCGTTCTCGTCAAACCGGTCAAAGTCGTAGACGAACACGGCGCCCTCACACAACCATTGGCCGTACAGCTTACCCCACAGGCTCTTGCCCCAGCCGGTGTCCGAAATGGTCAGATGCAGACCGTCCCGCCGGCAACAATGCCAGTATTTGGCGGTGACGTAGTGACCCAAAGCGTAAGTATGCTTGTGGGCTGCCATCTTGGGGTTGCCGGTGGTGCCGGAGGTGAAGAACATCAAGGCGGTGTCGTCGCCGGCAGAGGCGTCGGTAGGACGGAGGAACTTACGGGAGAACAGACAAAACTCTTTATCAAAGTCGTGCCAGCCCTCTTTCTGACCGCCCACCAGGATCTTGGTCAGGGGGTAATCCAATTTCGCCGCGGCAGCGGTGGCGATGTCGGCCGTGTCGCCGTCGGCGGTGCACACCAGGGCGGTGACACCGGCGGCCTTGAACCGGTATTCAAAGTCGTGTTCCTTGAGCTGGTTGGTGGCAGGGATCGCCACCGCCCCCAGCTTGTGGAGCGCTACCATCGCAAACCAGAACTGATAGTGACGCTTGAGCACCAGCATCACCTTGTCACCTCGCTTGATCCCCAAAGAGGTGAAATAGTTGGCGCACTGGTTGGAATAATGCTTGATATCCCGGAAGGTAAAGCGGCGTTCGGTGCGGTTCACGTCCAGGTGCAGCATCGCCAGCTTGTCGGGATACTTCTCGGCGATGCCATCCACGATGTCAAAGCCGAAGTTGAAGGTGTCGGTATTCTTAAACTCGATGGACCGCAGAGCGCCGTTTTGGTCCTCCACGGTGCTGACGAACTTCTCGCACACCAGCGGCTCAGAGGACTTTGCGGTGACGATGCTGGCCCGCACCTCTTCCTCCTTAACGTCCTCGCCGGGCAGCACCACCGCACAGAACACACAGTCTTCGCCGTCCACCGCGATCATACCATGGGGGGTGGAAGAATTGTAGTAGATGCTGTCGCCTTCGCCCAGCACCTCCACGTGCTCGCCCACCTGCACCTTCAGCTTACCGCTGATGACCAGGTCGAACTCCTGACCGGAGTGGGTGGCCAGATGGATGGGCTTCTGCTCCAGAGCAGGATCGTATTCGTACCGCACCCAATAGGGCTCCGCGATCTTATCCCGGAATTTGGGGGCCAGGTGGGCGATATCGATGCCATCCTCTTTGGCGGTCTGTTGCCCCTGCCCCTTACGGGTGATGGTATAGGAGGACAGCAGGTTTGCGCTGCGACCCTCCAGCAGGTCGGTCATATCCAGATCAAAAGCCAAGGCACACTTGTGAATGAAACTAAAGGGGAAATCCACCGTACCGGTCTCGTACAGCTCATACTCCTCTACCGAAACGCCGGTCTTCTCCGCCGTCTCTGCCACAGACCACTCTAAGATCTCGCGCATCTCGCGGATACGCAGAGCCACCTCATAAAGCTTTTTGTTGTCTGCCGTTGCCATGTTCCCTCGCTCCTTTGTGAAAAATTAGTACAAAAAAACACACCCGTCTCATAACATTGAGACGGGTGTGTTTACACTCGCGGTACCACTCAATTTGCGGCACTTTGGCCGCCACTCGACGGGATCCATCAATCCCCGGACCTTGACGCAGTCATCACGGGAGAAATTACTTAGCCCATAGGGGGTGTTCACCTCTCCGGCTCGGAAGAGATGGGCCACTGAAACGCACCATTACCGATTCACACCAACCATCGGCTCTCTGAAAATAAGCGGGTTTCGGCCGTCTTCGTCACAGCCTTTGTTCAATTTGGTTGCATTGTAACACGTTCGGAAGGATTTGTCAACCCTTTAACGCGTTAAATTGCAAAATTATTTTAGATATCTTCCAGTTCAATGCGGAACTCGCGGTTTTTGCGGCTCTTGGGCATCTGGTCTTTGACGATACCAAACAGGCGATACATACGGCGCTCGGTACGGATGAGCGCCCACAGCGCCACACCCACGGCAGCGATAACCGCCAACGTGATCAGTACGTTTCTCAATACCTTGCTCTCGTGCTCTTGATTATCCATGTATTTCACGCATCCTTTCTCCTCGGGAAAAAGCCCCGGTTTGCGACAAATTTCTACTTTTATTATAATATGCTTGTGAAATCTTGTCAACGGCTAATTATTTTTGTCGTTTTTCTCACAATTTTTTCGGTACATTTTAATATTTAACATCTTGTTCACCACTATACAAGCGGGCTAGTCTATGATATACTAATATAGATAACCCCCCATCCGCGCACAAGAAAGGAACCTGCCTATGTTGCAACTCAAAAACATCAAAAAAATATACGGCTCCGGCGACACCGCCGTACAGGCTCTCAACGGGGTCAGTCTGGCCTTTCGCCACAACGAGTTTGTTTCCATTCTGGGTCAATCCGGTTGCGGTAAGACCACCCTGCTGAATTTGGTGGGCGGTCTGGACCACTACGACGACGGCGACCTGATCATCAACGGCAAATCCACCAAGCACTTTAAGGACCGGGACTGGGACACCTACCGCAACCACACCATTGGGTTTGTGTTTCAGAGCTATAACCTGATCCCCCACCAGTCGGTGCTGAGCAACGTGGAGCTGGCGCTGACCCTCTCCGGCGTCTCCAAGGCGGATCGGCGCCGCCGGGCCAAGGCGGCCCTGGAGCAGGTGGGTCTGAGCGGCCAAATGCGCAAAAAGCCCAGCCAGCTGTCTGGCGGTCAGATGCAGCGCGTGGCTATTGCCCGCGCCCTGGTCAACGACCCGGACATCATCCTGGCGGATGAGCCCACCGGCGCTCTGGACACCGAAACCAGCGTGCAGGTGATGGACATCCTCAAAGAGGTGGCCAGCGACCGGTTGGTGGTGATGGTCACCCACAACCCGGAACTGGCCGAGCAGTATTCCACCCGCATCATCAAGATGCTGGACGGCAAGATCATCGACGACTCCGCCCCGCTCACCGAGGAGGAAATCAAGGCGGAGCAGGCTCTGGAGCGGGAAAAGACAAAGCCGGTGGGCAAAAAGCGCCGGGAGAAAAAGCCCTCGATGTCCTTTGCCACCTCCTTTGGCCTGTCGCTGAAGAACCTGTTTACCAAAAAGGGGCGTACCACGCTGACCGCCTTTGCCGGCTCCATCGGCATCATCGGCATCGCCCTTATCGCCGCTGTATCCAACGGTACCACCACCTACATCGACACGGTGCAGGAGGAGACCCTCTCCTCCTATCCCCTGACCCTGGAGGCCACCCATACGGATATGGGCAGCCTGCTGGAGACCTTTATGGGCACCGCCATGTCCGCCGGCGACCACGAACTGGATGCGGTGTATCAGAAGAACATTCTGTATAATCTGGTCAACTCTATGAGCAATATGCAGACCAATGAGAACGACCTGAAGGCCTTTAAGAAATTCTTGGAGAAGACCATGGCGGACAAGAGCGAGGGCAACGCCCTGCGGGACGCCATCAACGGCATCCAGTACGGCTATGACCTGAACCTGCTCATCTACACCAAGCCCACAAACGAAAAGGATCCCATCCGCATCTCGGACTCTGAGAAGCTGCTGATGGATCTGATGGTAGAGCATCTGGGCGTGAATATGACCGGTATGAAGGAAATGGGCGACAGCTACGGCTTTACCGGTATGATGAGCAACGCCTCTCTGTGGCAGGAGATGCTGCCCGGCAACAACGGCGAGCTGCTCAACCCCCTCATCTACGAGCAGTACGAGCTCATTGACGGTGGCCGTTGGCCCTCCGCCTATAACGAGATCGTGCTGGTGGTGGACCAGAACAACGAACTGGACGATATGACCCTATACGCTATGGGCCTGAAATCCGAAGAGGAGATGGACGCGCTGTCCAAGGCCTCGCTGGACCACGTGGAGATCGAGATCCCCGAACAAAGCTGGAGCTATGAGGAGATCCGCGCTCTGGAATTCCGCACCGTGCTCCCCTTTGACTGCTACGCCCAATATACAAAAGGCGAAAAGAAGGGTCTCTATTATGATATGCGGTACACCGAGGACGGTGAGCCCAACAACGATAACCTGGGCGCCCTCTATATGAACGGACTCCCCCTCAAGGTCACCGGTATCATCCGGCTGAAAGAGGAGGCTCAGGCCGGTATGCTGACCGGCAAGATCTGCTACACCTCCGACCTGACCAAATACGTCATCCAGCAGGCCGCCGAGAGCCAAGTGGTCAAGGACCAGCTGGCCAACCCGGACATTGACATCTTCACCGGCAAGCCCTTTAAGCCGGAGACCACCACCATCACAGCAGAAACCTTTGCTGCGTATCTGCGCGATCTGGACGACACCACCAAGGTGCAGATGTGGAAGGCCTTTATGAGCGACCCCTCTGCCTCTCTGAACGTGGAGAACTATCGCAAGGAACTGCTGAAAACCGCCAAAGAGGATGAGATCGCCACCATCAACAAGATGACCGAGGAAGAACTCAAGGATCATTTCTTAAACGAACTGGCCGCCCCCGCAATGGAACCGACTGCCGTGGTGCAGAAGGCGCTAAAAGCAAGCGGTATGCCTGAGAAGCAGATTCAAGCCTATTTGGCCACATTGAATGCGGAGCAACGGGAGACAGAAGCCCTATCCATAATGACGCAGACCGTCACCGGCGCCATCGCTCAGTTGAATTCTGCTGGCGGCAAAACGCAGACACAGCCTTCGGAAAAAACATTGGAGATGACGGCGGAAGAGATCAAGGACGGCTATCGCTCCTTGATCCTGCCCAGCGTCATTGAAGCATACGGTAAAGACACACGGGAAGCCTACGCTAAGAAGTCCGATGCTGACATCATCGCCGAGCTAAACACGGCGGTTCTGCCCTCTGACAACGAGGCGCAGCAACCCTGGCTCACCGACAGCCAGCGCATGACCTTATATAAGACTGCCGAATTCATCGGCTACGTGGGCAAGCTGGATTCCCTCGGCCAGGCCAACACCTACGTGGACATCCAGGTAGCAGATCAAAACACCTCCATCATTAATCTGATCCAAATTGCCCCCAAGGAGACTCTGCTCAAGCAGATCGGTCAGATGACCGCCGGTCAGCAGACCGGCTCGGTGGACATCCAGAATTATCTGAACTCTCTCAGCGACGAGGAGCTGCGCCACCGCTATGCCGAGGCCATCCGCAACAACACCATGGGCACCGCCGAGCAGACCCGCCGGGGCATCGAGGCGCTGCTCCGCCAGCAGGGGCTGACCACCGACAAGGCCAAGGCCGAGGCGCTGAAGACCCAGATGCAGGGCTATACCGCCACCCAGTTCGCGGACTATTACGAAAACGTGCTGGACTTTGCCGAGACCACCTATGACGAAAACCTGGTCACCCTGGGCAAGCTGGATCTGGACAGCCCCGCCACCATCAACATCTATGCCTCCTCTTTTGAGAACAAGGACGTCATCGAGCAGGCAATTCTGGATTACAACGAAGGCAAGGACGAGCTGCAACAGATCGTCTACACCGACTACGTGGGGCTGATCATGTCCTCGGTGACCACTATCATCGACGCCATCACCTACGTGCTCATCGCCTTTGTGTCCATTTCGTTGATCGTTTCTTCCATTATGATCGGCGTCATCACCCTGATCTCGGTGCAGGAGCGCACCAAGGAGATCGGTATCCTCCGGGCCATCGGCGCCTCCAAACGCAACGTATCCAGTATGTTTAACGCGGAGACCATGATCATCGGCTTTACCGCCGGTGTGATCGGCGTGGGGATCACCTATCTGCTGTGCCTCCCCATCAATGCGATCCTCAACTACGTCACCGACATCCCCAACCTGAAAGCAGCCCTGCCCATCGAGGCGGCGCTGATTCTGGTGGGCATCAGCGTCCTGCTGACCCTGTTTGCCGGTATCATCCCCTCCCGTTCCGCCGCCAAAAAAGACCCGGTGGTGGCGCTGAGAACGGAGTAAAATAAGTTTATATGCAAAAACGAGCCTGTGGCATGCGCCACAGGCTCGTTTTTATTGCGATGGGATCTTCTCATTTCATCACACAGCGCACCAGCACATATTCCAGCGCATACGTGTCCCGGACAAACAAGGTCAAATGCGTCGCGGGGTCGACCAGTTTCTCCGTTTCGGCTGAATCGAAGCGGTCCGCCCGGGTCACTTCGTAGGTGAATACCCCGCCGGTCATATCCGTCACGGTGACGGTGTCCCCGATCTCCACCCGTTCCAGGCAATCCAACTGTCCTGCCCGGTCGCTGCCCCCGATCACCAGGGTGCGGTCATAGGCGGAGCCGGAAAACCGCCGGGGATAGGCGGTGACACCGCCGGCGTCCCACGTACTGCCCACCGGCAGACGGACACCGTAAGCGGGCAGCTCCACCACCGCCACCACGTCCTGCCCCTCCACCGACAGCACCGGCATCCGGTGGGCGGAAACCTCACCCTCGGAACGCGGGGGAAGCAGGGTATCCAGCTGTTCCAACAGCTGGGCGGTTTCCTGCCGGGCACTCTGGGCGATGAGGTGATCGGTCAACCACCAGGCACCGCCGCCCAACATAAGCAGGAGCCCTATGCCCACCAACCATTTACTGACGTTTCTCATACCGTTTTCCTCGCATCAGGGCCAGGCCCACGATCACACAGCCGGAGCCGGACAAACACAGCACCAGCACGTACAGCCAAACGGGGGCGGTATCACCGGTCTCAGGCGGGTCTGCGGGAGGCTCGGTGGGGGTGTCGGGATTCCACTGGTTGGTCACCACAAAGGTGGTGGCTTTTTGATCCACATATACCGTATAATCCTCCGGCACGTTCCGCTCCACCACCGACCACTCACTTTGGTCCGGGTCGGTCCAGGTGTAAGTCCAGTTATTGTCTTGGGATAGGGTGACGGTGTTCCACAGAATGCCGTTCTTATAAATCTGAGCCGTGATCGAGGCGGGGCGGCGTTGCGTGTGCTCCACGTCCTCCCACAACTTAATCACCCGGTATTCGGTCCGGGGCGGGGCGGGGGTAAAGCGATCCGCCTTGGGCTTGGCCACCACCTCGTACTGATACTCACCCTCGTTCTGGGTGGGCAGATACACCATAAAGGGGTCAAAGGTATAGGTGCCGCTCTCCTGCTCTACGGTGACCCCATCCACCAGATATAGGCCGGTGGGCAGGCCGGAGACCGTCACCTGACCCTGCTGGTCGCTGTGGGCCAGCCGGGTGGCGGGCAGGCTATCCGCCACCGCATAGCCGCTCAGGGTGGTGGCCAGATCGCTCCACCCCTTGGGATCGGTCACATCGTGGATGGACACCGCATAATCCGCAAAGGGGGCAACGAGAACATAGGTGCCGTCCGGGTTGGCCTCTGCCACCCGATAAAGGCTAATCTCCACCCCCGCAAAGCCCACGCCCTCTTTGGCGTAGTGCAGGGTCAGAGAGCATTCCCGCTCTACCTCCAGGGGCTGTGCGGATACCGGCACGCTCAGACACAGGCAAAGCAAGGCCAGGCAGAACCACGCTACCATACGTTTCATCACAGTCCCTCCTCTTCAGTGCTTTTTTTCTTAACCGGGGCAAACATCACATAGATGAGCAGCACCACGATCATCGGCATCGCCACAATGGGCATCACGATGAGGGTGTCCACCCGATAGGCTTCGTTCCCGACGTACAAATTCCGCTGTTGGCTAGCATCCACCGCGTGACCCCGCACCAGCAATCGCTCGGTGTTGATACCGTAGGGGGTGCAGGTCAGCAGGGTGCAATAATCCTTTCCCGGCACCGCCTGGATCAGGTTGGTGTCGTCCGGCTGTACGATGCGGATCTGGTCCACCTCATAGGTAAACTCCCGATCCAAGATCGTGATCGTAAAGGCATCCCCGATCTCCATCCGATCCAAATGGGTGAACAGGGTGGCGGTGGGCAAGCCCCGGTGCGCTGAAATAACGCTGTGGGTACCCTCGCCGCCCACCGGCAAACTGGAGCCTTGAAAATGGCCGGCGGCATTGGCCAGCACGTCGCCCTCCGCCCCGTGGTATAGAGGTAGCTCCTCACCGATCTTGGGGACGGTGACGTACCCCATCATACCGGTGCCGGTCACGTCCAGTGTTTTCCAATAGGTCTCCTCCACCGCGCGATAATCCTGCAAGGGGAAGGGAAGCGCCGCCAAATCCCGGTTGTATTGATGGGCGGCCTCAAACATCGCCGTATAATCCTCCGGCTTAAAACCGGCCAGCATAGACTCATAGTCTACGATAGCCTCGCTCTGGGTCTTGGAGTTCCAATAGCTACTGATGGATGGATACAGCAGCACGGAGAGCCCTATGAAAAACACGATTAAAAGTATGACGGTTACTTTTTTCCCTTTCATAACCCTCTCCCTACTGTCGTACAAAACCATTTGCCCGGCGGGGGCGGTGGGGACACCGCCCCCGCCGGGAATCAATGAATCATTAGAATGAACTATGCCGATTAAGGATTAGTCCTCGATCATCGCCATTCTCTTCTTGGTCACCAGCAGCACGCCGGCACCCAGCACGGCGATCACACCGATGGCCACAAAGATCACGGTGCCGATGCCGCCGGTCTCGGGCAGCATAGAACCGGTCTTGTTGACCACGTGCACACCGGAACCGGTGGAATAAATGCCGTTGTTGAACACAGAATCCAGGTTGCCGTCGGCGATGGTGAACTCCTTACGTGCGGTCAACTGGTTGTAACCGGCGGGAGCCTTCACCTCTTCCAGATAGTAGACGCCGTTGTCAAAACCGACCACGGTCACCTTACCGTCCTTCACCACGATGTTCACACCGGTCTCATCCTCACGGGCGCGGCGGTACATCTGGTTGCCGTCGGCATCCAGCACGGGATTCTCGTCGTTGGCATCCATCAGCGGAACCACCTTAATCTCGTTGCCGTCGTTCGCCGCATCGTAGATGCGGAACTCAGCGCCGTCGATCAGCTTGTTGGTGGAATCGGTCTTGATGATGTCCATCGAGAAGGTATAGGTCTTGGTCTGATCGTGGGTGGTGTAGTGCTCCTCACCATACTCCAGCCAGGATTCGTTGGGGTTGCCGTTGACAGAACCCACCTCAGCGTGACGGTTCAGCATCGCGTTGTAATAGACCAGCAGACGGTCGTTGGCCTTCAAAGAAGCCACCAGGGTGTCGGAGAACTCCACCTCAAAGGTGCAATCGTCACCAAAGCCAGCGGTCTTAACGGTGTAATCGGTGCCCAGCTTCAGCGTGGTCTCCACACCGGCGCTGTTCACGTGTTTGATCTCGGTCACGCCACGGCCCTCGTCCAGATCGTGCACAAAGGTCAAGCCCTTGGACATCTTGTCGTGCAGCACATAGTCCTCAGCACCGGAGGCTACGTGAATGATGGACATATAGTTGACGATCTGGCCGATGTCGGCGGTGTTCACGTCACCCCACATACCGGTCAGGTCCTCCTGCACCTGCTTGTCGATGGTGGGCACGCCGTTCTTCGTATTGATGGAAGCATTGGGGTCGGTGGTGGTCAGACCGCACAGAGCGCCCACGTTGGAGTCCACCAGATACCAGCCCAGAGCCAGGTCAGAGAACACACCGTTGACAAACTCGCCCGCGTTTTTGGAGGACTTCACAGGCTGAATGCTGTTCAGCTTGGCATAAGCCAAAGCCTTCTGAGCGAACTCAGCCACCACGGCATCGCTGTCACCGGCAACCCAGGTGATGTAGCCGGCCTCATCGATAGAAAGATACGCCTTGGCCTCAGCGGTATTCAGGTAGGCAGCCCAAGCGCTGTTGGCCTTGTAGGAATAAGCGCCGGAGGTCTTGTCATAGCTCTCCAGATCCAAAATCTGGTAGATCTCGTAGACGGCATCCTCGTGAATGCCGTTGATGGTGATAGAGCCCTTCTGCTCTTCGGCAGCAAATACGGATACGGACAGGGTGGCGATGAGCAACACGGTCATCAGGACGGATAAAAACTTTTTCATAATGATCTTCCTTTCTTTCTTATGGTTTTGGGGTTTACTTTTTTGATTGACATTGTTTTTTGGTTCAGGATTAAAGCGTGATCGTAAGAAGGACTATTCCCGCCTCCTTTCCCGCTTACGCCTTAATCCGAAACCTATTACCATCGGTGCGAGCATCAGCACGACACCGAAAAGGGTATAGAGTAATCGGGCTGGCGAGCCTGTTGTGGGTAGGAGCGGTCCACCAACGATATAGGTGTTGGTGATCGTCACAGAGTAGTTGGGCGGCGAACCTCCCGTAGGTCGTACGTCGCCGTAGCTGACCGACCAACGATCCGGCGGATGCACCTCCTGCACCGTGTAAACGATGGGCACCCCGTCCGCATCCTCATAGGGGAGGCCACGGAAGACGGCGGTCCAACCGTTTTTCAGGGTCAGGGTAACGGTGCGTCCGGTATCGGCACCGTTGGCGAAGAGCTTGACCGTGATCTGGAACTTTTCATAAGCGGTGGCATCCATATCCGGAGGAAGCGACCACTGTTTGTTCACGGTGACGGAAGTCTCTTTTTCCAACGGTGTGTTGGTAATCAGGAAACCCTCACCCTCGATGGGCACCCTTATGGTGCTCGCAACCTGGGTGCAGGGGGTCAGGCGCAACGCCTGACTCTGTTGGTTGGTTCGGTCGTATTTACCGTTGCTGAGCTGGCTGTTGCGGATATAGTTGCCGTTGTAGCTCAGCAGGACTACGCCGCCGGTATTGGTCATCGTCAGATACTGTTTGTAGTTGTTGTCCTCTTGATGACGATTCCAGGCGAAGAAGTCGGTGGGACTGCCGTTACCGTAATAGAAGGTGACGGTCTGTCCCGCCCGGTTGGTCAGCCGTACGGTATTATTCCGCACAGACGCTCTCCACAGGGCCAGCGGCGAGGTCATTGCCTCCTCCACCGACACCCATTTGTAGCCGGTGTCCTCAGCGGATTGCTGGGTGGACAGCGCCTGACCGGAAGGATTCTTGAGTAGGTACTCCTTACCGTCGGCAAAGGTGGTTTGATTCTGCCACGTGGTGTGAACGATCTCAAACTGTCCGGTCTGTTGTTCCACAACGCTGTAATAACCGGATACGTAGGATTCTTCCACACCGTAATTCACAAGGGTGGCCCCATCCTCCAGATACTTGGGCAGATTGTGCCAAGTGATCAGCCAGTCGTTATCGGCAGACAAGGTTGCCTCCTGCAACCGACGGACGGTGCCGTCCGGGTCGGTAACGGTCAGATACACCGTCACCGATTCACCCTGGTGGTCAAGGCCATCCTCCCAACGCTTCATCGCCTGTACCGTGGTGGTCTCCTGCACCCAATGGGGAGCGTTGGTAGCCACGATGTAGGCCTCCTGGGTCTCCGCATTGATCCGGAAACCGTGGACGATAAAGCCGGCGGAAACGCCCCCGCCATCATCCAAAATCTCCACGTTATAACTGGCGGTGCCCTTTTTATCAAAAGACAGACATATGATACCGTTGGGATAGCCGTAATTGGGATCGTCGGGAGGCTTGGTCTCCCGGATGTAATACTCATTGCCGGCACCCATACCCCACATATGCGCCACACCGTCCACGACGGTGAACACGTTGGTGGAGGGCTGACCGGCATCGTGGGCCTCTTTGCTGGGCCACAATTCGGCAGGTGTGGTGCACGCCTTATCGGTATACACCGAGAACTCAGCGCCGTTGAGCACGTCCTTGGTCAGCACGTCCTCTTTTTGAATGGTGAAATCAAAGCGGGGCGCCAGGTTAAAATAGATGGCACAGTTGGACAAGGAGCTGCCGCGCTCCATATAGTAGAGGGTCAGGGTGTGCTCACCGGCCAGGATGGACTGCAAGGTTCTGGACTTGGCTTCATCCACCACACCGTTGACGGTGACCAAACCGGTGGAGAAGTTGATGTCGCCGCTCTCGCGACCGTGCAGACCGCCCAGATCCAGCACCATCTTATCATCCACAAAGACCCACACGTCGTCGTCACCACTAAAGCGGAAGTGCATATCCTTGCCATACACATCCTGGTTGCCATAGCCACCACCGGCGGCTTGCGTACCCGGGGTATTGGGCAGGTAGAAATCCACCTCCACGCTCATACCGAACCAATAGTTGGTGCCCACATAGTTGGCGCTGTTGTTATCGGTATTGTACTTACTGTCGTACATATAGTGGGTGGTGCCGTTGTATTCGCCCTCTACGCCGTTGTAGGTATAGGTGCTCACCTGCTTGTCGTTTCTGTTGGTGTAGGGCGAGTTCAGCGGCAGGAAGTCGGAATATTTTCCGTTATCGCTGCCGTTGAGCGAATCGCGGGTGCACTCCAAATAATCGTACACGTAGAAGCGTTGATCGCTTTGATTATAGGAGGCGGCGTTGCGCTCTGAGTTGTAGTAGTAATATCCGTAGTGGTCGTGATTCGGATCCTCACACAGTTGGAAGAGGTAATCGCCCTCGCCCACATAGGTTTTACCCAATACTTCGGTTTCGGGGTTGAACAGCAGTTCCTTGATCACATCCGTATACAAGTCAGGATAGACCGTGCCCGCCTGGGTGGGGTTGTTAATGGCGTTGTGGCCGTTGGGATAGGAGATATCTTCGCCGCCCCGATCCCAGTCACGGAGAATGAAGTTCAGCGTCGGATCTCCGTTATACGGATTGTTGCCGGAGGTGATCAGATGCCAGGTCTCGCTATGCCCGGTGGCATTGACCGTGCTTTCCACCCGCTCCGAATAGAGATTGAACAGCACGCTGTAATCAAACAGACGGGTGGTAACAAAGCTGTTGGTGCTGATGGTTTCCTCATCTACGTGGGAGTTGAACGTACCCACATCATAGGAGGTGGCCATCCAGTCGGCATAGAATACCGCGTTCTCCTCCACCACCACCGTTTCACCCGGTTTGTAGTATCGGTTGTGGGTGATGTCGTACCAGCCCTTGAGCGTATAATCGTATTTCGCCGGTGACTTCCACTGGCTGGGAAGCGTCATCCGGCTACCCGCTGTCACGGTATAGCAGGTATCGTCCGAGCCACCTAGGCTCATAATACCGCCGCAGGTACCGTCAAACCAGACGGTACAGCTCTGCGCCACGCCCACCTGGAAGGTGACGTTTTCACCGGAATTGCGGGTCATGCGGAACTGCCCCGCCGCCGCATCCAGGCGGATGTAGGCGGAATGCTCGAATCTCACACCGGTGCCGGTGGCCCTTGTAGAGGTACCCCAGCGTCCAGGGGTGGTGATCCCGTTGTCACTGCTGCTGTTGTAGTAGGGGTGCAGATACCGTCCGTTGCCTACGTTCTGTATAGCGTAGGAACTGTTGTTATACCGAGCAGACGTCCAAAGCAGCAGCGCCGGATCCTCCAGATCCGTGTAGATGCGTCCGTTGTCCACATACACCTCCACCGCACGTCCGGTGCCGTCAATAGCGTATGTAGTACCATTGTATTCGGTATAGAATACCAGGCTGTCGCCCCCGGTCATCAGGGCGGTGGTGAAATTCTGCTGTTTTGCGATCGCCTCCGCCCTGGGCGGCGGTTCTGCCAGCGCCACGTAATCGGAGGTTTCCGGCACGAGACCGTAACCCACAATCCGCGCATCGTCGATGGCGTAGGTGACCTGTGCCACCACCCCATCCACATCGCCTTGAATGGCGGTAATCTGCATTTTGGTCACGTTGGTGATGATGGCCACGCTATCGGTCGGCGGTCCGGTGTGGGCGTCGCCGGCTTGTTGATTAAGGAAGAGCAGATTGCCGACCTTAGGGGTGTAATCCGCTGCCGCCTGATAAAGGTCGGCCTTCTCCCACTCCAGACGCATCGCCTCCGGACCGGCGTTGGCGGGGACATCCTCTACCCCAGCGTAATGCAGGCAGAAGGAGGCAAACATCGCCGACCAATCGCCGTAGGGGTTGCCGTACCACTGACCGTAGCGGGTGATGCCCCGGCGTACACCGTGAGCATCCACCTCAAAGTTCGTTTCACTTTCAGCGACCCCCAACTGAGAGGTGGCAACCTGCACCACGGTTTCAGCCGTGGTGGTACCCCGCTCCAATCCGGCCAGGCTCGCTTCCCAGTCGTCCTCGGTCTCCAAATCGGCGGTGATGTCGCTGTAACAACGCTCTACATGGATGTGTTCCTCGCGGGAGCAAGTAAGTTCGTAGCAGGTCTCCGTGTGAACGTGTTGCTCGGTTTCCTCCTGCTGACAGAGCAGCACCCGGCAATCTTCGCCGTGGACGTGCTCCTCTTTCCCGCAGAAGGCCTCACCCGCCAGGGTGATACCGGTCATCTTTAAGCCCCAGAACACACAGAGAACCGCCACCAAGGAGAGGCAGATGAGAATGTGCCACAGCCGTCTATGCAGTTGTTTTTGTCGACCTGCTTCGCGCAGATAGACTTCCTGTTTTTGCATCGCATCTGCCTCCTTTCTTCGGTGATTTTTCGAGTTACGTGTGGGTTATGCTAACCACTCAAACTCGGTCAAAGGCCAGAATTTGCATAACAGTTTGCCAATGATCTGATCCTCGGCAATGCAGCCGATGGTGCTGCTGCGGCTGTCGATAGAGGTCTCGCGCTGATCCCCCATCACAAAATAGTGGTTTTCCGGCACCTGATAGGGGAACTCTATATCGCACTCGCCCAACGCCTTTTTGGTGACGTAGGGCTCCTCCAGCTTCTCACCGTTGAGCACCACGGTGCCATCCGACTCCATCCAGAGGTAGTCCCCCGGCTTGGCGATCACCCGCTTGATCAGCACCTTGTTGGAATAGTAAAAGGCGCATAGATCTCCGTTTTCCAGGTCGCCGGATTTAACCAGCGCCACGATGTCGCCCTCGCTGAGGCTAGGCTCCATACTGGTGCCGGCAATCTGCAGCACCGGCAACACCAACGTAGCGATCAAGGCGGCTACCGCCGCCACCACCACCAGCACGCTGACCGTACTGCGGAGCACCCGGCGAAACCGACGCTTATATTTTTCGCGCTTCAGTTCTTTTTGCAGGGGTTCCAGTTCCGGCAGGCTCTTTTTTTCGTGCTTGCCCTCTTCTCGTCTGGACTTTTCCTGCTTGAGTTCCTCCGATGCAGCCTTCTCAATCGGACGCTTCTTTTTATCATGTTTTCCGACGGTTCGCTTTAACATCATTCCATACTTCCTTAAGCTTGTCCCAGTTGTTCATTAACGATGGAGTCGCATTCCAATTTGTTTTCTGCCCGGCGCATAAGTTCCTCTGCGTTCCGGTTGGCTTCGGCCACGATGGCCTCTGCCTCCTTCTGCGCCGCTTCCAAATATTGGTCGGCGGCCTTTTGGGCGGCGTCAATAACCCCGTTGAGCTGCAACGCCGCCTCCGCCAAGGAGCCGAGCTTGGAGATCTTCAGTTCCTGATCCCGATGGCGTTGCTCCATTTCTGCCAACTGCTGTTTCAACTGCTCCGTTTCCTCGATCTGCATAATCAGCAGTTCCAACAGCTGATAACGTTTGAGTTTTTTTAGTTCTTTTTGGGTCATTTTTATCCCCTCCCGCACTTTAGGGTGCAAAACCCGATACTAATTCACTTTCATTGTAACAAAAACGAAAGAAAAGCCAATGTAATTTAAGTATAAAATAATATAATAAACACTTTTTTATGGAAAAATTTAACAAAAATAATAGAAAGCCTATGGCAGAAGCCATAGGCTTTCTATTGGATTGAGATTTATGCGGTGGCCATTATGAGGCGGCGGCCAATTCCTCAGTGGCTACTGTATGAGCCGTTTCCAGCATATTCTCTGCAAAAATGCCGTAACCCCGGGTGGGGTCGTCTACCAGTACGTGGGTCACCGCCCCCACCAGCTTGCCGCCCTGGATGATGGGACTGCCGCTCATCCCCTGGACGATACCGCCGGTCTTTTTCAAAAGCCGGGGATCGGTGACCCGCACCACCAGATGGCGGGTGGCAGATAGACCGCTGTACCGTATCTGCTCAATCTCCACCGTATACGCCTGGGGTTGCGTGCCGTCCACCGTGGTCCAGATCTCCGCCGCCCCCTCCTTCACCTGTTGTCGCCGGGCCACCGGCAGACTTTGGGCCGACAAGGGTTGGGCAGACAGCGTACCGTATACCCCATCCCGGCCGTTGCGGGTCAGGGTGCCCAAACGCCCCGGCTCAAAGCATCCGTTGAGTTCTCCCGGAGCACCTGCCTTACCCTTTTCTATCCCAAAAATACGGGCGGGCACCATCTCACCGGAGGCCAGGGTCATCTCCCGTCCGGTATCCACGTCACACACCGGATGTCCCAGCCCGCCAAACACCCCGGTGGCCGGATCGTAGAAGGTCAAGGTGCCCACGCCGGCGGCGCTGTCCCGCACCCACATTCCGGCTTTGTAACCGCTTTCATCAACCGGGCGAACCGGGGTAAAGGCGGCTTCAAACTCCACCCCGTCCCGCCGCAACCGCAGGGTGATTTTTTGACCGCCGCAATCGTTGATATGGCTAGATAATTGCCGGCTGGTGGTGACCTTTTGTCCATTCACCGCCAGCACGGCATCCCCCACGCATACCCCCGCAGCGGCGGCAGGGTTTACTTTTCCGGCGGCGGTGGTCACGTCGGTCAGGCTTACCACCAGCACCCCATCGGTGTACAGCTTGATGCCAAAGGGCGTGCCGCACACCATCACCGTTTTCTCTTCGGTGACGGTGACCGACACCTCTTTCAGCGGGATGACCCCCATCAGAGAAAGGCGGGTGCGGTACTCGCCCCCTACCGGCACCAGCGCAGGCACCGCCCGGCTCAGCCCTGCTGTCCGGCTGGTGACCAAATCCCCCACCTGCACCGTCTGCCCACGGCTGACGGTGTATCGGTCCGGCAGTTGCTGGTTATAATACCCCACAGCGCACAGGCTCCAACCGGAAAACACCACCGCCAAACAATAAAAAAAGCGCAAAACACGTTTCATTCGTTTCACCTCGTTTCGTCGATTTCTGCGGTTAGTGTAACCGATGAAAGCGGCGATTATCGTGGAAATTGGCACAGATTTTGTCAGTTTTTGCGCGAAGAAAAATTCGGCGGTAACCTTTTCCATCTAAGGTTGCCGCCGTCAGCGGAAAGACTAAAAAAAGCCGTGAAGAAAAAAGAAAACCCGGCAACCGAAGTTGCCGGGTTTTACAGCAAGTAATACAATACCGAGAACTAGTAACCGCTGAGGCATTGTGGTGCCGTTATCAACGAGGAGTTTTTTCGTCAGAGGGAGGCAAAAGACACAGGCAATACGGTAAGTGCTTTTGACCCCTTTGGCGGGAAATCAACCGCTGAGAAGGGCGCCTAAGATGGAATCAGTGGTTACCAACAATTACATCTCAGCGAAGTACTTGATGGTGCGAACCATCTGGCTGGTGTAGGAGTTCTCGTTGTCGTACCAGGAAACAACCTGAACCTGATAGGTATCCTCGTCGATCTTAGCCACCATGGTCTGGGTAGCATCGAACAGAGAACCGTAGCGGATGCCGATGATGTCGGAAGACACGATCTGATCCTCGTTGTAGCCGTAGGACTCGGAGGCAGCAGCCTTCATAGCGGCGTTGATGCCCTCCTTGGTGATGTCCTTACCCTTGACAACGGCAACCAGCAGAGTGGTGGAACCGGTGCAGGTGGGCACGCGCTGAGCAGAGCCGATCAGCTTGCCGTTCAGCTCGGGGATAACCAGGCCGATGGCCTTGGCAGCGCCGGTGGAGTTGGGAACGATGTTCTGAGCGCCGGCACGGGCACGACGCAGGTCGCCCTTGCGATGGGGGCCATCCAGGATCATCTGATCGCCGGTGTAGGCGTGCACGGTGGTCATGATACCGCTCTGGATGGGAGCGTAATCGTTCAGAGCCTTAGCCATGGGAGCCAGGCAGTTGGTGGTGCAGGAAGCAGCAGAGATGATGGTGTCGTCAGCGGTCAGGGTGTTCTCGTTCACGCCGAAGACAATGGTCTTCAGGTCGCTGCCAGCGGGGGCAGAGATAACAACCTTCTTGGCGCCGGCATCGATGTGAGCCTGGCTCTTCTCCTTGGAGCAGTAGAAGCCGGTGCACTCCAGCACGACCTCAACACCCAGCTCGCCCCAGGGCAGGTCAGCGGCGTTCTTCTCGGCATAGATCTTCAGGACCTTGCCGTCCACGGTGATGGTGCCGGCCTCGTCGTCGGCGGTGACAGTGTGACCGTCGTAACGACCCTGAGCGGTGTCGTACTTCAGCAGGTGAGCCAGCATGCTGGGCTTGGTCAGGTCGTTGATCGCGACCAGCTCGTAACCCTCAGCGCCGAACATCTGACGGAAAGCCAGACGGCCGATACGGCCAAAACCATTGATTGCAACTTTAACAGCCATGATAAATACCTCCAAAAATTTTAGTCGAAATTTTAGTCTGCATTCATAATACCGCAGTCTGGATTTATTGTACCGCAAATCGCCAAAAAATGCAAGCACAACTTTTGAGATTGTTTAATTTTTAACTAATTTTGGAGAATTGCCCAAAGTCGTCGGATTTGCGTCCAAAACACTATCCATATTCAATAAAAAAGGAGCCTTTTTATGAAGCCGAATCAGCCACCCGTCTCCCCCACCGAGGGCACCCTGCGGGAACAGCTCGCCACGTATTTTCTCTCTCAGCCGCCATTGCCCCAGCTCTCTGTCCCGGAACGCAAGCGATATATGGAGAAGCTGACCCAACTGGGGCAGCTGGAACGGCAGGAGTTTCTTCTTGCCGGCGGGGCGGGGCGTCCTATGGTGTGGGGCAACCCTGCACCGCTGTTGCAGGCCTTTTTGTCGGCAGCACAACGGTTGGCCGCCGGGTTGGGACAGCCTCTTCTGCTGTTTCCGGCCAAGGACACCTCCATCGGCACCGACACCCTGTTGCACCCCCGCCTGCTCTCGGTCACGCTGGCCGGACTGCTCCGGGATGCCTGCCTGGTGTGCCCCCGCCAGCCGGTGTGGGTCCGGTTGCAGGAGCGGTTGGGGGGGCTGGCGGTGGCCGTGACCGCCCCGGAGCCCTTTATCACCCCGGAGCTGTTGGCGCTGACAAAAGAATGCACCAGACTCCACGAGGGGAGTCTGGTGCATTGTGACAATACCGTATTATTCACCTGTGGGCAGGTGGTCAAGCCCCCTGCCGGAATCCGGCTGTACGGCTGCCCCACCGAGGAGGACCTGCTGCAGGACAGCGTTTCCCCTGTGTGGAGCGGCTTTTATGCCGGGATTTATTCGGTGATGATGTCGGAGGCATCGTCGTCATCGGAGGAGGACATAATCAAGTCCTCACCGGCAAACTCCTCCTCCGGCAGTTCGATCTCCTCCACCTGAATGGGCTCCTCACCGTACAGGTGGGTGATGCCCACCACCAGAGCCAAAGCACCCACGGCAAAATCAGCGGGGCAGGTCAGGCTGTGCGCCGTCACCGACATACCGTCGTTTACCAAATAGAAATACACCGAAACCAGCGCCGCAGACAGCGAGAACAGCGCCGTAGAAGCCGCGTAGAACACCATAAAGCCGGAGCGCACAATGCCCACGCCGGCAATATAGCGGGCAAACTTAAACAGGAACAGCAACTCCACCACCAGCATACCAAAACCGAAGAAACCGTCCTCCAGTCTGGCCAAGCTGTTGTAGGACATCTCATAGTTCACCAAGCGCATCCACATCCAGAGAACCGGCAGCAGCATAATCCACTGCGCCATACCCCGACGGGTGCCGCCCTCGGACAGCAGACGGAAGCCCAACACGATCAAAGCGGCAGCACTGAGCACGCCCAATACGCCCTGAATGATCTCCATGGTCTCGCCCACCTGCCCCGCGTGGATCGCGGTGCTACCCTCGCCATACGCGATGATAAGGCCAACCACCAACAGAGAAAGCGCCAACGAAGCCGAGGCGCCACCGGTGAGCTCGCGCCGGATGCCGCCCATAAAATAGGCCAGCACAAACATACCCACCAGGCACACCAGCATAAAGGCCATAACCGTCCACGGAGAGTCCAAGACCCCGTTGGAGGAGTTGATCACACCGGGGTACATCCACACCCGGAGCACCACGACCACTAAAGCGCCCAAACCGCCTACGGCCATCATAATTCTGCCAAGCAAATTGGCTAATCTCACTTCATTTTGAGTCATCGGATGCATTCCGCCTTTCTGCAGACGGCATATTCTTTGCCGCCACTACATAGATATCCATGTGGACAAACCCACAAGCCACCTTTAACTATACCTCTTTTTCTCCACAAAGTCAAGACCAACCCGTCCCGTTATCGGAACAAAGAAAGGATGCGTTTCAATGAAAGGCTATGGACTGATCCTACTGATTCTGGCAGTGCTCTTGCTGCTGATCCCGCTACCGGCTCTGCCCCGTAGAGCGGCGGCGCTCACCGCCCCGGTTCCCTCGGCCCCCACCGCCGACCAAAGCACCACCGACTCCACGGGCCCCTCTGCCGACACCTCCACCACCCCCACCCAGCAGGAACAACCGGAACAAGCGGTGTTCCGGATGCTGTGCGGGGACGAGGTGGTGACCCTGCCGCAACGGGAATTCCTCTTCCGCACCCTTGCGATGGAGATGCCGGCCAGCTATCACGAAGAGGCGCTGAAAGCCCAAGCGGTGGCGGCCTATACTTACTATCACCGGCGCCGCCTCGCCCAGGCGGAGAAAGCCGACCCGGAGCTGAACGGGGCGGATTTCGTTACCCCCAACGACCAATTCCCCCAAGAGTATACCGAGGAGAAACTGAAAAACCGCTGGGGCTCCCACTACACCACCTACCGCAAAAAGATCAACGACGCTCTGGATGCGGTGGAGGGAAAGGTCATCACCTACAAGGGCAAATTGATCGACGCCTGCTTCCACGCCATCAGCAACGGCACCACCGAAGCCGCCGACGTGGTATGGGGGGCCGAGGTGCCGTATTTGCAGGCGATGGCCAGCCCCGGGGACCGTACCGCACCGGGGTATCAATCGGAATGCCGGCTGACCCCTGCCCAGGTCAAAGAAGCCCTCTCCGGGGTAAAACCGGCGATCCAACTGTCGGACGACCCGGCCACCTGGTTTGGCAAGCCCACCCTCTCCGCCGCCGGCACGGTGGAAACCCAGCCGGTGGGCGATCAAAAACTGGCCGGCACCAAAATCCGCCAGTTGATGGGACTGCGTTCGGCGGCGTTCACCATCACCTATGAGAAAGAGGTCTTTGTTTTCACCGTGTTCGGCTATGGGCACGGAGTGGGAATGAGCCAATACGGGGCCGATTATCTGGCCCGTCAAGGATACTCCTACAAAGAGATTTTAGCCCACTATTATACCGGCACCAAAGTAGAAACCCTGAAAGAGTAAATCCTGCAAGAAACCGTTGCAATTTTTGTCGAATTGATGTAGAATAAAGTCATAGAAAACAAGAAGGACGGACGAGACAATGGCCAAGACCATTTTTCAAAAAAAGAAACGGTACAACAAGCAGGCTCTTATCCTGATCGCCGCGTGTGTGGTGGCCACCGTTTTGGTGGGCTGGATGTTGGTGGCGGTGCTGTCTCCCGAGGTGGACTTTTTTCTGATCCCCACCAGCGAGGAGGCCGACCCCAACCAGTCGACCCAGACCACCGGCACCACCACGACCCGCCCCACTCTGCCAAAGGAGTTTGTGGACAAAAACACCTATTCTCCCCACGTGGTGCTGTACGACCTAAAGGCGGATCAAGTGCTGTACCAAAAAGCGGCGGAGAAAAAGTGCTATCCCGCCAGCTTGACCAAGCTGATGACCGCGCTGGTGGCCCTGGATTACACCAAACCGGAGGACGTATTCACCCTGGGCAGCGAGGTAAGCATGATCTCCCCCGGCTCCAGCCGTGCCTGGCTCAGCGCCGGCACCAAGCTGACTATGGAAAATCTGCTTCAGGCGCTGCTGCTCCCCTCCGGCAACGACGCCGCCTACGCCATCGCGGTGCAGGTGGGCCGAGTCATTGAGAATAAGCCGGATCTGGACCGGTATGCAGCGGTCAGCGTTTTCTGTAAAAAAATGAACGCCAAGGCCAAGGAATTGGGCTGTAAAAAGACCAAATTCCTCAACCCCGACGGCTATCACGAGGAAGGTCATTATACCACCGCTCTGGATATGCTTTCTATCGCCAAGGCGGCGGTGAATAACCCCACCATCAAAACCATCATGGCCACCCCGGAGGTGACTGTCAAGTTCCTCTCCGGTCAGTCTGCCACCTGGCATAACTCCAACAAATTGCTGCTGCCGGACAACGCCTATACCTACGAAGGGGCTTTCGGTCTCAAGACCGGCTCCACCGACGAGGCGGGCAAGTGTCTGGCCGCCTGCGCCACCCGTAACGGACGCACCTGCATCGCCATCGTGATGGGTGCCGAGGAGGAAAACGGACGTTGGGACGATGCCCGGGGTCTGTTGGATCTGGGCTTTCAATAAACAACAAAAAAGGCTTGTGACCGATGGTCACAAGCCTTTTTTAAATTTAGGGTGGGCGGTGATGCCTACAAAGAGGCATACGTATACAGAGAGCCCAAGCAGATCAGGGGCACGTTATCCCGTAGGGCGGCCTCCTGAGCCGCCTCATAGGCAGAGCCCACGGTGGGATAGGCCACCGCCGGCACCCCCAAACCGGTGAGCAGGGCGGCGTAGGTCTCCCCCGCCAGGGCCCGGGGATTGTCCGGGGTGAGCACAAAGGCGCGTCCCGCCACCGTCGCCAGATCGGCGGCAATGGCGCGGTAATCCTTATCCTCCAGCACACCGGTAAGCACGTACACCGGTTGGTGCCCAAAATAGCGGCGGATGCTGTCCACCGCCGCGGCGATGCCCTGGGCGTTGTGGGCCCCGTCAAAGATGGTCAGCGGCTGGCGGGACAGAATCTCAAACCGTCCCGGCCACACAACCGAAGAAAGCCCCTGCCGCAGAGCCGCTTCCGGGATGGCCAGCCCCCTCTCCCTCAACCGCTCCACCGCCGTGAGCACCACCGCGGCGTTGCGGGGCTGATAGGTGCCCAGCAGAGAGAGGGTCAGATCGGCATAGCCGGCATAGTCAAATCGGGTACCGTCTAAGGTGTATTGTTTTACCGTCAAAGGGGTGTAATCCACCCGCTCGTAAGGGGCGTTTTTTTCAGCTGCCGCGGCTTCGATCACCGGGGCGGCGGTCTTGTCACCGCCGTACACCACCGGCACCCCCGTCTTGAGGATGCCCGCCTTTTCGGCGGCGATGGCTTGGATGGTATCCCCCAAAAAGGCGGTGTGATCCAGCCCGATGCCGGTGATTACCGTCAGTAACGGGGTTTCGATCAGATTGGTGGCGTCCAGCCGCCCCCCCATACCGGTCTCCAGCACCACCACGTCGCAATTCTGCCGTTTGAAGTACAGAAAGGCGATGGCGGTGATCAACTCAAACTCGGTGGGTTTGTCGGTCATCCCATCCGCGATGGGGCGAACAAAAGCGGTGAGCTCGGCCAGCTCTTCCTCCGAAATCATCTCGCCGTTCACCATCATCCGCTCGTTAAAGGTGCGGATATAGGGCGAGGTAAACAGCCCGGTGCGGTAACCGGCGGCTTTGAGAATGGCGGCGGTCATAGCGCAAAAAGAGCCCTTGCCGTTGGTGCCCGCCACGTGGATCAACCGCAGGTCGTTCTGGGGGTTGCCCAACGCCTCACACAAGGCCCGGATGCGATCCAGACCGGGTTTGCAAAAGGTCCAGTTGACCGAATGAATGTACGTGAGCGCTTCCTGATAAGTCATTTAAAGCCCCCTTTCTGGGGTAAAAAGCGGCGGATACCAGGGTGGCTCAACAATAGGTTCAACAGCACCGCCTCCACGCCGCCGACAATCGCATAATTGAGCAGGCGCCACAGCATCAGCTCCCACAGCGGGAAGGTATAATAGGCGGCCAGACCGATAGTCTTGACCGCCACCGAGCCCACCAGGTGAGCCACCAAGACGGTGAGCGCCACCCGCAGACCTAAGGGAAAACGGCGGAGCAACACCCCGCCCAAACCGGCCAAAAGACCGATAAGCACCGCCCCAGCGGTGACCCAGGGATTTACTGCATAACCACGCAGTACGCACCCCAGCAGGTCGGCAGACACCCCCACCAACACCCCCGCCACCGGGCCAAAGGCCAACCCGGCAAACAGGAGCGGCAAATTCTCAAAGCTGAACCGCAGAGTATCCCCCACCGGGATGGCCAGGAATTTGCCGCACACGATGCTCAGCGCCACCAAAAAGGCGCACACCGCCAACCGATACAGCGGCATACTATTCTCATTTTTGGACATAAAAAAATCTCCCTTCGCAGAGAGAGTAGAAAGACATCCTGCAGCGGATGCAACGGCACATCGCAAGTCCTAAGACTTCTTCGTTTGCAGGCAACTTCCCATCCCGCAACACTCCAGAGGATACCCTCAGCGCATACCGTCTACTCTGCAATCATTTGCCTACATTGTATACCCATTATCCCCGTTCGTCAATGGGTTTTGCGAAAAAAGGAAGGGATGGGGACGGGAGGCTGCTCTTTCCTTCTTCTTTCATAAAAAAAGCCGAGGCGGATGCCTCGGCTTTTTGGTGTTCTTTATTTCAGCAGGGCTTCCACCGCATCCACAGCGGGGATCAGCTCGTCGCACACCACCCGCTCGATCTCACCGGCATCACACAGAGCGGCGATATTGGCGTCCATGGGCAGTTTCGCCAGCACCGGCAGGTTCATCTCTGCCGCCGCCTTTTCCAGGCCCTGACCGTCACCGAACAGCGGGATCACCTTGCCACAGTCGGGACACTTGACGCTGCTCATATTCTCCACGAAGCCGAGGATCGGCACGTTCAGCATATCCGCCATCTTCTGGGCCTTGCCCACCACCATCTGCACCAAAGACTGGGGGGTGGTGACGATGACGTTGCCGTCCAACGGGATGCTCTGATACACGGTCAGCGGCACGTCGCCGGTGCCGGGGGGCATATCAATAAACAGCACGTCCAATTCGCCCCACACCACGTCGGTCCAGAACTGGGTGACCGCACCGGCCACCACCGGGCCACGCCACACGACCGGCGCATTCACATCCTCCAACAACAGGTTGATGGACATGACCTTGATGTTCATATGGGTCTCCTCCGGCAGGATGCCCAGCTCGTTGGCCATAGCGTGACGGGTAATGCCAAAGGCCTTGGGGATGGAGGGACCGGTGATATCCGCATCCAACACGCCCACCTTATAGCCGCGGCGAGCCATCATCGTGGCCAGCATCGCGGTGACGGAGGACTTTCCGACGCCACCCTTGCCGCTGGACACCGCCACCACCTTTTTGACGGAAGAGTACTGGTTGAGAGGTTTGTGCAGGTCCTGCTCGCTGCATTTCTGGCTGCAGGAACTGCAATCGTGATTACAATCTGCCATAATATAACACTCCTTATGGATCATAATTTACAGTTTGGTCTCGTCGTACACCGCACGAGCGCCACCGATAAACTTCGGACGGGTGCGGGCACAAAGAAGGGGGGCTTCGCCGATGGTTTTCACACTCAGCCGCACCGGCACCGCCACCTCCTTGAGGTGCATACCGATCAGCGTGCCGCCGATATCTAAGCCCGCATGGGCACGGATATGCTCCACGGCGGTGGGACACGCCATCCGCCCCCATACGGCGGTGGCAAAGGAACCGCCTGCCTTGGGCTGAGGTACCACGTTCACCGGCTCGTAGCCGAATTTCTCTGCCACGGCGGATTCCATAATCAGCGCGCGGTTGAGATGCTCACAGCACTGCACCGCCAGATGCACCCCCGCCTCCTTCAGCAGGGGCAGCACCGTGTCTGCCAACGCACACGCGGCGTCCACGCTGGAATGGGTGCCGATCTTCTCCCCCACCATCTCGCTGGAGGAACAGCCGATCACCAGCAGATCACCGGGTTTTAGGTTGGCGACTGCCAACAATTCGGTGAGAGCGGCGGTGGCGTCATTTTTGATTTTTTCCAACATCACGTCACATCCTTTGGGAACAAACTATTTACAGTTGACGGCGTCCGAGGGCCTCCTCGACAGCCTCCATCAGCAGATGATACAGCGGGGTCAACGCCTTAAAGCCGACCAGCAACCGCTCCGGCAGCTCTTCTCCTGCCACGAAACGGCTCTCTTCGGTACGGCACAGGTCCACGCTCTTACAATCGTAGAAGGGCCGGAGCAGCTCCGGGGTCTCCTCCGTGCTGCGAGGACGGGCATAGGGGCGCCCCCCCAACGCAAAGCCGGCTTTTTGGGCGGCTTTCACCGCCTTCAGCGCCCGCTCCGGGTCTGCCTCAATGCGCCCCCGCAGGGCCCGCATAATGGCAGGGGTGGCAGAGTAAAAGCCCAGACCCCACTCGGCACGGGCCAGGGAAAAATCCAGATAAAAAGCGGGGACGCACCAATCCCAGGCCTTTTTGTCCCGCATAAAGACGATCCACATATTCTCCCGGTACAGGTGCTTGTCGTGGGTAAAGCGGTTGTCCCGCCGCACCCGGCTCACATGGCCGCCCAACAGAGGGTCCACCGCCAGCATAGCCGGGGTCAGATCCGCCACCAACTGTTTGAGGGGCTGTACCACCGTTTTGTTGATCTGGGGTTTGTGCTCTTCATAATACGCCTTGCTGTCCTGAAAGCGGTTGTCCGCCAACAGAAACAAACTATCCGCCGAAATACCGGGATAGGTCATCGCTTATCTTCCTTTCTTCTGGGGCAGTTGTGCCAGCAGCACCGCCCCAAACATCACCAAGCAACCGGCACTCTCCCGAGGGGTCATCCGGTCCCCCAAAAACAGCATACCGGACAGTACCGCAAACACCGACTCAAGGCTCATCAGCACCGAAGCGGTGGTGGGGTGGGTTTCTTTCTGCGCCACGATCTGCAGGGTATAGGCCACACCGCTGGAAATCAGACCGGCATACAGCACCGAATCCCAGCAGGCCGTCATAGCGGTCAGCGAGGGGGTCTCAAAACAGAACATCAGGGGCAGATTGAGCACCCCCACCGTAAAAAACTGGATGCAGGACAGACGCACACCGTCCACCCGCGGAGCAAACCGGTCCACCAGCAAAATCTGGAGCGCCAACATAGGAGCGCAAGCCATAACCAACAGATCGCCCTGCCCGATGCCGGCCGATCCCTGCATACACAGCAGGTACAAGCCCACCACCGCCAGAGCCACGCCCAACCAATGAAACAGGGTGGTTTTTCTCCGGATGATCAGACCGAACACCGGCACCAACACAATGTACAACGAGGTGATAAAACCGGCCTTGCCGGTGGTGGTGGTCAGCACCCCCAACTGCTGCAAATTGGTGGCAAGAAACAGCGCCAGCCCACACAGCAGACCGCCCAACCAAAGGGTCTTTTTCTCCTGTCTGGTGGCGGGGCTCTGTGCTAAGCCCAACCGATCCAACAGCGGCAATAAGACGAGCAGCAATCCGCCGCCCAAAAAGGAACGCACCCCGTTGAAGGTCAGCGGGCCCAGTTCTTTGCCCCCCGCTTTCTGTGCCACAAAGGCAAAGCCCCAAATGGCGGCGGTAAGGAGTAACAATAGGTTTCCCCGCATCCGGCGGGACATTCCTTTGTCCATGGCAGAGAACCCTCTTTCTTGCTAAATCTTAACTATTATAATACTGGTTTGCACAAATTGCAAGAGGGGGACACTACCGGAAAAGAACGGAATTGGAAAATTTTTCTTGCTTTTTGGCAAAACAGCGGTTATACTGAGCATTGTAAGCGGTTACAGAAAGGAGGCCACGGCATGAACATCTACGATATTGCCGAACAATGCGGCGTATCCATCGCCACCGTGTCCCGTGTTCTCAACAACAACAAAAACGTCAGCGCCGCCACCCGCGCCAAGATCCAGGCGGTGATCGACGCGGCGGGGTATACCCCCAGCGCCCTGGCCCGTAATCTGGGCAACGGCGGTCAGCCGGTGGCTTCCGCCCCCGCTCTCACCGGCGTCGTTGGGGTGCTGTGCCCCTCGATGCAGGACCCCTATCAGGCAGAGCTGCTGGCCACCCTAGAGGCCGGATTACAGCGCCGGAACCACTCTGTCCTACTGAGAAGCGACGTAGAAACTCCGGAACAAGAACAAACCGCTCTGCAAGAATTGCTTGCCGCCGGCGTAGCGGCAGTGCTCTATCTCTGCCCCCTCCATTACGAGCAAACCGTCCCCACCCCCATCGCCACCGCCGCCGCACAGGTGCCGGTGATCCTGGTGGAGGGGAAGGTGGATATCCCCGGTGTCTACAACGTTACCAGCGACCGGAGCAACGCCGCCGCAGAACTGGTGGAGTTGCTGATGCGCCGGCAACGCCGTCGCATCCTGTTTCTCTACCACCGGATGTCCCACGGCTGTCAGCAAACGCTGGAGGGATTTAAGACCGCCTATGCTAAAGCGGGCGTGCCGATGGACGAGCAGCTCATCGTCCGGGTGGACAACCGGCTGGAGGACGTAAATGCCTGCATCAAGCGGCTGTTGGTCAACCGGGTCACCTTTGACGCGGTCATCGGCGCCGAGGATCTGCTGGCGTTGGGTGCCCATAAATCCTTGGGGCGTACCGGACTGAATATGCCGGTCATCGGGTTCGGCAACTCTTTGGTGGCGCGGTGCGCCACCCCGGAGCTGACCAGCGTAGATTGCGATGCCACTGGTCTGTGCAAGGCCGCTGTGGCGGTGCTGGACGACCTGCAGAACGGCAAAGAAGCACCCCAAAGCACCCTCCTGCCCACCAAGCTGGTGGAACGCGACACCTTCCGCAACGTATAAAGCGAAATGGAAAAGGAAGTATCTCTTAGAGATACTTCCTTTTTTTTGTAAACTTTTATTGAACGACCCTGCAAAAACCTTGACTTGAAAAATGGGGCGTATTATAATACCTATTTGTATAAGTACGCAATAAACCATGTGTTTGACAGAAAGAAGAATGCCTATGTACAAACGACTATTGAGGTGTGTGCGGGAATACAAGACCCCCACCTTCCTCACCCTGTTGTTCATCACCCTGGAAGCGGTCATCGAGTGCTTTATCCCCTATATCGCCGCCCAACTGATCAACGACGTGGAAAAAGGCGCCGCTATGCCGGACATCATCCGCAGCGGCCTTATCCTCATCGCCATGGCGGTGGCCTCGCTGTGCTGCGGCGGTATCGCCGGCTACACCTGCGCCAAGGCCTCCTGCGGCTTTGCCAAGAACCTGCGGCACGACGTATTCAGCCGGATCCAGACCTTCTCCTTTGAGAATATGGATAAGTTCTCCTCGGCCTCGCTGGTCACCCGTATGACCACCGACATCAACAACGCCCAAATGTCTTATATGATGCTCATCCGTATCGCGGTGCGTGCGCCTTTGCTGCTGATTTTCTCCACCGTGATGGCCTTTGTGATGGGCGGCAAGCTGGCCTTTGCCTTTATCGTGGTCATCCCCCTGCTGGCCGGTGGCCTGATTCTGGTGGCCCGCAAGGCGATGCCCGCCTTCCGCCGGGTGTTTAAGAAATACGACCGGCTGAACGAGTCCATCGAGGAAAACGTCCGCGGTATGCGTGTGGTCAAGGGCTTCTCCCGCGAGGAGTATGAGTGCGAGAAATTCGACGCCGCCTCCGACGACATCCGCAAGGACTTCACCCGGGCAGAACGTCTGGTGGTGCTCAACGAGCCTCTGATGCGCTTCTGCAGTTATTTCAATATGGTGTTCGTGCTGTTTATCGGCGCCTTCCTCATCATCACCACCAACGGCACCGCCATCGGTGTGGGCGAGATCTCTGCTATGCTGACCTACGGTATGCAGGTGCTGATGCAGCTGATGATGCTGTCTATGATCTACGTCACCCTGACCATCTCCGCCGAGGCCATCAGCCGTATCGGCGAGGTGCTGAGCGAGGAGTCCACCCTGCACAATCCGGAGAACCCGGTATACCAGGTCAAGGACGGTTCCATCACCTTCCGCGACGTGTGCTTTAAGTACTCCGCCAAGGCGAAGAATTATGCCCTATCCGACATCAACCTGGAGATCCAAAGCGGTATGACGGTGGGTATTCTGGGCGGTACCGGCTCCAGCAAATCCACTCTGGTTCAGCTCATCCCCCGTCTGTACGACGTCACCGGCGGTGCCGTCGAGGTGGGCGGTGTGGACGTGCGGGACTACGATATGGACACCCTGCGCGGCTCTGTGGCGATGGTGCTGCAGAAGAACCTGCTGTTCGCCGGCACCATCAAGGACAACCTGCGTTGGGGCAACCCGGACGCCACCGACGAAGAGCTGGTGGAAGCCTGCAAACTGGCGCAGGCCCACGACTTTGTCTCCTCCTTCCCGGAGGGGTACGACACCTACATCGAGCAGGGCGGCACCAACGTGTCCGGCGGTCAGAAGCAGCGTCTGTGCATCGCCCGGGCCCTGCTGAAAAAGCCGAAGATCCTCATTCTGGATGACTCCACCAGCGCAGTGGACACCCGGACGGATGCCCTCATTCGCGCCGGCTTTAAGAGCTATATCCCCGAAACCACCAAGATCATCATCGCCCAGCGGGTGGCCTCCGTCCAGGATGCCGACCTGATCCTGATGATGGAGGGCGGCAAAATTGCCGCCGCCGGCAACCACGACCAGTTGCTGAATTCTTGCGCTATGTATCGGGAGATCTATGAACAGCAGACGAGAGGAGGCGATCAGGATGAGTAAACCTCCTATGAAAGGTCCCGGTGGGCGTGGCCCTATGGGCCCCCGTCCCAAAGTGAAAAAGGGTACTTTGAGCCGGACGCTGAAGCTGCTGTATCAGTTCTACCCCAAGTTGATCCCGGTGGTGGTGTTCTGCATCATCTTCGCCGCCATCGTCAACTCCATCCCGGCTATGTTCACCAAGAACATTCTGGACGTGATTGAGAAGAGCTTGGACAACCATGTTTCCTGGGAGATGGCGCTTCCCGAAATTCTACCGCTGATCCTCATTTTGATCGGTCTCTATCTGGTGTCCATCATCCTCACCGTGCTTCAGTCCCAGCTGATGGCCTACATCACCCAGGGCTTCCTGAGCAAGATGCGGTGCAAGATGTTTGATGGAATGCAAAGCCTGCCCATCAAATACTTTGACACCCACAAGCACGGCGACATTATGAGCCACTACACCAACGATATCGACACCCTGCGTCAGCTGATCTCTCAGTCCATCCCCAGCCTGATGCAGGCCGGCATCGTGGTGGTGACGGTGCTGTTCATTATGCTGTGGTACAGTGCTTTGATGACCCTGATCGTCCTGCTGGGCGTGGTGGCCATGTTCTTTGTATCCAAAAAGATTGGCGGCGGTTCTGCCAAATTCTTTGTCCGTCAGCAACAGGCGGTGGGTAAGACCGAGGGCTTTATCCAGGAGATGATGAACGGTCAGCGGGTGGTCAAGGTGTTCTGCCACGAGAACGAGGCGCAAGAGGACTTTGACGCCCTCAACGAGCAACTGTTCCAGGACAGCTTTAAGGCCAACGCCTTTGCCAACAGCCTGGGCCCCATCATTATGAACATCGGTAACGTGCTGTACGTGGCCTGCGCTATGATCGGCGGTCTGTTCCTGGTGCTGAACGTACCCAACGTGAGTCTGTCCGGTCTGCCGCTGTCCATTTCCATCGTGGTTCCGTTCCTGAATATGACCAAGCAGTTCACCGGTAACGTGAACCAGGTCTCTCAGCAGATCAACCACATCGCTATGGGTCTGGCCGGTGCAGAGCGCCTGTTCGACCTGATGGACGAAACACCCGAAGTAGACAACGGCTATGTGACTCTGGTGCGGGCCAACATCGCCGACGACGGCACCATCACCGAGAGCGTCAAACGCACCGGTCGCTGGGCCTGGAAGCACCCCCACGAAGACGGCACCCTCACCTACACCCCCTTGCAGGGTGACGTGCGGTTGACCGAGGTGGACTTTGCCTATGAAGAAGGCAAGCCGGTGCTCCACGACGTTTCCGTCTATGCCGAGCCGGGTCAGAAGGTGGCCTTTGTGGGCTCCACCGGTGCCGGCAAGACCACCATCACCAACCTGATCAACCGTTTCTACGACATCGCAGACGGTAAGGTGCGGTATGATGGCATCAACATCAATAAGATCAAAAAAGCCGACCTGCGCCGTTCCCTGGGCATCGTGTTGCAGGAGACCAACCTATTCACCGGCACCGTGATGGACAACATCCGGTACGGCAACCTGGAGGCCACCGACGAGCAGTGCCGCGAGGCCGCCAAGCTGGTGGGTGCCGACGATTTTATCAACCGTTTGCCCCAGGGCTACGACACCATGCTGCAGAACAACGGCGCCAACCTCTCTCAGGGTCAGCGGCAGATGATTGCCATCGCCCGGGCAGCGGTGGCCGACCCGCCGGTGATGATTCTGGACGAGGCTACCTCCTCCATCGACACCCGTACCGAGGCCATCGTGCAAAAGGGTATGGATAAGCTGATGGAGGGTCGGACGGTGTTCGTCATCGCCCACCGTCTGTCCACCATTATGGACGCGGATGTGATTATGGTGCTGGAGCACGGCCGCATCATCGAGCGCGGCAACCACGAGAGCCTGCTGGCCCAAAAGGGTACGTACTATCAGCTCTATACCGGCGCGTTTGAACTGGAATAAGGCATTAAGAAAGACCACACCCGGTTGGGTGTGGTCTTTCTTTGTTACTGGGTAAAACCGATCTTCGCATAGGCCTGGGCGATGTTGAGAATGTGATCGCCGATACGTTCAAAGTCGGTGAGCAGCTCGGAATAGAGGATGCAGGCCTCTTCGGAGCATTTCCCCTCACGCATACGCTCTAAATGTCGCTCACGATACGTCTCGGTCATTTTATCGATTTCCTGCTCCACCGTCACTACGTCAGCCATCCACGCTGTTTTATCCTCGGTGGGATGCATTGCCCGGTGTAACGCATCGCCCGTGATGCGCGCCATTTCGGAAATCTCGTGTCTTGCCCCCTCCGAGAAAGCGATGCCCTTATCCTCCATCACTCGGGTATATTCGGCGATGTTCTGGGCGTGGTCACCGATGCGCTCGGCGTTACCGGTGATGAGGAAATACTGCTCAATATCCGCCACGTTTTTGCCGCTGTTGTTATGAACCAAGATCTTGGAGATATACTGGGAGATCTCCTTGTTCATCCCGTCGATGACCGCCTCGGTCTTGTCTATCTCAGCCATCGTTTTCGGGGTGCCGTCCAGCACGGCGTCAAAGGCCCGGTTCATATTCTCCCCGGCCAGGGTCACCATCCGCCCAATCTCCTGAGAAAGCAGATCGGTGTGCACCGCGTGAGAACCCAGGCTCAAGCCCTTCATCGTGAAATCGTCGCCCAAGGCGGTCAGGGCGGCAGGCCGATCCTCGGCCCGGTCGGGCAGCAGTCGCTCAGCGGCCTTCGCCAACAGGGTGCCTGTCGGCAAGAGCAGCAAGGTGGTGGTGATGTTAAAGATGGTGTGCATATTGGCAATTTGAGCGTCCACCGCGCCGGGGGTGATGGAGGCCACCCAGTCGGTCACCGGTAGGATCTGGCACCCCAGCACGAACACGGTGGTGCCGACGACATTAAACAGCAGGTGGATCAGCGTAGTCCGTTTTGCCGCCCGATTGGTGCCGATAGAAGCCAACACCGCGGTGATGCAGGTGCCGATATTCTGACCGAACAACACATACACGGCACTGGGCAGGCCAATGACACCGGCGGTGGCCAGCGCCTGCAGAATACCGATGGAGGCGGAGGAGGACTGGATGATGGCGGTAAACACCGCACCCGCCAGAATACCCAACAAGGGGTTGGAGAACTGGGTCATCAGCGAAACAAAGGCCTCATTCTCCCGCAAGGGATGCATGGCGTCGCTCATCATCCCCATACCGATGAACAGAACACCCAGACCCGCCAGAATTTTGCCGATGGGGTGCAGCTTGGGGTTTTTGAGGAACACGATCATCGCCACACCGATAAAGGCGAACAGCGGCGCCAGCATCCCCACGTCCAAGGCGATGAGCTGACCGGTGATGGTGGTGCCGATATTGGCGCCCATAATAATCCAAACCGCCTGTCGGAGCGTCATCATCCCGGAATTGACAAATCCCACGACCATCACAGTCGTGGCTGAGGATGACTGAATCACAGCGGTGATACCGGCACCAACTGCAACGCCCAACAAGCGGTTTGAGGTCAGTCTTTCTAAAATTTTCTTCATGCGGTTGCCGGCGGCATCTTCTAAGCCATTGCTCATCATCTGCATACCATACAGGAACAACGCAAGGCCGCCCAGCAAACCTAAAACAAGGTCGAAATTCATTTGTTTTTACCTCCCATTTTCCATAGTTTTTTCTTTGTATATGATCGCCGCGGTGCGGCGGAGTTGTAGGCAATTTTTCAGCAGGTCCAACCTACCTCAGTATTATTATATCGATAGGTTTTGTCAAAAATCAAGCAAATTTTGCCACCTAAAACCCCATTTCCCCATCTGCCTAAAAATCATTCACACGGTGTCATTTTTGGGGGGTAAATACAAAGAAAGGGACGATACCCGTTTGGGTATCGTCCCTTTGTTTGTATGGTATTTACGCTTTGCCCTTGCTCCCCTTGGCACCGAAGGTGGTGCCGGAGAGGATGTTGCTCTCATAGGTGAAGGTCAGCGCCTCCCGCTCCCGCTGGCGTTTAAAGGCCAGAGAGACCAGTTCGTCCATCAGGGCATCAAAGGATACGCCCACCTCCTGCCACAGATAGAAGGACAGCGAGCCGGGAATGGTGTTGATCTCGTTGACCCACAATTCGCCGGTCTCTTTATCGTTGAGGAAGTCGATGCGGGACACACCCAGGCATCCTAATGCCTTAAAGGTCTTGACCGCCAGCTCCTGCACCTGCTCGGTCATCCCCTCGGGCAATTCTGCGGGGCAACGACGCTTTAAGTCGGTCATACCCTTAGAGCCGCCGGACTTGCCGCCGCCACCGGACAGGTACTTATCGCCAAAGGTGAGGATGTCCTCCGCATTCAGCGGCTCCTCACAGGCAGAGGCACGGGCAGTCTCGTAATCCCCCAGCACCGAGCAGTTGATCTCCCGCAGGTTGGGCACCGCCCGCTCCACCAGCACCCGGGCGGAGAAGGACACCGCCAGGTCCATAGCGTCCACCAGCTCCGCGTGGTTCTTGGCCTTAGAGATACCCACAGAAGAACCCAGGTTCACCGGCTTGACAATGACGGGATAACCAATCTCGGCCTCGATCTGGCTCAACACCGCCTCACTGTCCACGGCGTACTGCTTGCCGCTGTACTGGCGGGCAGGCAGCACCGGGATGCCGGCCATAGCCAACACGCCCTTCATAGCGAACTTATCCATACCCAAGGCAGAGGAGGTCACGTCGCAAGAGGCGTAGGGCACCCCCAGCATCTCCAGATAGCCCATCAGCGTACCGTCCTCCACGTTGGTGCCGTGCACCACCGGGATGGCCACGTCAAAAGCGGCAACGGTGTTGTTGCCAAACTTTTTCATAGGATAACGCACCAGCTGAACGCCGCCCTCTGCGGGGACAGGCAGGACGCGGGTCGCCTCTGCCAGGCAGGTTTTCATATCCCGGAAAGAGGCGATCTGACGCAGGTTCTCCCCCACGTAAAAGCAGTTATCCTTGGAGATGTACAGCGGGAAAGCCTCGTATTTATCCTGATTCAGGGCGTTCAGCGCCTGCAGACCGGAGATGATGGACACCTCGTGCTCCACGCTATGGCCGCCGAAAATAACAGCTACTCTTGTTTTCATTGGAACTCTATCCCCTTTACTCAAAAGTTATCCGGCAGGTCGTTCTCCAACAGAACGATCCGCTCGCCCTCACGGGGCAGGCGATGGACATAGGCAAGACCCTCGTTGAGGGTGGCCGCCACGTAAATGCGGTCCTCCGGGAAGCCGGCGGAAAGCAGACCTTCTTTCAGCGGTGGGGCTTGCTTAAGCCCCACCAGCACGGCATAGTCACACTTGTCGGCGGCGTATTCGCCCAGTTCTCGGTTGAGCGGCTCTTGCCGCTCACCCAGCTCCACCATACCCGGAGTAACCAGGATCCGCTGAGCGGAGAAGGCCGCCAGGGTATCCAGCGCACTGCGGAAGCCGGCGGGGTTGGAGTTGTAGGCGTCGTCGATGTAGCCGTTGGGCAGCAACTGCAGGCGGTGCTCCACCGGCTTTAACAGCCGCACCGGGTACACCATCTCCTTGAGAGAAATCCCCAGGGTGTGCGCCAGCGCCATACAGCCGGCCAGATTTTGGATGTTATGGGCACCCAGTAGGTGGGTGGTGTAGCGGCAGGATTCCCCGTCCGGGGCGGTCAGCGTGAACTGGCAGCCGTGGGTATCCACCGCCATATCGCTATACCGGTAGCCGGCACCGCTCTGCTCCCCACCATAGGTGACGGTGGGCACGGACACGGTGTGGGACCGAATGTATTCGTTGTCGTAATTGAGAATGGCAAAGCCGTTCTCCGGGATGGCATCCGCCAACTCGAACTTGGTGGCGATGATGTTCTCCACCGAGCCGAAGGTCTCCAGGTGCTGTTCCCCAATAGAGGTGATGATACCGTAGGTGGGATGCACCAGATCGCAGATCTCTTTAATGTCGTTCTTCTGCTTGGCGCCCATCTCGGCAATAAAGATCTGGTGAGAGGGCCGCAGCATCTCCCGGATGGTGCGCACCACGCCCATGGTGGTGTTGTAGCTGCCGGGGGTCATCAGCACGTTGTATTTGGTGGACAGCAAAGCGTTCAGATAGTTCTTCACGCTGGTCTTACCATAGCTGCCGGTGATGCCCACCACCGTCAGCTCCGGCATAGCCTGAAGCCGCTTGGCGGCATCCTTGACGTACCTCTTGGCAAAGTGATTCTCCAAGGGGGTGTTGAGGTAGTTCGCCACGCCGGTGAACAGCCACACCACCATATTGCCCAAGCCGATGAAGGCCAGACCGCGGGGCATCCAGAACCAAAACAGCGCGCACAGACCGGCGCACAAGAGCCCCTGGGTCACAAACAAACGCTTGACCCGGGCGGTGACCACCAACGGCTTTTTGGCTTTTTGCGGCCAGTTGAGCAGGGCGGTGAGCAACAGCACCCCGGCGCCGATGGCGTACACCACTAAGGGCGGTACCTTACCGTCCAGCCACAGCAAAAACACGCAGAGAAACGGCAGCAAACGGGGGATATTCACCAGTTTTTTCTCGTTTTCGGCACACCATTTCTTGTACCGCTCAGGGCGGTAGGAATTGAGCTGCAGCATATGGGTGAAATACGCCGCCTGAACGGAAAAGTTCAGCACAGCCGCCAACAGCATCGCGATTCTAAATCCCAGTTCCATACACTTACCCCTCTTTCAAAAAAGAGTCCAATACACGGCTACACAGCCCCCACTGCTGGGCAAAGGCAAAGTGTCCCGCCCCCGGGAGCACCACCAGACCCGCATCGGGAATGAGCTGCTCCATCCGCTGTCCGTCGGACAGCGGGGTGGCGGTATCCGCCTCGCCCCAAATGAGCAGGGTGGACACCGGGTTGTCTTTCAGCAGGTGGGTCAGATCCTCGTTGATGCATTTGACCATCGTCTGACGCATCAGAGGACTGGCGTTGCGGTAGTCCGCCGAGCCCACCTTGCCCTGACGCTTTTTTGCCAGACCGGGGGCCAGTTTTTTCATCAGCTTATAGCTGTATACTTTGCAATAATACTTCATAGTCCGCTTGGGGCGGATGCCGGCGGCATCCATAAACACCGCTTTTTTGATGCCAAAAGGCAGGGGGCGCTTGGCCAGCAGTTTGATGCTGATGCGCCCACCGAAGGAGTGGTTCATCAGCACCACCTCGGTCAGACCCAGCGCGGCCACAAGGGCCTCGGTCCAGGTCACGTAATCGTCCACGCACCAAGCGCTTTCCGGCTCGGCGGAACCGCCAAAACCGGGCAGATCGGGGGCCACCACCCGGCAATAGGTGGCCAGATGGTCAATCATCAGCCGATAGGTCTCCGCCGGGGCGCCCCAACCGTGGAGAAACAGCACCACCGGGCGGGCAGATTCATTGGTAGGGTCGGTGTCGATATAGGACACCACACGCCCTTGCACGTCGATGGTCATAGCCGTTCCTCCTTTCAAAATAAATTACTTCTTATAAGTAGTGACCTCAATGGACTCGATCACGACATCCTTGGTGGGCTTATCGTTTACGCCGGTTTCAACAGCGGCAATGGCATCCACCACGTCCATACCGGCGTATACCTGACCAAACACAGTGTGTCTGTTATCCAAAGAGAAGTTGCCTCCAAACTTTTCGTACATCGCCCACACCTCAGGATCGTACTGATCCTTACCGATCAAATCCTCTACGGTGGGATACATCTGCTTGAACGAATCGCCATAGGCAGCAACATACTGGTTATACTCCTTCTTGGCGCTGGTCAGCAAATCCTCCGGCTTATTCTGATTGATAAAGAACTGGCTGCTGTTGGAAACAGCTTCACCGGTATTCGCCATAGAGAGAGAACCACGGATATTCAGCAATTTGCTATGGAACTCATCTTCAAAATCCTTATTCCAAATGCTTTCACCGCCAGCACCGGTACCGGTCGGGTCACCACCCTGAATCATAAAGGTGTTTATGACCCGATGGAAAGTAACGCCATTATAATAGCCGTTCTTGGCGTGATTGAGGAAGTTCGCCACCGCCTTGGGAGCGGCCTCCGGGAAGAACCGGATGGAGATGGCGCCCCTATTGGTATGCATAACGGCAACGGTTTCCCCCTCTTCCGGCATATCCATCTGGAAACCCAATTTCTTGTCAGCATAAGCATTGGGGTCAGCCTTTAGGCTTTCCAGCGTCGGGGCGTCGGGATAGATAGCGGCAGTTTTCGCCTGTTTCTGCTCTTCCTCTTTTTGGCTCTCCTCACCACCGCAGGCGGTGCAGGCGAACAGCATCACGCAGGCCATCAGCAGGGCTAAGATCTTGGTCAGTTTCATTGTCATACACTCCTTAATGTTACGGTTTGCGTCTGGCGATGGGGGGACGCTGTTCGTCCAACCCCACCAGACGATTGAGTTCTGCAATCTCGCGGCTGTTGCACCGCAGAAAATCGGCACAGGCCGGGTCGGCCATCAAAATACGCCCCACACGGCGCACCGCCCGGACAAAATCCCGGCTCAGCGGCACGTGGGCACACTCCCGCACCAAGGGGCACATCCGGTAGCCCCGCGGGTCGTATACCGCCTTGACTCTTCCCTCTTCGGTCACGTAGGGAAACAGCGGGAAAATACGGCAGGCCAAAGGCCGGCGGGTGCGGTCACAGGTGCCGGTGCAGGTGAGCAGATACCCCCCGTCAGCAGGACGGATGGTATACCCCTCTTCCTCAGAAAGCAGGGTCTCCTCTCCGGGGAATAAAAGCATCCCCTCGCTGTCGGCACTCACCTGACAGCAACGACCGCCACACACGGCGCCGCAGTCGGTGGTGAGGGGGGTCAGCTCCTCTAACAGAGCATACGCCCGCTCCAAGGGATTATTCATAGTCCTTCACGTCGATGCCCAGGATGACCACGTCCTCCAGAGGCTTGTCACTGTGGTTGGTGGCCACGTTCGCGATGGCGTCCACCACGTCCATACCGGCGTACACCTGACCGAATACGGTGTGACGGAAATCCAGATGGGGGGTGCCGCCCACCTTGGCGTAGTTTTCGGCACACTCAGCCGGATAGGCCTCCGCCAGGCGGGGGTCCTTCATCTGCTCCAACAGAGAGGGATGCACGCTGTCTGCCTGGACGATAAAGAACTGGCTGCCGTTGGTGCCGGGGCCGGCGTTGGCCATCGAGAGAGCGCCGCGGAGATTGTGCAGCTCCGGGGTGAACTCGTCCTTAAAATTGTGGCCCCAGATGCTCTCGCCGCCGCAACCGGTGGCGGTGGGGTCGCCGCCCTGGATCATAAAATCTTTGATGACACGATGGAACACGATGCCATCGTAATAGCCGTTCTTTGCGTGGGTGGTGAAGTTCTCCACCGCCTTGGGGGCGTGGTCGGGGAACAGACGGATGGAAATATCGCCCATATTGGTGTGCATCACCGCTACCAGATCGCCGGTAACGGGCAAGCTCAACTGATTCATAGTTTTACCTCCGGTAATGAGTAATGAGGAATGAATTTCCTCTGTTATAATCACTTGTTGAGAAAATCTCTCGTAACCGCTGATAAAAGCGGATTGATTTGATCGGCGCGATGATTTTTTGTCAGGGATAGGCGAAAAACGCAGGCAATACTGGATGTATTGCCGAGGATTTTCGGCAGAGATGACGGAAAACCAGCTGTCGAGAAGGGCAATCAAACTTGAGTCAGCGATTACCATTAGTACGCTTTACCCCAGTAGATGAGCTTATCGGCGGGCTTGCCGCAGCAGATACAGGTGTCACCGATCTTCTCCTGCTCCAGGGGCAGGCAACGGGAGCCCACACCGGTGACCTCTTTCACCTTATCCTCGCAGGCCTCGTCACCGCACCACATACCCTTGATGAAGCCGTCGCCATTCTCAGCCAGAGCGGTGATAATCTCCTCCATGGTCTGGCAGGCGTAGGTCTTCTTCTCCCGGTTCTCCAGCGCCTTGTTGTAGATGCCATCCCGCACCGCGGTCAGCAGTTCGGGGATACGCTCGGTCAACTCGTCCAGAGACACCACGATCTTCTCACGGGTGTCGCGGCGGACGATGACGCACTGGTTCTGCTCGATGTCGCGGGGGCCGATCTCCAGACGAAGCGGCACACCCTTCATCTCGTATTCGGCGTACTTCCAACCGGGAGACTGGTCGCTGTCGTCCAGTTTGACACGAGCCACGGAGGCGATCTTCTCCTTAATCTCAGCGGCCTTATCCAGCACGCCGGGCTTGTGGGCCGCCACCGGGACGATCACCACCTGGATGGGGGCCACAGCGGGGGGCAGCACCAGACCATTATCGTCGCCGTGGGTCATAATGATGGCACCGATCAGACGGGTGGTGACACCCCAAGAGGTCTCGTGAACGTACTGCTGCTTGTTGTTCTTATCGGTGAACTGAATATCAAACGCCTTAGCAAAGCCATCGCCGAAATAGTGGGACGTACCGGCCTGCAACGCCTTACCGTCGTGCATCAGCGCCTCGATGCAGTAGGTGGCCTCGGCACCGGCAAACTTATCGCTGTCGGTCTTGCGGCCCTGCACCACCGGCATCGCCAGATACTCCTGGCAGAACTTGGTATAGATGTTCAGCATCTGCTCGGTCTCAGCAATCGCCTCTTCGGCGGTGGCGTGGATGGTGTGACCCTCCTGCCACAAAAACTCGCGGGAGCGCAGGAAGGGGCGGGTGGTCTTTTCCCACCGCACCACGCTGACCCACTGGTTATACAGTTTAGGCAGGTCGCGGTAGGAGTGCACGATATTGGAGAAGTGCTCACAGAACAGGGTCTCAGAGGTGGGGCGCACACACAGACGCTCCTCCAGCTTTTCGCTGCCGCCGTAGGTGACCCAGGCCACCTCGGGGGCAAAGCCCTCTACGTGATCCTTCTCCTTCTGGAGCAGGCTCTCGGGGATAAACATAGGCATATTCACGTTCTCGTGACCGGTAGCCTTAAACATCCCGTCCAGGATGCTTTGGATGTGCTCCCAGATGGCGTAGCCATAGGGGCGGATCACCATACAACCCTTAACGCTGGTGTATTCAATCAGCTCCGCCTTTTTCACAATATCGGTGTACCATTTGGCAAAATCCTCGTCCATCGAGGTGATGGCTTCCACCATTTTCTTGTTCTCTGCCATAATAAAAGACCTCTCTTTCTGTGGTACAAAAAAACCACATAACTATACAGTATATTATTATATACTATCTATATGGATTTTTCAACCAAAATCGTAAAGTTGGCGGGAATTTTTTCGGTGGCGAAAGGCGGTCTGCGCTTACCTTGTTTTCTGTAAGGTGGCTATAACTTTTTGTAATCTTTTTCCTCTGCTTTTTCCGACACAAACCGATAACTTTCACACCCCATTTTTTGGAAACACCCCATAAAATCAACGGTTTTTCACACTTTCCACCGAGTTTTCCACCATTTTTGGGGAAGTTGTGGGGCGTTTTCCACCAAATCAACATTTACAAACTGTAATATCGTATAGTTTCCCCTTTGGGTTCCCATACTAAAAAGCATACAAAAAGAAAGGAAGATGGGTATGATCAAAGGGGTAAATCGGCAGATGATCGAGGTGACCCACACCGGCAGTCCCTATTTTGAGCGCGCCTTTTTGGTGGTGCGGGCCGGTGGTCAGCCCCCCACCCAGGAACGGCTGCAGCGGCAGGCGGAAAAGGTGGTGGAGCAGGCCGGCACCTATGCGGGGCTGCGGCGGCAAACCTGGCTCAGACGGGGCAAAACCGCGTTGTTTGGGTTTTTCTGCGCCGGTGGCGGCGCCATCCTCACCTGGGGGCTGGAACGGTGGCTGGGATAAGAAAAAGGACTGCCTTAAGGCAGTCCTTTTTCTTTATTTTTCTCCGGTTTTTTCGTTTTTGATAAAGGCCTCCAGCAGCTTCATACTCTGGTCATGGAGCTCCTGTTTATCGCCAGCGGTGCCCTGCAGGTTTCGCACACCGAAATACAGGGTGACCGGCTCGGTATTCTCACGCTTCAGCTCCCACTCCCAGACGTAAAGCTTGTTCTCCCGGATCACGTTGGGTCCTTCCGGCAGATCGGTAAGAAACTCTACCCCTTCCTCCAGCTGGGGGCCTACGCTGTCCATAAAGACCTCATAGGTCTTTTCATCCCAGATGAAAAACAGCACGTCGCCGGCCTTCAAATGCGCCCCCACCATCTGGGGACCGGGGTTGTTGGTGCGGAGGGCCCGCTCCCCCATCAGACAGTTCTGCACGTTGATGCGCACCTCACCGTCCCCATTCAGGTCGGTGCCATACTGGGCCAGCATCTGCGCCAGTTGTTCGGTGTCACCGCTCATATAGCTGTATTCGGTCATCAGCAGCACCCGATAATCCGGCGACACCGAGGACAGCATCTGACCCAACACAACGGCCAGCGCCACCGCCGCAAACACACAGCCCCAAAAAGTCCACTTGTAGTGGTACCAGAAATTGTCCCATTTGCTCTTGGGGGTCTCTACAATTTCGACCTCTTCTTTTTTCAGTTCCTCCGGGTCTACCCCGCGAAGCAGCCATTCACGTGCCATAGGGTCGTTTCCTTCTTTCTGTAAGAAAGTATAGAGGTATTATAGCACAGTTGCCCAAAAGGTGCAAGGGGGAGAAATCTACCTCAAAGAGAAGTCCTCCACCGCGGATGCGCAGCAAAAAAGAGCCGAGGCGGTGCCTCGGCTCTTTTTCTTTCGGTGTTTGTAACCATCAAGTGATGATTTCGCGTCATTATTTCTTCTTCATCTTCACCGGGGTGGCGTGCCAAATGCGGTCGTTGTAGTCCCGGATGGAACGGTCGGAGGCGAAGAGGCCGCTGAGCGCCGTGTTGAGCATCGCCTTCTTTGCCCAGGCATCCTGGTCCAGATACAGACGGCCGGACTCCTCCTGCGCACGGACGTAGTCGGCGTAATCCGCCAGCACCATATACGGATCCTTGGTGGTCAGGCTGGTAGCGATCTCGCTGTAATTGCGCCCCTCAAAGCCCTGGTACATAAAGTCGATGGCACGACGGATGTCGGCGTTGTTGTTGTAGAAATAGCGCGGATCGTAGCCCTCGCGCTTGCGCTGCTCCACCTGCTCGGTACGCATACCGAAGAGGAACATATTCTCCTCGCCCACCGACTGGCAGATCTCCACGTTGGCGCCGTCCAGAGTACCCAGGGTCAGGGCACCGTTCATCATCAGCTTCATATTACCGGTGCCGGAGGCCTCGGTGCCAGCCAGCGAGATCTGCTCGCTGATGTCGGCGGCGGGCATAAGCAGCTCCGCCAGAGTGACGCGGTAATCCTCGATATACACCACCTTCAGCTTATCCCGCACCGCAGGATCGCTGTCGATGAGCTTGCTCAGGTTGCAGATGAACTGGATGATCTCCTTGGCCAGGAAATAGCCGGGAGCCGCCTTGGCACCGAAGATGTAGGTGCGGGGGGTAAACTCCATATCCGGGTTCTCCTTCAGCTTCAGATAGGTGCTGAGGATGTGCAGGGCGTTCAGATGCTGACGCTTGTACTCGTGCAGACGCTTGACCTGCACGTCGAAGATGGAGTCCACGTTCAGCTCCTGACCGGTGGTCTTCTTGACGTAGGCGGCCAAACGCTCTTTATTCTTGCGCTTGATGGCCATAAACTCACGGCGGGCCTCCGGGTCATCCGCATAAGGAGCCAGCTTGGCCAGGTTGGAGGCATCCAGCACAAAGTCGTCGCCGATGCGCTGGCTGATGAATTTGGTCAGGTCAGGGTTGGCCTGGCACAGCCAGCGGCGATGGGCAATACCATTGGTGACGTTGGTAAACTTCTCGGGGTGTACGCTGTACACCTCCGGGAATACGGACTCCTTGACGATCTCGCTGTGCAGCTGAGACACACCGTTGACCGAATGGCAGGTGGCGGTGCACAGGTTGGCCATCTTGATCAGACCGTAGCTGATGATGGCCATCCGGCTGACCTTGCCCGTGTCGCCGCCGGTGGCCGCCATCATCTCCTCCGAGAAGCGGCGGTTGATCTCCTGCACGATCTGATAGATACGGGGCAGGCGCTGACGGAACAGATCCTCCGGCCAGCACTCCAGCGCCTCCGCCATAACGGTATGGTTGGTGTAGGCAAAGGTGTTCTTGACAATCTCCCAAGCGCTGTCCCAACTATAGCCGCACTCATCCAGCAGGATGCGCATCAGCTCGGGGATCGCCAGGGTGGGATGGGTGTCGTTGATGTGTACGGCGGCCATCTGGGGCAGGTTATCCATGGTGCCGTACTGCTCTAAGTGACGCTGAACGATGTCCTGCACCGAGGCGGACACCAGGAAATACTGCTGAGAAAGACGCAGGCTCTTACCCTCGCGATGGTTATCGGCGGGGTACAGCACCTGGGTGATGACCTCGGCCATAGCCTTCTGCTCCATAGCCCGCATATACTCGCCCTGATTAAACAGGGTCATATCCATACCGGGGGCGGTGGAACGCCACAGACGCAGGGTGGACACACCCAAACCGTCCTTGCCCGCCACCATCAGGTCGAAGGGCTGGGCGATGACGCGGGTGGCACCGTTGTGCTCCACGTGGTGGAAGCCGTTGTCGTCCCACCACTCGTCGATATGACCGTCAAAATGCACTTCTTTCGCCAGCTCGGGACGGGGCAGCAGCCAGCTCTCGCCGCCGGGCAGCCAGAAGTCCGGCATCTCGGTCTGCCAACCCTCCACCAGCTTCTGGCGGAAGATGCCGTATTCATACAGCAGAGAATAGCCAATGGCGGGGATGCTGTTGGCAGCCAAACCGTCCAGGAAGCAAGCGGCCAAACGGCCCAGACCGCCGTTGCCCAGACCCGCATCCGGCTCCAGCTCAAAGAGGTTGTCCAGCTTGGCGCCGTACTCTTTCAGCACCGCGGCGGCATCCTCGGTCAAGTTTAGGTTATACAGGGTGTTCTTGAGGGAGCGTCCCATCAGGAACTCCATACTCATATAATACACCTGCTTGGCGTCCTGCTGATGGGCCCGGTGGATATACTCCACACGGTCCTTGCGCATCCGGTCACGGAGCACCAGCACCAGGGCGTTGTACAGATGGGCATCGGTGGCCTCGCGGGGCTGGACCGAGAACTGCTGGAGCAGCTTCTCCTCCAACTGCTTTTTCAGCGCGGCGCGCTGACCGGTCTTTTGGGCCGCCGGTTTCTTTGCGGTAGTGGCCGCCTTGGTGGCGGTCTTTTTCGCCGCCGTCTTTTTGGCAACGGTGGTTTTCTTTTCGGTGGTTTCTTTACTCATAGAGCGATCATCTCCTGTTTTCGTGTCGGAACAGACGCCAATCTATTCCTACAATACAATAGTATATACTACTCTGTCAAATAATGCAAGTATTAATTAAAAATGACGAAACATTTTTCTCAAACGGGGTATTTTAACTTTCGCTTTTGTCTATTTTGCACAAATTTATTGCGGTTTTCGCACATAAGAAAGCCGCAGAACGTAGCAAAACGCTCTGCGGCAAAAAATCTGGGATAAATAAAGGCCGGCGAAGAAGCCGCTCCGATCAACAAACCAGATGAATCGCGTCCCGGAGATTTTCCACAATCAGGGTTTCCTGCCCCTTGGCCCACTCGCCGTCCAGCGTCCAATCCATCGCCGCATCGGCAGTAACCCGGAACTGGGAGCCGCTGCAAAACTCCAGCATCGGAGACTGATAGTTTTTCATCAGCAACGCGGTGACACAGGCACTCAGCTCCATCGGGTTGCGGGGCTTTTTCACCAACAGCATCTCCAGCATCCCGTCGTTCATATCCACCACGTCCGGGCTGAGGGTCAGAATCCCCCCCAGAGAGGTGGAATTGCTGATGGCACCGAAGAGATAGTCCCCCTCGATGTGTTTGCCATCCACCTCAAACGCCACGTGGTGGGAGCGGATCTTGGTGACCTCTTTCATCCCCTCCAGCACGTAGGCCAAGTGACCCAACGCATTCTTGATGCTCTGAGAGGTGGCATACGAAGCCTGCGTAAAGGCACCGAAGGAGGCCACGTAGGAAAAATACCGATCACCAAAGGAACCCATGTCAAAGGTATGGGGTTCTCCTTTGATAATGGCCGCTGTGGCCTCTTGAATGGTCTTTTTCAGCCCGATGCTGGCGGCAAAATCGTTGGTGCTGCCGCAGGGAATATAGCCAATGGGGGTGGTGTGCCCTGCCATCAGCAGACCGGACACCACCTCGTTAAAGGTGCCGTCACCGCCCAGGCAGACCACCAAGTCCACCCTGCCGCCGTATTCCCGGGCCAGCTCACAGCCGTGGCCCCGATGGGTGGTGGTGAACACCGTGGGCGCATAGCCTGCCCGCACAAAGGCCTCCACCACGTCCGCCAGGTGCCGTTTGCCCGCCATCTTGCCGGAGGTGGGATTGAGAATCAACAAAAGCCGCTTTGCCATACAAAATCCTCTCTAGGGTGACAGTAAACCCCTAACCAAAGCAACACCCGAAACGCATTTCGGGTGTTGCCGGATCAACGTTACAATTATTCGCCGCGGTATCTGGTCAACAGGTTCTGGATCTTATCGTGAGAATCGATCAGAGACGTGATGGAAATGTTGTGATTCAGAGCGGCGATGTAATAGGCTACGTACTTGGAGCAGTCCACCTCGTGGAACCAATCACGCTGCAGGAGTTCGGGGGTGCGGTAGGTCAGATTGGTGCCGAACACGCCGTCCAGCACGCCATCGGCCACCGCCTTATCCATCTTCTCCAAGCCGGCGGTGAAGATGGCGTAGGTGGCATACGCAAAGATGCGATTAGCCTTACGCTTCTTCAGCTCGTAGGCAATATCCAGCATCGACTCGCCGGAGGCGATGATGTCGTCAGCGATAAAGATGTCCTTGCCCTCCACCGAGGTGCCCAGATACTCGTGGGCCACGATGGGGTTGCGACCGTTGACGATGCGGGAATAGTCACGGCGCTTATAGAACATACCCATCTCGACACCCATATTCACCGCATAGTACATATTGCGGTTCAGGGCGCCCTCGTCGGGGGACACCACCATCAGGTGCTGGGGGTCGGGACGCAGGTTGGGGATATCCCGGAACATCGCCTTCATCACCTGGTAGGAAGGCATCATATTATCAAAACCCATCATGGGCACCGCGTTGCACACACGGGGGTCGTGGGCGTCAAAGGTGACGATGTTGTCCACACCCATAGCCTGCAGCTCCTGCAGAGCCACGGCGCAGTCCAGACTCTCACGGTAGCTGCGGCGGTGCTGACGACCGCCATACAGGTTGGGCATAATCACGTTGATGCGGTGCGCCTTGCCGCTGGTGGCCTGGATGATACGGCGCAGATCCTGATAATGATCGTCGGGGGACATAGCGTTCTCAAAGCCGTACATACTATACTTGCAGTTGTAGTTGCCCACATCCACCAGAATGTACAGGTCGGTGCCGCGGATAGACTCCTTGATCAGGCCCTTGGCGTCACCGGAAGAGAAACGAGGACAAGACACCTCGATCGAGAAGCTCTCCTCTTCTTTGCCGCAACGGTGAGCCCAACGGAGCAGATGATCCTCGATCTTCTTGCCCAATTCCTGAGCACCGTTCATCGAGATGATGCGCAGAGGCGCCACGTTGGCCTCTAGCTTAAAGACATTTTCGCTGGTGATTTTATCCATGTTTGCTCTTCCCCTCTCAGAAAATATCACATTTCCATCATTATACCACACATATTGGTATAATGCTACACCCTATTGCAAATTTCCCGAAAAATTTTCACAAAAATTTTGCCGCTTTTACTGGAAAGGTTGCACAAGAATCTTGCCCACCGGCAAAATGTGTGCTAGAATAGACCAAAAGAAAGGAGGTGCTCACGATGGAGCTACACGAAATTCAGCAGGATCAACCGGAACGGGTGCTGTTGGTGTCGGTGGATACCGGAGAATTTGACTGTGAGGTATCGCTGAACGAACTGGCCGAACTGGTGGACACCGCCGGCGGTGTGGTGGTGGGCACCGCCACCCAGAAGAAGGATTCCCCCGACAAGGCCACGTGTCTTGGCCGTGGTCGGGCGGAGGAGATCGCCCTCCAATGCCAGGCTGAGGACATCGACCTGGTGGTGATGGACCGGGAGCTCTCCCCCACCCAGCTGAGAAACCTAGAGGAGATCTTCCCCTGTCGTCTCATCGACCGGACGATGCTGATTTTAGATATTTTTGCCGGGCGTGCCCGCTCCGCCGAAGGACGGTTGCAGGTGGAGCTGGCCCAGCTCCAGTATATGCTGCCCCGGCTGACCGGTCAGGGCGCGGCGCTGTCCCGTCAGGGCGGCGGCATCGGCACCCGTGGCCCCGGCGAGACCAAGCTGGAGAGCGACCGGCGGCACATTCGCCGCCGTCTGAGCGCCATCCGGGAATCTCTCGAAAAGGTGGAGAGTCAGCGCAAACTCCGGCGGGAGCGCCGCCGCAAGGACGGCATCCCCACCGTGGCGCTGGTAGGCTACACCAACGCCGGCAAATCCACCCTGTTGAACTACCTCACCGATGCCGGTGTACTGGCGGAGGATAAACTGTTTGCCACCCTGGACCCCACCGCTCGGGCTCTCCGCCTGCCGGATGGCCGGGAGGTGATGCTGGTGGACACCGTTGGCTTCGTCCGACGTCTCCCCCACCAGTTGGTGCGGGCCTTTCACTCCACCTTGGAGGAGGCGGTGGACGCCGACGTGATCCTCAACATCTGCGACGCCTCCAGCGAACACGCCGACGAGCATCTGCAGGTCACCGGTGACCTATTGGCGGAGCTGGGCTGCGGTGAAACGCCCATCCTCCGGGTGATGAACAAGTGCGATCTGGCGCCGGAATTGGGCGACAGCCCCCGCTTTATCCGCATCAGCGCCAAAAACGGCACCGGCATCGAGGCGTTGCTCGCCGCGGTGGCGGAGGCTCTGCCCCCTGACCGCAAAAAGGTGAAGCTGCTGCTCCCCTTCTCCAAAGGCGCTCTGGCGGAACAATGCCGCCGGGACGGTCAGGTGGAGTATGAGGAGTATGTCCCCGAGGGTTTGGCGATGACCGTCATCCTGGGTGCCCGCCTGCTGGCGGAAACCGCCGAGTACGTGGTGGAAGAAGAAAAATAAATAATAATCCCCCCGCATAGCGGGGGGTATTTCATTTTAGAGCTCTGCTCAGCATAGCCCTAATACTACTGGCTGCGCCGGGGTGCGCTTTTTATTGGCCTGTCAGCCGCGCATGGATTACTAGCCATATAAGGTTGAGGTAGTGCCTAATAAAGCCTCCCTTGTGTAAAGGGAGGTGGCCGAGGAGGCATTGCCGACGAGGTCGGAGGGATTGTTAATTGCAGACTAACCTATTTATCAATGACAATCCCCCACCGCCCTACGGGCGGAGCCCCCTTTACACAAGGGGGCCTTCCCGCTGAGGCGGGCTTTTTCATCGCTAAAGCATTACCCAACCACGCGACGATTGCGTGGTTTTCGTTTAGAATAAAGAGCCTGTGGCGTAACGCCACAGGCTCTTTTCTATTCCGGTGTCACTCTTGATAACCAAAATCATTATCTGAACTATACACGTCTTGGCCAATGCGCAATTCAGACCCGGATACGTACCATTCCGTTTCCCACTGATAGTAATTACTACCATAATGTAACACGTTATTCTCTAACACTTCCCAGTCCTTGTGCTTTTTAGACGGATCTCGGAAGTCTCTACCAAAATTGTACGAGATTACGTGAGTCTCTATCGCCTCTCCGTTAGTATAAAAGGTGATCATCTCTCCTCTTGTGTACTGATCACTAGCAAAATTCACCTCAAGATACCACGTGTTATCCGTCAACAGATCTGCAGGATCGCCGGGGATGGCCAGCACCAGCACCAAGGTCAGCGCCAGCGCCACCGCCGCCACGATGCCGATGATCAAACCGGCTTTCTTTTTTGGAGAAGCAGAAATCACCCCTTGCACCGCTCCGCCTACCGAGCCCGCCGCTTTCTGCGCCACAGCGGTACCGCAAGCGCTGCAGAACTTCTGATCCTCGTTGATTACATTACCGCAATTTCTACAAAACATGGTGTATCCTCCTTGCCAACTTGCTCAAGATTACCTCAATTCTACCGAATTCTTATTACTCGTTTTTGCAGGCGTAGACGTAATACTGATCGTCGTCCGTCCGTTTGAGGGTGAAGGTCTTAAAATGGGTGGCCATCTCCTCGGTGGGCGCCACCTCACGGCCATACCGGTCCAGCTTGATGTCCGCCTTGGGCACAAAGCCGACCCGCACCTCATACTCATCCGAACTACGGTCCACCGACACCACAAAGGCCTGCTCCATGGTAGCGGGGGTTTGGATGTGCATATAGTAGCAATGGTCACTTTGGTCGTATTCCAGACCGCTCTCTTCCAAGCTCTTGTGCTGCACCTTGGCAGAAGCGCCGTACAGCGCCTTATACGCGGTCTCGATCTCCTCCGCCGGCACCGCGATACGGCCGTTCTCGTCCACCGGGTAGATACTCTCGTCCTTCTCCCGGTCGATACGGATGCTCTCCGCCGCCATCACCCGGTACGCCGCCGCATTGAGGAACACGTCCTGGGGGTTCTTGGCGGCATCCGTAAAGGGCTCCGGCGCATAAAAGATCATCGGCTCCAGATAATAATACATCTCGTCGTGGAGATAGGTGGTGTCGGTGGCGTCCTTGATCCAACCGATGCAGGTGCTGACAATCGCCACCACACCCACGATGCTCAGCAGGGAGATCAGCAGACCCAGCGGCGCCGCATAGGCGTATTTGCCCCGGCGCTTGCCCCGCTTGTTATACCGGCGGGTCACCGGAGGGGCAAGGGTCTCCTCCGCCGCCTCGGCCTCCACCGGGGTAGCGGTCTCCTCTACCGGGTCAGCGGGAGCAGGAGCGGTCTGCTCCGGCATCTCCGGAGTCAGTTCTTCGGTATTCCCAAGGATAGAATCGGGCTTGTTTTTCATACAGCGATCCTCCTATTTTAATCAATATATCGCTATTATACCACAAGAAAATCACTTTGCCAAGTCCCCGGACAAAAAAATCAACCGCTACCCTAACGGATAGCGGTTGATGGGGTCACTTAATTAGCGATGGTCGCGGCGGGGACCACGGCCGCCGTCACGGCGACCACCCTCGCGGCGGGGAGCCGGAGCGGTGGCGTAATCCTCAGGGTTCAGGCCCTCCATCTTGATGATGGCGTCCTTACGGGACAGGTTGATGCGGCCCTGCTCGTCGATCTCGGTGACCATGACGGCGATGGTGTCGCCCACAGCTACAGCATCCTCCACCCGCTCCACGCGGTTCAGATCCAGCTTGGACACGTGGACCAGGCCCTCCTTGCCGGGGGCGATCTCCACAAAGGCGCCGAAGGTCATCAGGCGGGTAACCTTACCCTTATAGATGGCACCGATCTCGGGATCCTTGGCAATGGTCTCGATGATCTGCAGAGCGCGGTTGGCATCCGCCAGGTCGGTGGACAGGATGGTCACGGTGCCATCCTCCTCCACGTTGACCACGCAGTTGCAGTCCGCCTGGATCTGCTGGATCACCTTGCCGCCCTTACCGATCACGCCGCCGATCTTGTCGGTGTCGATCTTGGTGGACAGCATCTTGGGAGCATACTTAGACAGCTCGGGACGCACCTCGGGGATGGCTTTGAGCATAACCTCGTCCAGAATGTGGCAACGGGCGGTGTAGGTCTTGTCCAGCGCCTCACGGATGATGGCGGGGGTCAGACCGTGCACCTTCAGGTCCATCTGGATGGCAGTGATACCCTTCTTGGTACCGCCCACCTTAAAGTCCATATCGCCGAAGAAGTCCTCCAGACCCTGGATATCCACCATGGTCATAAAACGGTCGCCCTCGGTGATCAGACCGCAGGAGATACCGGCAACGGGAGCCTTGATCGGCACGCCGGCAGCCATCAGGGCCAGAGTAGAGCCGCAGATGGAAGCCTGAGAGGTGGAGCCGTTGGAGGACAGCACCTCGGACACCAGACGGATGGTGTAGGGGAACTCCTCCAGAGAGGGCAGCACCGGCACCAGAGCACGCTCAGCCAGGGCACCGTGACCGATCTCACGACGGCCGGGGCCGCGGGAGGGCTTGGTCTCGCCCACAGAGTAGGAGGGGAAATTGTAGTGATGCATATAGCGCTTCTCACGCTGATCGTCCAGACCATCCAGCAGCTGAGCGTCCTTAGCGCCGCCCAGAGTGCAGGTGGTCAGAACCTGGGTCTGGCCACGGGTGAACATACCGCTGCCGTGGGTGCGGGGCAGCAGGTCAACCTGGGCGTCCAGAGGACGCATATCGTTGATGCCACGACCATCCACACGCTTGCCCTCGTCCAGCAGCCAACGGCGCACCACGAACTTCTGCAGCTTGTACAGGCACTCGTCGATCTTCTCGATCTGGTCGGCATAGACCTCGTCGAACTTGGCGTGCACCGCATCGTACACAGGGATCAGGCGCTCATCGCGGATCCGCTTGTCGTCGGTGTCCAGAGCGGCCTTGACGTCGTCAATGGCGAACTCCTTGATGGCCTCGAACATTGCGGGGTCGGGATCGTTGGACACGAAGTCAAACTTGGGCTTGCCGATCTCCTTGACAATGCTGTTGATGAACTCCACCACCTGCTGGTTGGCCTCGTGGCCCTTCATGATGGCGTCGAACATGGTGTCGTTGTCGATCTCGTTGGCACCGGCCTCGATCATCGCCACCAGGTCAGCGGTGGAGGCCACGGTCACGTGCATCTCGGAGCGCTTCTCCTCCTCAGCGGTGGGGTTGATGACGAACTGGCCATCCACCAGACCCACAACAACGCCGGAGATGGGGCCATCCCACGGAATGTCGGAAATGGCGATGGCGCAAGAGGCACCGATCATGGCGGTGGTCTCAGGCTGGCAATCGGGGTCCACACTCATCACGGTGCACACCAGGGTCACGTCGTTGCGCATATCCTTGGGGAACAGAGGACGGATGGGACGGTCGATCACACGAGAGGTCAGGATGGCCTTCTCGCTGGGGCGGGACTCACGGCGCTGGAAAGAGCCGGGGATCTTGCCCACAGAGTACATCTTCTCCTCATAGTCCACGGACATGGGGAAGAAATCCACGCCCTCACGGGGCTTGGCAGAAGCGGTGACGGTGCACAGGATGGTGGTCTCACCGTAGCTCACCAGGCAGGAACCGCTGGCCAGCTGAGCCATCTTACCGGTCTCGATGACCAGGGGACGACCGGCCAGGGTGGTCTCAAACTTGCGATACGTCTCAAACATAACAAATACCTCCTAAAATTTTGAATATTCCAAACGGAGAGGTACGGGTTTTAGCAATGAAATCAACCTCGAAAAAGCATTTCTTCGGGACTGATTTCGTTGCTAAAAATGAACCGTTCTCTCCGCATTTGGCAAGGTTTTGGGGGGGCTTTTTACGCCCCCTATTTCGCAACACGAGGCAGGAGGGGACATTCCCCGCCTGCCTCAAGTTTGCAAAATTATTTACGCAGACCCAGCTTCTCGACGATAGCGCGATACCGATTGATATCCTTCTTGGTCAAGTAGTTCAGCAGGTTGCGGCGATGACCAACCATCTTCAGCAGACCGCGGCGGCTGTGGTGATCCTTCGGGTGATCCTTCAGGTGC
>SVON01000018.1 GCA_015066365.1 Oscillospiraceae bacterium | reverse complement strand
ATCAAACTCTCAAAAATGGTATTAACACAACCTCGAAGGCTGTACTAATCAAGTTTTGAGTTTGTAACTCATGACGCTCTTTGGCGTCTGTGTTGGCAATAATCTCTCATTGCCGGATTCTTCTCATACTGAGTAAGAATTAACGGGTATTGTGTGTGTTTTCGTTCTGTCTTACACTGTTTAATTTTCAAGGTCCTTGCGACTTTGTTACCATCGCAAACGATTGCCTGCGACCAGCAAAATCAGCACCGTTTTTTTGCGGTGCTCGACTATAATACCATAGGAGAGCCGGTTTGTCAACACTTTTTTTGCGATTTTTACGACTTTTTTTCAAGGAGTTTTTGCCCCCAAATCTTGTGGGTTTTTGCGGGTTTCCGCCACTAGATTTAGGGGGCGCAAAAAAGCCGCCGGAAACCCGACGGCTTTTCTTTGTGTAATCTATACAAAGGCTTAATACCGCATCCACACACCGGACAGGGGCGGCAGGATCAGGCAATCCTCTGCCACGCGGCCCTCGCCCAGCACAATGGGGGCGAACACAAAGTCCTCCGGCAGCGGCAGAACCCGGGGCTCCTCGCCCCGGTTGACGGCGCACAACAGGCCGCTGTCATCGTGACGGCGGGCAAAGCACACCACGTCCTCGCCGGTGAGCACCGGGTTGTAGTCACCCTCTGCCAAAGCGCGGCTCTCACGCCGGGTGATGCCCAGCTGGCGATACCAGTTGACCAGGTCGGCGTCCTCGCCGCCCCAGGGATAGGTGCCCCGGTTGAAGGGGTCTTTGTAGCCCTCCAGGCCGGCCTCGTCACCGTAGTAGATGCAGGGCACGCCGGGCAGCGCAAACTGGAGCAGGGTGGCCAACCGCAGGCGGCGCAGGGCCAAAGCCCGCTGCTCGCCGGTCATCGTCTGGCCGGCCTGCCAACTGCGACCACGGCCATAGCTGGGCTCGCCGCCCAGCAGGGTCAAGGCCCGCTCGGTATCGTGGGTGCCGATGTGGTTCATCAGCAAGCGCAGAGCCTGGGGCGGATAATTCTCCACCACGTCCCAGACCCGGTGGACAAACTCGCCGCCGTTGCACAAGAAATCTAGAATGGCATCCCGGAAGGGATAGTTCATCACGCTGTCCAACTGCTGTCCCAGTAGGTAGCGACGACGGTGGCCGTAGCTCTCCTTGTTGGAGGCATCCTCCCACACCTCGCCCAGCACCAGCGCATCGGGGTCGGTGGCCTTCACCCGTGCCCGGAGGGCATCCAGAAAGCCGTCCGGCAGCTCATCCGCCACGTCCAGACGCCACCCGGCGGCACCGGCCTTCAGCCATTTCGGCACGACCCCCTCCGGCCCGTTGATGTACCGCATAAAGGCGGGGGCCAACTCCTCCACCTCCGGCAGGGTCTGGAACCCCCACCAGGAGCCGTACTCGTTGGGCCATTTATGGAAATGATACCAATCAAAATAGGGGGAGCTGGGGGAGTTGTAGGCCCCCTCCACCGGATAGCGTCGCTCCCGGTTAAAATAGACGCTGTCCGAGCCGGTGTGGCTGAATACGCCGTCCAGGATCACCCGGATACCTCGCTCTTTGGCCGCTTCGGTCAAGGCGTGAAAATCCTCTTCGGTGCCCAGCAGGGGGTCGATGTGGGTATAATCCGCCGTATCGTAACGGTGGTTGGAGTGGGACTCGAAAATGGGGTTTAAGTAAAGGCAGGTGACCCCCAGGGACTGCAGATAATCCAGCTTTTGCCGGATACCCTGCAGGTCGCCGCCGAAAAAGTCATTGTTGCGCACCCGCCCCTGGAGGTCGGGACGCCATTCCGGCTGATCGCCCCAATCGGCGTGCATCACCCGGTCGGCGGGCACGTCCGCTTTGGGCTCGCCGGAGGCGGCAAAGCGGTCGGGGAAGATCTGGTACATCACACCGCCGGCCAGCCAGTCGGGCGTGGTGTACCCCTGCTCATAGCAGGTGAGCTGCCAACGGGCTCCGTCCAGGTTGGGGGAATAGGCGGCGGTTCCGTCCGGCTGACGGGTCAGATAGCCCTCACCCATCGCCACCCCCAACCGAAAGCCGTACCAATACAAGCCGGCGGCATCGGGGGTGTAGGAGATGGCCCACCACTCGTGGCTGTCCCCCCGCATCCCGGCCCAGGCCATCGGAACCTCCACCGGCGGCAGGTCGTCCCGGTTTATCAGCAGGGTGGCGGCGTGGCAACCCCAGTCCCGGGGCATACACACCCGGAAGGTAACCGGTGTGCGCTGTGCTACCGCGCCAAAGGGGTATCGGTATTCGGTGTTTCTGGAATCAAAAAAAGGCAACAAAGAGAACCCTCCTTGCGGGTATATAATAAAGGATATATATATAATAAACGAAAACCGGTGTCAGGTCAACCGGAAAAGACAAGAAAAACTTGCTTTTCACCGGGCTTAGCCTTATAATGAATAAAAACGCCTTTAGGAGGACGGTTTATGAACAAAAGACTACGCACCCTGCTGTGCCTGTTGCTTTCGCTGGCTCTGTTGGGTGGGCTGTGCGCCTGCGGCGAGGCAGAGGAGGGCGTATTTACCTTTGATCCGGAAACCTACGACCCCAACGTCAGCTATCACGTGAATCAAAATCCGGACGGCAGTTATAGCTTTTACGTGGCGGATTACGCCGGCAACATCTTCTACGCCCGTGAGAGCGAGCCCTATGCGCCGAAGTTTACAAAGCTGACCGCCTCGGTGCTGCAGATCACCGCCCCCATGGCCACCGCACCCCAAAAGCAGTGGGCGGTATTCTGTGACGTGCGCACCAAAAAGACCTCCGGCCTCTTTGGCGATTTTCTGGTGGCCAAAGGCAATTACGTGGCGCAGTTGGAATATCTGAGCGATCAATACCACGTGTTTGTGCGGGAAATCTTTAACCCGGACGTCGACCCGCAGACCACCACCCTGATGGGACTGGTCCCCAACAAGGACGCCCAACTGTATGAGAAGGCGGTGCTGAACAAGGACGGCAACCTGGAGATCACCTACGAGACCCACGCCGGCAAAAAGACCGTCACCATCGAAATGCCTTAATCAAAGCGAAAGCGCTCACCCGGTCTGGGTGAGCGCTTTTTTTGTTGGTGAAACCCCATCCTGCGGGCTCTGCCCAGGACGGTGCGGAGGGAACGGATTTATCCGTTCTCCTTTGACGGAATGCATAAAGGCATTCCCTACGGATGCCATTCAAGGTTGGTGTGCCAAAGGGAAAACCCCCACCGGTTTCCCGGTGGGGGTTCCTTGATCGCTATTTAGCTATTCGTCTGCACACAGGATTAGCCAACGAACACGCTGTCGTAAGAAGCACTAACCTCGTCACCATAAATGGTGGTAGCCTCGCCGTCGATCTCGATGGTGACGTAGGGAGTGAAGGTAATCTCCACGCCTTCCTTACCCTCAGGGATGTTGATGACACGGATGGCGTACTGAGCGGTAGCGCTCACGTCATCGTCACACAGATAGACAGCAGCGATATCCTTCTCGGACACGCCGTTGCTGGCGATGGCGCCCATGGAGATCAGCTTATAGCCGCCCACGGTGGCGTTGTCATAGATGGCGGTGGTAGCGTCGATGCCCATACCCTCCACGGTCAGAGCAAAGCGAGCAGCCACGCCACGGACGTCCTCAGAAGCAGAGGTGCCGGTCTGGGCCAGGGGCAGCTCAACCTCGCGGATCGCACCGCAGACGTTGCAATCCACGTCATACTCGCCGTCATAGGAGTGACCCAGAGCCTCGGTCTCGTCAGCAACGTAGCTGTCGCCGCAGACGGAGCAGGTGTAGGTGGTGTAACCGCCGTTCTCGCAATCGGGAGCGGTCACAACAGCCTCATAGCTGTGACCCAGAGCCTCGGTCTCGTCAGCAACGTAGCTGTCGCCGCAGACAGAGCAGGTGTAGGTGGTGTAACCGCCGTTCTCGCAATCGGGAGCGGTCACAACAGCCTCGTAGCTGTGGCCCAGAGCCTCGGTCTCGTCAGCAATGTAGCTGTCGCCGCAGACAGAGCAGGTGTAGGTGGTGTAACCGCCGTTCTCGCAATCGGGAGCGGTCACAACAGCCTCATAGCTGTGACCCAGAGCCTCGCCCTCGGTAGCGCCGCAGACGGAGCAGGTCTTGGGAGCGGTGCAGGTGGCATCGGTCCAGGAGTGACCCAGGGCAGCGTTCAGAACCTCACCGCAAACGGTGCAGGTCTGAGCGTTCTCGCAGTCAGCCTCAGCGCCGGGGGTGTGACCCAGAGCTTCGCCCTCGGTGGCGCCGCAGGCACAGGTCTTGGGAGCGGTGCAGGTAGCATCGGTCCAGTTGTGCTTAGGAGTGATGGAAATATCATCGAAGGAATAGAAACCCTGGCTGACGCGGTAGTTCAAGAAGTTGATCACTGCCACATCCGCCTTAGCGGTGAAGGTGATGTTCACATCGTGCCAGGCGTTGACGTTGGTGGTCACGTTAATACGGGGGGTGTAGTTGTTAGCCTTAGCGGAGGGCAAAGTGGAATCCACGGTCCAGGTGGTGAACGCAGAGGGGAACTGCACCCAGAAAGCGGAGTTGGCACTAGAAGCAGCACGGCCATACACCTTGAAGGACAGGACGTACTCATGGTCAACAACCAGGTTGGTGGCGGGCTGGCTGAACATATGAGCGCCGCTGGCCAGCTCGTTGGTGGTGATCACGTTGCCCTGACCGGCACCGGTGTCGTCAGCGGTGATCTCGGTGTTAGAGGTGTGCAGCCACTCCAGAGCGCCAGCCTCAAAGTTACCGTTCTTCAGATAACCGTCGTTCTGCACGCTGCCGTTCAGGGGAGCAATGTAGAAGTTATCGAAGTACACGGTGGTGTCGGCCCACTGGGACTTGGCACCCAGCCAAATCTTGTTGTGGTCACCGGTGTTGAACACGAAAGAATAGGTCTCCCAAGTGGTGTTGGAAGGCTTAATCTGCTGGCTCAGAGAGGTGACAAAAGCGCCGCCCAACCAGTAGTTCTCAGCGATGATGACCTGAACCGGCCAGTTGACAGAGCTGTTCAGCGCGTCAAAAGACACGATGTAATCGGTGTTGGGCTGAACAGAGATACCGGTGCGATCGCTGATGTAGGGATACACATTCGTGGGGATGGTGTGCTTCACTACGTAGTTGCCGTTCTCAGCTTTGGTAGCGGGAGCATCGCCGGCAGGGATGATCTCCATAGTGGCGCTGGCGTTGCCGGAAGCCCAGGTGTGATCCTCCTCGAAGTTCTCGAAATAGACCGCATCGTCCGGGACGTCGGGATCTACGGGAGGGATGTACTCGGAAACCTTGATATCATCCAACCAAATCTCAGCAGCGGCCTTCGCCTGCAGCAAGAGAACGATACCTTTCTCGGTGGGGGTGAAATGATAGGTATAGGTAGCCCACTCAGTGGAAAGAGTGGGGACAAAGTCGGGTGCAACATAACCGGACCAGGAGCCGTTGTGGAACACGAATTTCAGGTCCACAGCAGTGGAGGCCTTAGCCTTAACAGACAGGACGTACTCGGTGCCCGCAACGCCACTAAAAGACTTGTACAGGTTTTTCCAACCGACAGTGGTCCAATGCAGAACACCGTCCTCGATGACGGCAGTGTCATCTGCGTGAGCAGAGAACACCACCTCGCCATTATCAAAGTTGGCGCTGAAAATGCTGGCAGCGGATACCATAGTGCCCATCGGGATGACGGCGCACAGCATCAGAACAGCAGCCAGAACGGCAATGATTTTGCGCATGTTCATTGTTGTTTTCCTCCTAATAATTTTTTTGGGGAAACGCGAAAGGGATTTGCTTGGGGTGGTGTAGGGCGGGGCACACCAGGTTAGGGGCAACCGCCCTTTGCGGCTAGTCGTTGATACAAGCCGACCAATTACCACTCCAGCTCACCATCGTTGAAGGTCTTGGAGCCCTCCAGGGGGGCAGCAACGGCCTCCTCGGCGGCGAAGGCCAAAACCTTCATCTCGGGAGCGATGTACTTCATAGCGGGAGCCTCCTTTCATCTAAAATTCTTCATCTCTTTGGTTATGAGAATAGATAACCGATTACATTATATAACAATTACCTATTAGTTGTCAATGCTTTCCGGAAGAAAAAACACAACGTTTGTTCCACCGTCAACATCTTGCTTTTTTTGCAAAAAGCCATCTAGATGTTGTGCCTTTTGCTTGCTGAGACCAACAGAAAAGCCCCCACCGGATAACCCGGTGGGGGCTTTTTGTCAGGCGTTAGCCAAGATTAGCCGATCACCTCGTTGTAGGTGCCGGAAACCGCCTCGCCGTAGAACACGACCTGTTCGCCCTGCGCGTTGGTGTACACGAAGAAGGGACGAGCGGTGATGGTGGTGTTCCAGCCGGACTCGGGGATGTTGGTGATACGGACGGCGTAAGAGAAGCTGTTCGCATCCCACTCCCACAGGTACTTGGCGCCCACGTTCCGGATGGTCTTGTTGCCGTTGATCTGAGCGTTGGTGACGGTCAGCTCCTCAACGGGCAGATCCTTGTTGGTGACGATGGCACCGGCGAAGTTCAGCTGATACTCCACGCCGTCCACCACCACAGTACCGGAATTGGTCTTGTAGGTGTTCTGGGTGTTCTCAAAGATCTCGATGTCGGCGGCCTGGATGGTGAAGCGGAAGGCCAGACCCTTTACGTCCACAGAGGCAGACTTGCCGTTGAAGGCGATGAGAGGAAGATCCTCGACCTCGCGGATGGCGCCGCACACGTTACAGTCAGCATCGTACTCGTTGTCGTAGGTGTGAGCACCGGTGGCGGGGATCACCTCGGTGTAGCTATCGCCGCAGGCGGAGCAGGTGTAGGTCTTCACGCCGGTAGCGCCGCAGGTGGGAGCCTGGGTCTCTACGCCCACATAGCTGTGACCGGTAGCCTCGGTGTAGCTATCCTTATAGCTGTCACCGCAGACGGTGCAGGTATGGGTGGTATAACCGCCATTCTCGCAGTCGGGCTCGGTCACCACAGCGTCGTAGCTGTGGGCGATGACCGGGATCGCCTCGGTGTAGCTGACGCCACAGACAGAGCAGGTGTAGGTCATCACGCCGGTCTCGGTGCAGGTAGGCGCCTTGGTCTGGGTGGCCACGTACTTGTGGTCGCCCACCTCGCGCACCTGGTTACACACGTTGCAACGGTTGTCGCAGTCGTTGTCGTAGCGGTGGTTGCCGGTGGCGGGCAGAACCTCGGTATAGCTGTCGCCGCAGACCGAGCAGGTGTACTTGACCATGCCGTCGGTGCCGCAGTTGTTGTTGGCCATCACGCTCTCCACGTAGTTGTGGTCGGCGGGAGTACGGGTCTCGCCGCAGACGTTACAAGAAGCGTCGCAGGCGTTATCGTATTTGTGACCGGCAGCCTGGGTGTAGTTGTCCTTGTAGCTGTCGCCGCAGACGGTACAGGTGTAGGTGGTGTAGCCGCCGTTCTCGCAGTCGGGGGCGGTCACCTCAGCCTTGTAGCTGTGGTCGGCCTCGCGGACAGCACCGCAGTTGTTACAGGTGGGGTCACAGGCGTTGTCGTAGGCGTGACCGGCAACGGTACGGGTGAAGCCGCAGACGTTACAGGTGGTATCGCAGTCGTTGTCGTAGGTGTGATCGGCGTTGATCAGCAGACGCAGAGCGCCGCACACGTTACAGGAGGTGTCGCAGTCGCCGCTGTAGGTGTGGGTGGCGGTGCGGGTGGCGCCGCAGACGTTACAGGAAGCGTCACAGGCGTTGTCGTAGGTGTGGTTGCCGGTGGCGGCAATGGTCTCGGTGTAGCTGTCGCCGCACAGAGAGCAGGTGTAGGTGCGCACACCGGTAGCGCCGCAGGTGGGAGCCTTGGTCACCGCAGAGGTGTAGCTGTGGGTGCACACGTAATCCTCGGTCTTGGTCACCACCACATCATCAATCAGGATGGTGCCGGGGTTGGTGGCCTCGGTGGAGAATTTCAGCATCATGGTAGTAGAGGAGCCGGTGTTTACGGTGTAGGAACCCTGCTGCCAGGTGCCGGTGTAGTTGCCCATACCCTGGTTGCCGCTGACCTTGGTCATATTGGCGAAGGAGGTGCCGTCCATCACGTACAGCACGAAGTTGCCGGTGCCGGAGGAAGCCTTGTACCACCAGGTAATGGTGTAATCGGTGTTGGGCTCCACGTCGATGGTCTGAATGGCGCCCTCGGCCCACTTGCCGGGGTTGGTCAGCTGCAGAGCGTAGTTGCCGCCGTGAGCGTCGCTGACAAAGGCGTGAGAGCCACTGTTAAAGGTCCAGTTGTCGCCCTGAGCTTCAAAGTCGCCGTTCTGGAGGCCTTCGGGGGCGGGGGGAACCTCTTTTTTGTACATCTTCACATCGTCCACGGTGTAGGTGGCGCCGTTGGCGGCACCCATAAAGCCCACGTAGACGTAGGTGTTCGAGCCGGAGTTGAACTCGGCCACGGTCTGGGTCCAGGTAGAACCGCTGGGCAGAGAAACGTTGACCATGTTGACGCTATCGGCGCTGTCCTTAACCAACAGGTTGGCGCTGACGCAGTCCTTAGACCACACCTCAACCACGTAGTCGGTGTTGGGCTCTACGGTCACTTTCTCACGCACCACGGTGTACAGGTTTGCATTTACCTTCATACCGTAGTTGCTGTCGCGACCGGCCACGACGGACACCGTGTTGGAGCCCCACACGTTTTCCCAGGGGCTGGAAAGACCGGTCTCAAAGTTGCCGTTGACAATATAACCGTCGTTGGACTCGGTGACCTTCTCGTAGATGGTTACATCGTCCACCGTCCAGGTGCTGCCGGCGGCGTTACCCATAAAGCCCAGATAGATAAACTCGTTGGAGCCGGAATTGAACTCCATGGTGGTCTTGGTCCAGGTGTCGCCGCTGCCCTGCAAACCGGTCTGCTTCAGGTTGGCGTCACTGCTGTCCTTCAGGATCAGCGTGGTGTTGGAAACGTTCTTCGCCCACACCTCCAGAATGTAGTCGGTGTTGGGCTCTACGGTGATCTTCTGACGGACCTGAGTGTAGTTGCCGCCGGCGACGCCCTTCATAGCGAAGGCGCTGTCGTGGCCGGCCACCATCTCCACGGTGTTGTTATTCCACAGGTTCTCCCAGTTGTTGGAGGAACCGATCTCAAAGTCGCCGTTGATGACGTAGCCGTCGAAAGAGGGGGTGGTGGGCAGCACGATGCTGGCGTCGCCCTCGTACAGATATACGTTGTCAATGGTGGCGGCGCCGCCCAGGTCTACCACGCACAGGCCCAGTTGGTCGTACTTGCCGGTGCTGATGCGGCCGGTGACCGTCTTGGTGCCGGTGGAGGAGAAGGCGGTGGTCACCACCTCGTTGGGCAACAGTTTAGCGTTGTCCAGAATCGCCACGCGACCGCTGCCGGCACGGGTGACGTTCACGGTGTAGGAATAGTAATAATCGGTACCCGGCTTCACGTCGATCCACTTGGTGTAGCGCACACCGTTGGGGTCGGAGGAAGCGGTGTAAGTCAGCTTGCCGGAGGCAATGCTCATAAAGCCCTGCTTGTAGCCGGCGCCGGTGTTCCAATAGGAAGCGTTGTTCACGGCGGGGTCGGTCACGGCGTTGGTGGCGCCGGAGGCGGGGCTGTACTCGGTGGAGACGATGGCCTTGGAGGACTCACCATTCTCGTACTTCATACCGTTGGTGGTCTCGAACAGAGCCAGACCGTCCACCCAGATCTGGGAGGAATAGCCGTACAGAGCGATGGTGGCGGTGGTCAGATCGCCGGTGTTGAAGGTCACCGAGCGGATATGCCACTCATCGTCGTAGGCGGTGGGGTACATCTGCTTGGTCTCGCGAGAGGCGCGAGGATAGGAGCGGAAATACTCCCAATAGAACATATACTTGCCGGTGTCGGGATCGATGACACCGATGGAGGCCTGTCCCTTGTTGCTGTCGGACAGATACGCACCCTTGATAAAGCTGGAGAAGGTGTACTCGGTATTGGCCTTCAGACCGGTGACGGTGAAGGTGTACCAACCCTCGCTGCTCTGGGCGGAGGTGTCAAAATACAGACTCTTGCTGCCGTCGGGGGTGGTGGAGTCGCTGACCACCTGCGCATACTGCAGGAAGGAGCTGTTGTTCCACTGGCCGCCGGTGGACTCGAAGGAGCCGTTCTGGATCAGGTTCACAGACTCGCTCAAGGGGCGGTTCTTCTCCACACCAAAGGAGGTCAGCTTGGCCTGGCTCTGGGTCATGGAGGAGGTGATGTAATACTTACCCTTGGTATAGGTGGGGGCAGTATAAGTCTTCTTAAAGGTCTTATCGGTACCGGCCAGGTCGTTGGGCGCGGAGGTGACCGAGTTGCCGTTGGCATCGGTCGCGATGATGCGGTAGCAATAACCGCTGGTGGGACGGGTGGTGGTATCGGTGTAGGTACCGATCAGATAGGTGCTGTTCACATAGGTAGACTGGTTTGCGTTGGTCACCAGGCTCTTCCAGGTGACACCGCCGTCGTCGGAACGCTGGACGGTGATCTTGGTAGCACGCTTAGAGGGGATAAACAGCACCTTGCCGTCGCCGGCGTTGGCGTACAGCACAGGCGCATCCACGGTGATGGTCTCACCGCGGTACTCGGCGCGGTACTCGTCCATAAAATAGCGCAGCAAAGCCACGGTCTTACGGAAGGCGGTGCCGGCGGAGGTGCGCTGCAGGGCGTAGGCGCCGCTGTACTGGCCGGGGGTCCAGCACCACTGGAAGCCACCCTTATAGCCGTTGTTCATCATCCACTGGCGGAAGGTGATCAGCTTCTCCGCATAGGCGGTGTCGTCGTTGATGCGGGTGCCCACGTTGTACTCGGTCAGGATGGGGTCCGCATCGGTCAGCAGGCTCTCCACACTCTTAAAGGTGTCGCCGTCGGTGTACTGGTTGTGACCCATCAGATCCAGATCGAAATCGCGGTAGATGGTCTTGTTGCCGTTGTTAGAGGCAACAGTGCGGGCCACATTGGGCAGCTCCTCGCGAGCAACCTCGTTGATTTGCTGCATGAAATAAATCATGTCGTCCTGGTTGACGCCGTACATCTCGCGGCCCTTGGTATCGAAGTGGTCGCCCTTGCCCAGGTCATTGATCTGGTTCTCCGGCTCATCGGCGATGGATACCAGCGCCACCACGTCGGGGTACTCGGCCAGCATCTCGCACAGAGGACGGACAAAGCGCTCGGCATAGTGATCGGCGATGGTGGGGTTACCCAGCATCTGGCAGATCACGTGCCAGCCCTCCATGCCGTAGTAAGAGGGCATAGAGGAATCGTGGAAGTAGATGTTCCACATCACGGGCATACCGATCTCGCGGCACATATTCAGCAGGCGGCGGGCATTGTTGAGGTACTCCTCTTTGATGCCCAGCACGTCGCCGTTTTCGTCGAAGATCACGCCTTCGCCGAAGATGGAGCCGCCGTAGGCCATAATGTTATAGCCCATAGCCTTCAGGTTGTAGATCTCACGGTAGATCTTATCCGCACCGTAATAATCCAACTCAACCCGATCCCAGTTCTTGGAAGAACTGGAGTTGTAGTAATCGGCCATCAGGTCGTTGCCGGTCAGGTTGTGACCGGTCTCGCCGGCATTAAACCAGGGCATCCAGATGCCGTCGATGAAACCGTCCCGCTCCAAGATCTCTTCAATGAGCATCTTGTCTTCGGTATCGGTCCAGGGGAAGTCGCCGCCCATCTCAGCGAACACAGCCACGGGCAGGGTGCTCGCCAACATCAGCAGGGACAACAGAATTGCCAACAGTTTTTTCATTGGGGTTTTGCCTCCTTTGAAATAATTATTTGACCACAATATGTCAATTATATATTATACGACATCGCATATAAAAAAGCAAGGATTTTCCATTGGCACAAAAGAACAAGAAATCCCTTGCTTTTTTGTGCAATATCCGCTATACTGGGTGTGTATTATCGTACTTTGAGAGGAGAATTCCCTATGAAACGTACCTTGTTGCGGGTGCTGAGCCTGCTGTGCGTCCTCCTGCTGATGGGCGCCACCGTTCTGACCGGCTGCGGCGGAGAAGCCCCCGCCGCCGAGACCGATCCCCACGCCGATCACAACCACAGCGCCGACGCGCCCGAACCCACCGATACCCCTGCCGCCGAGGCCCACGACCACAAGGGACCCGCCGCTATGCGCCTGAACTACGAGACCGCTCAGGACGGCACCCTGACCCTGATCATCAAGGATTGCAAGGGCAACGTGGTGGGTAAGGAGACCGGTCTGAAGAGCAAGGCTCTCTCCACCCAGATCACCGACAGCGTCTCGGAGCTGTACTGGGTCACCGACAAAAACGACAACAACGGCTACAAGAGCCTCTATATCAATCGTCTGACCTGCCAGGTCACGGAGATGATCCACGGCGCCCAGGCCTCCGACGGCAACCGCATCGTCTATTCCGAGGTGAAGGACGGCAAGCTGATGGTCACCGTCCGCGACCTATTCAATAAGAACGGCTACGTCAAGGTCACCGAGATCAAGGAAGCCTACACCGCCGGCGGCAACCCCGTGCAGGGCACCGTCCTGATCGACAAAAGCAAGGGTCAGGTCAACGTCTCCTATCTGACCGATAAGGACGGCGGCCGCATGGTCAAGGTGTTCTCGCTGTATGAGAGCAACGAGGAGAACCCCCACGCCACCAAGCCCACCAACAAGAAATAATTGACGCAAAAAACCGCCTCGTTCCAAGCGAACGGGGCGGTTTTTCTTATTGCCAACCGGGGGTCTATGTGGTAGAATAGGGGCATAGATTTCTCTGCGAGGTGTTTTTTATGCGTTATTGCGGTTATCATACCCACACCACCTTCTCCGACGGCAAAAGCAGTATGGAGGAGATGGTGCTCTCTGCCATCCAGCGGAGGATGCCGGCCATCGGCTTTTCCGACCACAGCGACAGCCCCTATCAGGACTACTGTATGCGGCAGAGCGATTATCCTGCCTATCTGGCGGAGCTGAGCCGGATGCAGGAGCAATACGGCGACCGCATCACCATTATGCGGGGCATCGAGCTGGACAGCCACTCCGACCCCGCCATCGTGAAAGACCTGGACTACTTTCTGTGCTCGGTACACGAGTTGGTGTTTGAGGATCGGTATTACGGCATCGACCACGCCGCTTCCCTGCAGCTGGACTGCATCCACAACGAGCTGGGCGGGGATAAGCTGGCCTTTGCCCAGTGCTATTTTGACGAGCTGACCGCCCACGTGGAGAAAAACAAGCCCACCATCGTGGGGCATTTTGACGTCATCACCAAGTTTAGCCTGATGGACGAGCAGGACCCGGCCTATCAGCGCATCGCTCTGGACGCCCTGGAGAAGATCGTCCGGGTGTGCCCGGTGCTGGAGATCAACACCGGCGCCATCAGCCGTAAAAAGCGGGACATCCCCTATCCGGCCGACTTTATCCTCTCCGCCCTGCGGGAGATGGGGGGTAAGGTGATCCTGGGCGCGGACACCCACGCCGCCGACACCATCGACTGCGCCTTTCCGCTGGCGGTGGAGATCGCCAAAAAGAATGGATTTGACCGCCTGCTGACCCTTTGGCCGGACGGGTTTCGAGAAGAGGAGATTTAAGATGTTGGGCGGATGTGGGCATCCGCCCCTACGGGCTCTGCCCGAGGTGGGGCGAAAATGTAGGGGTCGATGCCCACATCGACCCACTAAACAAAGTTAAACAGCCCGGGCAACCGATGGTTGCCCGGGCTGTTTTTGTTATTCCGTAATCGGCAGGCTGGCTACCGCGTTCAGCTCCATCCCGGCGGTGTGACCCGCCAGCAGCTCATAGTACCCTTGTGCCGCCACCATGGCGCCGTTGTCGCCGCACAGAGACAGGGGCGGAGCGTACAGCGCAAAGCCCCGCTCCCCGCAGGCTTTCTCCATCCCGGCGCGCAGGCCGGAGTTGGCGGATACGCCACCCGCCAGCACGATGGTGTGGGCGTTCAGATGGGTGGCCGCCTTGACGGTGTTGCCCACCAGTAGCTCGGTGACGGTGTGCTGGAATGAGGCGCACAGATCCGCCTTGTTCACCTCTTCGCCCTTCTGCTGGGCGTTGTGCAGACGGTTGATCACCGCAGTCTTTAGCCCGGAGAAGGAAAAGTCGTATTCGCTGCCCTCCACACGGGGGCGGGGCAGGGGATAGGCGGTGGGGTCGCCCTCATGGGCCAGCTTGTCCAACGCCACACCGCCGGGGTAGGGCATCCCCATGGCCCGGGCCGCCTTATCGTAGCATTCGCCGGCGGCATCGTCCCGGGTGCGTCCGATCACCTCAAACTGAGTGTAGTCCTTCACCTGCACGATGTGGCTGTGTCCGCCGGACACCACCAGACAGAGGAAGGGCGGCTTGAGTTCGGCGTGAGCCAGATAGTTGGCGGCGATGTGGGAGCGCAGATGATGCACCGGGATCAGCGGCTTGCCGGTGGCCAAGGCGAGTCCCTTGGCGAAGCTGACCCCCACCAACAGCGCTCCGATCAGACCGGGGGCGTAGGTGACCGCGATGCCGTCGATGTCCTGCAGGGTCACCCCGGCCTCTTCCAGGGCCCGGCGCACCACGCCGGAAATGGCCTCGGCGTGGCGGCGGGAGGCAATCTCCGGCACCACACCACCGTATTTGCGATGCTCCTCCACCTGCGAAGCGATCACGTTGGACAGCACCCGTCGGCCATCCTCCACCACCGCCGCCGCCGTTTCGTCACAACTGGATTCAATACCAAGAATTAACATAGCGATTAACTCCTAACTCCTAATTCCTAACTCCTCACTAAAAATACAACGAATAGATTGCCGCATCCTCGGTGGGGTGGCTGTAAAAGCCGGGGCGCACCCCGTCCCGAACGTAACCGGCGCCCTCATACAGCGTAATGGCGGGGGTGTTGCTCACCCGCACCTCCAGGGTGATGCGGTACAGGCTATGCTCTGCGCCATAGGCGGCCAGATCCGCCAAAATCGCTTTTGCCACCCCGGTTCGCCGGGCCGCAGGGGTCACCGCCACGTTGGTGATAAACCCCTCGTCCACCAGATGGTGCATCCCGCCGTAGCCCAGCACGGTGCCGGACCCGTCCACCGCCACCCGGAATACCGCGTGGGGGTTGGCGAGCTCCTCCCGCAGCGACTCTGCCGACCACGGTGTGGAAAAACACGCCCGCTCCAACAGAGCCAACGCGTCAATATGACGCTGTGCCATCGGGACTATCTGCATGGGATCCACCTCCTCCACAAGAAAGGGGGCAGAGTTTCCTCTGCCCCCCATCACTCTGCAAATTACATATTCTCCTCGATGTAGGTCACCAGCTGACCGACGGTGTGAATCTTCTCCACCATCTCGTCCGGCACCTCACCGATGTTAAACTCGTCTTCCAGAGACATCAGCATATCCACCAGATCCAAAGAATCGGCACCCAGATCCTCTATGATGTTGGTCTCTAAGGTGATGCTGTCGGCCTCTACTTCAAACTGTTCACTCAAAATCGACTGAATCTTTTCAAATACCATAAGTTATTTCTCCCTTCCAAAATCGGAGCGTTGTTGTGTACGCAGAGAGGTTCTCTACCCCTCCATATTATGAGAAAGCGGGGCATTTGTCAATACTTTTTTCAATCGGGGGTCTCGATCACCGGTTGGTCTTGGCCAAATATTCCTCCAGACAGAGGTTGTTGTCCATGATTTCGTGGGCGATCTCCGTATCCCCCACGTAGCGGAAATGCCAGGCCTCGTAGATGACGCCGGTGATGCTCTCCTTGCCCTTGGGGAACCGGAGAATAAAGCCGTAATCGGCGCAATTCTCCATCAGCCACTTATAGGCGTCGGTCTTGGCAAAGGACTCGGTCAGCGAGTGGTTGCCGCTGCCGTACAGATCCACCGCCAGACCGGTGTTGTGCTCCGAAAAGCCGGGGCGCTTGACCACCTCGCCGGCCTTGGACTGGATCACCACCGGGTCGGAATAATACCGCTTATATTCCGCCACCTTGTTGTTGTACAGCCTCTCCTGGGTGGCGTAGGGGCGGTAGGAGGACTGGACACCGATGTTGTAGGCACTGCCGGCATCCAGCATCGCCATCAGGTCGTCGTACATCCGGGCATCCACCTGCTGGTTGTTGTTCACCGCTTTACGGTCCACCTTTTTCATGGTCACCGCCTCGTCGTAGCCCTTTTTCATCGGGTTCCAGTCGTTGACCAGCAGCAAATTCCAGGGGATCGCCCCGTTGGCGTAGGCATTCTTCTGCACGTAGTTTTCCCCGGGCTCAAACTGCAGCATCCCGTTTTCGTCAATGTAGCGATCGGCATACTGAGGGCTTTGGGTGGTGCCGGTGGGCTTGCGGGTGGTGGTCGTCGTCGTGGTCGTGGTGGTCGCCTCCGTTTCGGTGGTGGTGGGGGCGGGCTCGGTGGTGGTCGGTTCCGACGCGGTGGCCTCCGTCCTGGTGGTGGGGGCCGTCACCGGCTCTGTCTCCGGGGCAGGGGAGGGGTTCCAGACCGCCAGCAGGATCACCGCTGCGATCACCACCAGCAAGGCCGCCGCTGCCAAAATCATCAGCAGCAGGGGGCTTTTCTTTTTATAGTTTACGCCACGTGCCATCGTATCTGCACTCCTTTTGGGTGGTTTTTTCTCATTATACACCCGATGGAAAAAAAGCACAAGCAGAGAATTGTGGATTTTTGTCATGTGCCGCCCCCATCCCCCACTATATATGGCGTATGCTTCTATAATAGAAAAGAAATAACAAAAAAAGGTTGACAGCGCCCTATTCCTGTGTTAAAATGGCTGATGCCGCATGTAACGGGCGTCTGTTTTTTTTCAGACACAAGCGATGCCACGTCCGCCCCGCACAGCGAGTCTATAGAAAAGGTAGGTACGCCTATGTACGCAATCATTGAAACCGGCGGCAAGCAGTACAAGGTTCAGAATGGCGACACTCTGTTCATTGAAAAGCTGAATGCTGCTGAGGAAGACACCGTCACCTTCGACAAGGTGATCGCTCTGCACGACGATGCGAACCTGAAGGTTGGCGCTCCCTATGTGGAGGGTGCCTCCGTCACCGCTCATGTGCTGAAGAACGGCAAGGGTAAGAAGATCACCGTCTTCACCTATAAGCCGAAGAAGGGCAAGTCCCGCAAGCTGGGTCACCGTCAGCCCTACACCAAGGTGCAGATCGACACCATCAACGCCTGATTATGATTCGGGTCCGGTTCCAGACCGACGACGGTCTCCTCACCGGCTTCTCTCTCTCCGGCCACGCCGGCGCGGGGGAATACGGCCAGGACATCGTGTGTGCGGCAGTTTCCAGCGCAGCCTATATGACGGCCAACACGATCACCGACATCGTGGGTGCCCCGGCAGACATCACCGTCGACGACGGACGGATGGAGCTGACGGTCACCGCCCTCATCGAGGACTGCCAAGACGTTCTGTCCGGTTTCCAACTTCATATCCAGACACTGTCAGAAGCGTATCCCAAGCGGATACAATGCCACTAATCAATTCGGAGGTGTAATTCCTATGTTAAGACTGAACCTGCAGCTGTTCGCCCACAAGAAGGGCGTTGGCTCCACCAAGAACGGCCGTGATTCCGAGTCCAAGCGCCTCGGCGTTAAGCGTGCCGACGGTCAGTTCGTTCTGGCCGGCAACATCCTGGTCCGTCAGCGTGGTACCCACATCCATCCCGGTACCAACGTGGGCATCGGTTCCGACGACACCCTGTTCGCCAAGGCGGACGGTATCGTGCGTTTCGAGCGTTGGGGCAAGGATCGTAAGCGCGTCAGCGTCTACGCCAAAGAGCAGTAATTGCTAAGAGAAATTCCCACCTGCACCGTCAGGTGGGAATTTTTTTGTTGCTAATCGGCGTGAGTTATTATATAATAAATGTGTATGTGCTTATACTAATGGATCAGAAAGGGGGATTTCCCCAATGTTTGTGGATAAAGCAGTGATCAAAGTCCGAGCCGGCAACGGCGGCGACGGTGCCGTAGCCTTCCACCGAGAAAAGTTTGTGGCGGCCGGCGGTCCCGACGGCGGCGACGGCGGTCGCGGCGGCAGCATCGTGTTCCGCCCCGACGACGGTATGAACACTCTGGCGGATTTCCGGTATAAGCGGAAATACACCGCCCCCCACGGCGAAAACGGCGGGTCCAACCGCAAGACCGGCAAATCCGGCGAGGACTGCATTATTCGGGTGCCCCGGGGCACCCTCATCTACGACAACGAGACCGGTCGCCTGATGGCGGATATGTCCGGCGACGAGGATTTTGTGGCGGCCCGTGGCGGGCGCGGCGGCTGGGGCAACAACCACTTTGCCACCCCCACCCGGCAGGTGCCCCGGTTCTCTAAGCCCGGCGTGCCCGGCGAGGAATACGAGCTGCGGCTGGAGCTGAAGCTGTTGGCCGACGTGGGTCTGGTGGGGTTCCCCAACGTGGGCAAATCCACCCTCATCTCGGTGGTCAGCGAGGCCAAGCCTCAGATCGCCAACTATCACTTCACCACCATCACCCCGGTGCTGGGCGTGGTACGCCCCCTGCCCGGTATGTCCTATGTGATGGCGGACATCCCCGGCGTCATCGAGGGCGCTTCTGAGGGGATCGGTCTGGGGCACGAGTTTTTGCGGCACGTAGAGCGATGCCGCCTGCTGGTGCACGTGGTGGACGTGGCCGGCAGCGAGGGCCGCGACCCCATCCAGGATTTTGACGTGATCAACGAAGAACTGCAAAAATTCAACCCCGAGCTGGCCTCCCGCCCCATGATCGTGGCGGGCAACAAGTGCGACCTGGCCACCGACCAGCAACTGGAGACCTTTGCCGCCGAGATGGAGAAACGGGGCTACGAATACTATCCCATGATGGCCCCCATCGCCCACGGCACCGAGGAGATCGCCAAGCGGTGCGGCGAGCTGCTCTCTAAGCTGCCCCCCATCCGCCGGTTTGAGGCCGAGGCACCCACCCTGCCCACGCCGGAGGAGCTGAAAGATCATTCGGTGCAAATCACCCACCGAGACGGCATCTATTTTGTGGAAGCAAACTGGCTATTCCGGGTGATGCGGGGTATCCGCTTTGACGACCCCGACGGGCTCCTGTACTTCGAACGGGTGCTGGATGGCTCCGGCGTGATCGACGCCCTGCGTGCCGCCGGTTGCGGCGAGGGCGACACGGTCAGCATCTACGACTTTGAGTTCGATTTTATTGACTAATGGATGACGGAGTGTATCACCATGGACAGATTATATCCCAAGGACATAGATCTACACACCCTGAGCCCGCTGGCTCTGGCCTTTGTGGGGGATGGGGTGTATAGCCTGATGGTGCGGGAGAGGTTGCTGTGCGAGGCCAACCGGCCGGTGAACGACCTGCACCGTCAGTCGGTGCGGGACGTGCGGGCCGAGGCTCAGGCCGCCGCCATGAACCGCCTAATGGAGCATCTGACCGAAGAGGAAGAGGCGGTCTACAAGCGGGGGCGCAACGCCCACACCGCCCGCTCCGGCGCGGATTATCACAAAGCTACCGGGTTGGAGGCTTTGTTCGGGTATCTCTATCTTGACGGGCGCATCGACCGGGTGCGGGAGTTGTTCGCCCTATGTGTGGAGGAATGAGTATGCTAAAAAAGATCCACTGGAAATCGCTGGCGCTGGACGTGGTGTTTATCCTGGCGGGTAGCATTTGCTATGCCGTCGCCATCGGTATGTTCAGCGCCCCCAACGACATCGCCCCCGGCGGTCTGACCGGTATTGCCACCCTGCTGAACGAGCTGTTTGACTGGATCCCCATCGGTACCGCCACCATCGTGATGAACGTACCGCTGATCATCGCCTCTTGGTTCGTGCTGAGCAAGTCGATGGCCATCCGCACCCTGTGGGGTATTGCGGTGTCCAGCATCCTGGTGGACGTGATGGAGCCGTGGCTGACCAAGCACGCCTACACCGAGGATAAGATTCTGGTGTGCATCTTTGGCGGTGCCATTCTGGGTCTGGGCGTGGGTCTGATCCTGCGCCGGGGCGGTACCACCGGCGGCAGCGAGGTCATCTCCCGCCTGTTGGAGAAGAAGTATCCCCACATGTCGGTGGGCACCCTCATCCTGGTGGTGGACGCCATCGTCATCACCCTGTCCGCCATCGTGTATCGTAACCCCGCCAACGCCATGTATGCGGTGGTGTTCGTATTCATCGGCTCCCAGATCATCGACCGGGTGGTGTATGGCGGCCGTTCCGGCAAGATGGTGATGATCATCTCGGAGCAGCAGCCGGAGATCACCCAAGCCATTATGACCAAGGTACAGCGGGGTGTCACCCTGCTGAAATCCCAGGGCGGCTATTCCGGTCAGGACAAAAACACCATTCTGGTGGCGGTGCGCCGGGACGAGGTATTCCGCCTGCGGCAGACGGTGTTTGCCATCGACCCGGACGCGTTCCTGATGATGCTCACCACCGACGAGGTGCGGGGTCTGGGCTTTATGAACCCCCACGAGGAATAAACGACAAAAAAAGACCCGATGCGTTGCATCGGGTCTTTTTGTTATTCTTCGATGGTTTCCGGCAGTTTCCACACCAGGATTTCGTCCGGGCGGGTCTTTTCTACCTTGAGCACCTCCACCGCCAAGCCGTCGGCGGTAAAGGTGTCGCCCACGGCGGGGATGCGGCCGGTGGCCTCCATCACCCAGCCGCTGACGGTGGTGGCATCGCATTCCGTCTCGGTGTCGAAATGCTCCATCATATCCTCCAGCTCGGTGGAGCACAGCACCACCGCACTGCCGTCCTCACGGGGCTTGATGTTCAGTATCACGTCGTCGTGCTCGTCCCAGATCTCGCCCACCAGCTCCTCCAGGATGTCCTCCATAGTGACGATGCCCAGGGTGCCGCCGTATTCGTCGGTGACGATGGCGATGTGGGACTGGTTCTCCTGCAGCTGGTTGAGCAGCAGGCGGATCTTCATGGTCGGGGGGATGAACAAAGCCGGTTTCATCAGCGTTTCCGGGGTGGGTTTCTGCTTTTGTGCCTTATAGTAGTCCTTGTGGTACACCACACCCACGATCTTGTCGATGGAGTCCTCGTACACCGGCAGGCGGGAGAAGCCGGTCTCCAAAAAGGCCTCGCCCAGCTGGGCGGAGGTGGCCTCTACCGGCACCGCCGCCACGTCCACACGGGGGATGAGGATGTCCAACGCCTCTTTGTCGTTAAAGGCGATGACCTGGCGGATCATCTCGCTCTCCTGCTCACCCAGAGAGCCGTCCTGCTCGGCCTCGTCCACCATGGTCAGCACCTCTTCCTCGGTGACCACGTCCTCGGTGGTCTTGAACAAAAGGCGGAGCAGCTTCTTCCACAGAGTAAAGAAGAAATTTACCGGAGCCAACAGTACCATCACGCCCCGCAGCAAGGGGGCGGTGGTCATAGCAAAGCCGTCGGCATACTCCTTGGCCAGGCTCTTGGGGGTGATCTCGCCAAAGATCAGCACCACCACGGTGGTGACGATGGTGGACACCGTCGCCGCCAGATCCTCACTGGAGGTGATCATCTCGGCAAACACCAGCGTGGTGACGGTGGTCAGCAGGATGTTGACCAGGTTGTTGCCCACCAGGATGGTGGACAACAGCTTGTCGTAATCCTCGGACAGAGCGATCACCCGTGCGGCTTTTTTGTTGCCGTTCTCCGCCAAGCCCTTCATCCGAATGCGGTTGAAGGTGGAAAACGCGGTCTCGGTGGCAGAGAAATAGGCAGAAAAACTCAGTAACAGCAAAATCAGTATCAGACTAGCAGGGTCCATTTGGACAAATTCAACTCCTTATACATATTGCAGCTTGTTGGCATCATCATAGCAGAAACTGCCGAAAAAGTCCAGTATTATTTATTTCTTGCATATTACGCGGCAAAACCGGCACACTAAACCCAACGAAAAAAGGGGGCTGTGCGGATGGACGGTTTTATGCTATTTAAGGCGTTTTTGGTGGGAGGCGCCCTTTGTCTGGTGGGGCAGGTGCTCATCGACTGTACCAAGCTGACCCCGGCCCGCATCTTGGTGGGGTACGTGGTGGCCGGGGTGGTGCTGACCGGTCTGGGGCTGTACCCCATGCTGGTGGAGTTCGCCGGGGGCGGTGCCACCGTGCCGCTGACCGGCTTTGGCTATGCCCTGGCTGAGGGGACCCGGCAGGCGGTGAAGGAGCAGGGGCTGGTGGGGGCTCTCACCGGGGGGCTCACCGCCACCGCCGGCGGCATCACCACCGCGGTGACGCTGGGGCTTGTCTGCGCTCTGGTGGGCAAAAGCGGGGACAAGAGCTGAACCCAAAAAGGCTTCGCCTGCATCGCCATCCTTCATAAGAAAAGAGCCTGGGCAATCGAGGTTGTCCAGGCTCTTTTTTATCGTATCACGCTGTAAATCAGTTCTTGCGCTTTCGGGGCGGTGTCGCCCACCGTCACCGCCGCCAGATAGGCTTCGGTGGCGGCGCGGACCGCGCCGGCATGGTTGGTGTAGAGGGTGGCGATGGGGTCGCCTTTTTTTACTTGGTCGCCGATCTTTTTGATGATACGGATGCCGGCGGCGTGGTCGATAGCCTCCTCCTTGGTGGCCCGACCGGCTCCCAGGGTCACCGCCGCCACGCCGATGGCCTCGGCGTCCATCCCGGTGATATAGCCGTCCACCGGGGCGGTGACAGCGTAAGCCGGGGCGGCGGGGAAGCGGCTCGGGTCGGTCAGATAGGCGGGGTCACCGCCCTGGGCCTCCACCCACCGGCACATCTGCCGAAAGGCGGCGCCGCTGTCCACCGCTTCCGTTACCTGCCGGGTGGCGGCGTTCGGGGTCAGCCCCAGACACAGCACCGCCATCTCGGCGGCCAGCGCCTCACACAGGGCGCGCAGTTTTGGGTCGCCGCCCCCCTGCAGGATGCTCACCGCCTCCTGCACCTCCAGGGCGTTGCCCACCGCCTCGCCCAGCGGCACGTCCATATTGGTCACCAGCGCGGCGGCCTGACGACCGCAGGCGGTGGCGATCTCCACCATCTGCCGGGCCAGGGCCTCGCCCTGCTCCCGGGTCTTCATAAAGGCACCGCTGCCCACCTTCACGTCCAGCACGATGGCGTGGGCGCCGGCAGCCAGCTTTTTGCTCATAATGCTGGAGGCGATCAGCGGCAGACTATCCACCGTGGCGGTCACATCCCGCAGGGCGTACAGCTTTTTATCCGCCGGGGCCAGGTTGCCGGACTGCCCGATGATGGCTAGCCCCACCCGCTCCACCTGGCTGAGGAACGCCTCCGGGGACAGCTCGGTGCGGTAGCCGGGGATGGACTCCAGCTTGTCCACCGTGCCGCCGGTATGCCCCAGACCACGGCCGGACATCTTGGCGACCTTGCCGCCCAACGCCGCCACGATGGGGGTGACGATGAGGCTGGTCTTATCCCCCACGCCACCGGTGGAGTGCTTGTCCACCGAGCGGGTGCCAAACCGGGACAGATCCACCGTGTCCCCGGAGCGCATCATGGCGTCCGTCAGGATGGCGGTCTCCGACCGGGTCATCCCATTGAGACACACCGCCATAGCCCAGGCGGCCATCTGATAGTCCGGGATGCTCCCCGCGGTAAAACCCTCGATCATCCACCGCAGCTCCTGCTCGGTGTGGGCCAGACCCATCCGTTTGTGCCGGATCACGTCGTACATCCGCATACGCACGCACCTTCCTTTCGGCTTTATGGTATCACATTTTTCCGGAATTGCAAAGAGTTTTTTGTCGCTGACAAAAAGTAGTGGATTTTTTTCATAGGGTATGGTACAATATCCCACGAACGTTATTTTCCCATCTGGAGGAATGGAGCCTATGAACAAAACGCTGCATCTTTTGAGCACCACCACGTGGCTGGCAAGTGTGTTTGAAGGGTTGCCCAACGAACTGTACGTGGCGGTGATCTCGATGCTCCCCATCGTGGAGCTGCGGGGCGGTCTGCCCATCGCCATCGGTCTGGGTATCTCCCCCTGGATCGCGGTGCCCCTGTGTATCGTGGCCAACCTGATCCCCATCCCCTTTATCCTCTGGTTCATCACCCCCATCTTTAATAAGCTCAAGCAGACCAAGCTGTTCCGCCCTATGGTGGAAAAGCTGGAGAAAAAAGCGCTGAGCAAGAGCGACAGGATCCAACAGGGCTATTTCTGGGGTCTGCTCCTGTTCGTGGGCATCCCCCTGCCCGGTACCGGCGCCTGGACCGGCGCCCTTATCGCCTCTCTGCTGGATATCCCGCCCAAAAAGGCGTTCCCCGCCATCGCGCTGGGCGTGTGCCTGGCCGCAGCGCTGATGGGGCTTCTGTCCCTCTTTTTCAAGGGGCTGTTCTTCTGATCCCAAAAGGAGATTTCTGTCTGGTGACAGAAATCTCCTTTTTTTATGCCTTCGGTAGGGTATGATAAGAGACAAGGAAGCATATAATCCATTAAGCTAAAGGAAAGGACGGATACCCTTATGGATCAAACCCATCTCTATCTGCCGGAAGGCGACCGTATCGACACCCCGGAGAACCGGGCCGCGGTGGGGTCGCTCACCGCCCTGATGCAGGCAAAAGAAGAAGGCCGCCTGCTGGAGGGGCGGGTGGTGCGCTGTGACGTGGACCACAACCTATACGTAAAACTGCCCTGCGGTGAGGGAATCATCCCCCGCCGGGAGGGGGCTCTGGGCATCGTCGAAGGCACCGTCAAGGACATTGTGCTGATCACCCGGGTGAACAAGCCGGTGTGCTTTGTGGTGACCGGCTTTGAGCATACCGAGGCGGGATGCCGCCCCATATTATCCCGCCGGCTGGCCCAAGAGCGATGCAAAGAGGCGTTTCTGCGCAACCTGCAGCTGGGGGACGTGATCCCCGCCCGCATCACCCGGCTGGAAACCTTTGGGGCGTTTTGCGACGTGGGGTGCGGTCTGCCGGCACTCTTACCCATCGCCGACATCTCGGTCAGCCGCATCCTGCACCCCGGTGACCGGTTGACGGTGGGGATGGAGATCCTGGGGGTGGTATCCTCACTGGAGAACGACCGCATCTGCCTGTCCCACCGGGAGCTGCTCGGCACGTGGGAGCAAAACGCCGCACGGTTCCGGGTGGGAGAAACGGTGGCCGGCATCGTCCGGTCGGTAGAGCCCTACGGCATCTTTGTGGAGCTGTCCCCCAATCTGGCGGGGCTGGCAGAGCCCCACCCCGGGGTACGGGTGGGTCAGCAGGCGGCGGTGTACATCAAGAGCGTGCAACCGGAGAAGCTGAAGATCAAGCTGGCGCTCATCGACGCCACCGACAACGATCAGCCTCCCGCCGAGCCGGAGTATTTCATCACCACCGGACCGCTGACCCATTGGCGGTATTCCCCGGAGGGATGCAGCCGGGTGATCGAGCGGCACTTTGACCGGGTGTGAAAAATTTGTTCCCGATGGGTTGCAAACCCATCGGGACTTTTGTTATAATAAGACCGGAACTTTGGGCAGAGGGGCAACGCCTGTGCGCACATCCACAAGAAAAGGAGGGGATCGGAATGAAAAACCGCCTGCTGGCTTTATGGCTGGTGGTCTGTTTGCTGTGCGCCGGGCTGACCGGATGCGGCGACGACGGCACCGGCAAGGGATTCCGGTTCCCCATTGACGCCGAGCCGGAGGGGCTGGACCCCCAGATGGCCACCGACACCGCCTCGGTGACGGTGATCGCCGCCCTATTTGAGGGGCTCACCCGTCTGGACGCCGACGGCAAGGCGGTGCCCGGCGCCGCCACCTGGACGGTGTCGGAGGATGGGCTGACCTACACCTTTACGCTGAAAGAGGCGGCGTGGAGCACCCTTAAGCTGGACGACCCGGCCAACCTCTGGAGCACCCCCACCAAGGTAACCGCCGCCGACTTTGTCTTCGGCTGGAAGCGGGCGGTAGACCCCGCCACCGGCTCACCCCTGGCGGCGGAGTTTGACGGCATCAAAAATGCCAAAGCCATCCGCACCGGCAAGAAAAAGCTCTCCGACCTGGGGGTCAAGGCCACCGGCGAAAACACGCTGGTGGTCACGCTGGAACAGCCGGACAGCGACTTTCCCGCCCGGGTGGCCACCACCCCCTTTATGCCCTGCAACCAGGCGTTTTTTGAGTATACTGCCGGTCGGTACGGGCTGGAAAAGGAGTACGTGCTGGGCAACGGCGCCTTTTGGCTGGCGGCCTGGACGCACAACGAAAGCCTGCTGACCTATAAGTACGAGCACTATCACGACGCCGACGCCATCACCCCCGAGGCAGTACGGTTTGTCATCGGGGTCGAGGATCCGGTGGCGGCGCTGAATAAGGGCGACCTGGATGCCGCTCCCCTCACCGCCGCCCAGGCGGCAAAGGCGGGGGAAAAGGTGCAAAAGCACCCGCTCCGGGATACCCTGCGCAGCCTGTGGTTTAACACCGCGACCGCCCCCTTTACCACCGCGGAGACCCGCCGGGCTCTGCGGGATAGCATCGAGTGGGGGGCTTTGGAAGCCCTGCTGAAGGACAAGGGCGGAGCGGAGACCCGCGCCGGCGGATTTATTCCCCCGGAGGCGGTGGTAGCCGGCACCGACCTATACCGCACCCCCCAGAACCGGCTGACCTACCCCACCGACGTCACCGCCGCCAAGGCGTCCCTTAAAAAAGGCTTGACCATCCTTGAGGCGGGAAGCCTGCGGTTTGAGCTGTTGGCGGCAGACGACCCGGTCAGCGCCGATCTGGCCCGCTATCTGGTGCAATCCTGGCAAAAAAACCTGGGGGTATACCCCACCCTGACCCTGCTGCCTGAGGCAGACCTTACCCGCCGGGTGCACAGCGGCAGCTATCAGGCCGCCCTCTACACCCACACCCCCACCGGGCGCACCGGTGCCGAGAACCTCTCGGTCTTTGCCTCGGATGCCGCCGGTAATCTGGCGGGGCTGAGCAACCAAACGGTGGACACCGCCCTCCAACGAGCTCTGGAGGGGGGACGCGCTGAGCTGGAGACGCTGGAGCAGATGCTGTGGAAGGCCTGCCCCTGCGTGCCGCTGGGGGACGTGACCCGCTACGGAGCGGTGGCCGCCGGCGTGGAGGGGGTCACCCTGCGCCCCTTTGGCGGTGGTCGGTACAGCGCCCCCATCGATTTCCGAAAAGCCAAAAAGTTTGAGTAAAAAGAAAAAGCCGTGGCAAACGCCACGGCTTTTTGCTTTGGTTGGATTAATAATTCTCCTTGCGCACCTCGAAATAGGCCTGGGGGTGAGCACAGACGGGGCAGGTGGCGGGAGCCTTTTTGCCCATCACCAGATGACCGCAGTTGCGGCACTCCCACATGGTCTCGCCGGCCTTCTCAAAGACCTGCTGCATCTCCACGTTCTGCAGCAGCTTGCGGTAGCGCTCCTCGTGGGTCTTCTCGATGGCGGCCACCATACGGAATTGAGCGGCCAGCGCCTTGAAGCCCTCTTCCTCCGCCTCTTTGGCGAAGCGGTCGTACATATCGGTCCACTCATAGTACTCGCCCTCAGCGGCGGCCTTCAGGTTGGCGGCGGTGTCGCCGATGCCCTGCAGGTGCTTAAACCACAATTTGGCGTGCTCCTTCTCGTTGTTGGCCGTCTCCTCAAAGATGGCGGCGATCTGCTGATAGCCCTCCTTCTTCGCTACGGACGCAAAATAGGTGTACTTGTTGCGGGCCTGGCTCTCGCCGGCAAACGCCTCAGCCAGGTTGCGCTCGGTTTTGGTGCCTTTCAGTTCCATAATACTACCTCCTAAATGGATTTTTTCTTCTTTAGTATAGCCAGTTTTTCCAAAAAATACAAGTAATTTTTTATTTTTGCCACAGAAATTTTTGCCACAGCCCACCCTTGCCACCGACCCGGACCATATGGTATAATGAAAAAAATCCCTCTTGGAGGTGTCCGTTATGACCCTGACCCCCATCGCCCACATCCACACCGACTTTGGCAGCAAGTTTGGCGTGCCCCGCCAGAGCGGCGTGGTGCCGGAGTTGACAGCCCGCATCGTGTTTTTGCCGGAATACCGCAACCCGGACGCGCTGCGGGGCATCGAGGATTTCTCCCATCTGTGGCTGATCTGGCACTTCTCAGAGGTAAAGCAGGAGGGCTGGTCCCCCACGGTGCGGCCTCCCCGGCTGGGGGGTAATACCCGTATGGGGGTGTTTGCCACCCGTTCCCCCTATCGCCCCAACCCGCTGGGTCTGTCCAGCGTCCGGTTGGTGGGGGTGGACTACGACACCCCCGAGGGCCCGGTCATCCGGGTGGCGGGAGCCGACCTGATGGACGGCACTCCGCTCTTTGATATCAAGCCCTATCTCAGCTACACCGACAGCCATCCGGATGCCGCCGGCGGCTTTGTGGCGGGGCTCACCGACCGGTCGGTGCAGGTGGTGTGCGATGAGGCTCTGCTGACCGGTCTGCCGGAAGAGACCCGCACCTCCCTCTTGGCGGTGCTGCGGCACGACCCCCGCCCCACCTATCAGAACGACCCGGACCGGATATACGGGATGGACTTTGCCGGGCATAACGTGCGTTTTACGGTGGCCCAGGGCGTGCTCACCGTGGTGGCGGTGGAAAAGTAAGGTTTTTATTGCTTTTTGTCGCGTTTTATGCTATAATGAATTGATTCAATTCGTTTAAGGAGGATTTCCTATGCCACGTGCCGACGGAAAAAAACTCAAACACGCCGACCCGATGTACAGCCTTGCCGCACACTTTATGAAAAAGCGCAGCGATTCGATGAATTCCATCACGCTGGATGTGCCGCTGGAGCCGTTGGAAAACTATATCCGCCAAAAGAAAAAAGAGGGCATCCCCATGAGCCATATGGCGGTGCTGTTTGCCGCCTTTAACCGCACCATCTGCGAGTTCCCCGCGCTGAACCGCTTTGTGGTGAACAAGCGCATCTACGCCCGTAACGAGGTGTGCATCGGTATGGTGGTGCTCAAAGCCGGTGCCACCGGTGCCGAAACGATGGGCAAGATCTATCTGAAGCCCGAGGACACCATCCTGGACGTGGAAAAGCGCATCGAACAGTACGTGGAGGAAAACCGGGACAACGCCGGTGAGAACAAGACCGATAAGATCATCAAGACCCTGGTGGGTCTGCCCGGCTTGGTGCGCTTTGCCGTTGCCACCCTTAAGTGGATGGACTGGCACAATCTGTTGCCCAAGTCGATCATTGATGCCAGCCCCATGCACCAGACGCTGGTGTTTACCAACCTGGCCAGCATCCGCACCAACCACATCTATCACCACGTCTATGATTTCGGCACCACCAGTATGGCGATGGCCGCCGGCAACACCCGCGAGGTGCCCCGCCGTCTGCGCAGCGGCGAGATCGTCCACGATAAGTGCCTGCCCATCGGCCTGGTGATGGACGAGCGTATCGCCAGCGGCTATTATTTCTCCCAGGCGTTCCGCCGGCTGAAGGAGTATCTCAAAAATCCGGCCCTGCTGGAGGAACCCCCCAAGGTCATCGTTCCGGACCCGGAGCTGTAATTTGCAAAACAAAGAGCCGTGCAACCGATGGTTGCACGGCTCTTTTTCATTTGTTTACCGCTCCTCGCGGAAATAGGGCAAACCCAAACCGGCCGGAGGCTGATTCTTTTTGCTGAAGATACTGGTCACCACCAACACCAGGATGGTCACCGCAAAGGGCAACATACGGAACAGCTCTTTGTCGGCCAGGGTCATCTCCACCCCCAGCGTGGTCAAGCGGCTGCTAGCAATATACAGCGCGCCAAACACAATCGAGCCAAAGATGGCCAAAATAGGACGCCACAAGGTAAAGATAACCAAAGCGACAGCCAACCATCCAATGGTGTCCACACAATACTCCCACTGGCCGTTCAGATAATCCATAATGAATGACAGGCCGCCCAAGCCGACAATGGCACAACCGATGCAGGTGGCCACGTAGCGATAGCGGGTAACGTTGATGCCAGCGGCATCGGCAGTGGCAGGATTCTCGCCCACAGCCCGCAGATGCAGACCCACCCGGGTGCGGTTAAACACCAAGGAGGTGCCGATGGCGATAGCCAAAGCCAGCCACACAAAGATGCCATAGGATAGGAATAGTTCCCCAAACCAGCCGAGACCGATCTCCTCAAACCATTCCACCACCTCTTCGCCCACCAACGGAGCGGTGAAGTGCTTGGTCGCCCGGGCAAAGCGACCGTAATCGTCCGCTTTGTCAATGATATAGTTGGAGATACCGATGCCCAGCGTGGTAATCGCGAGACCGGTTACGTTCTGATTTGCCCGCAGAGTAACGGTGAAAAAGCTGAACAACAGACCCATCAGGGCTCCGCCGATCAGCGCTGCCAAGATCGGTAACAGCACCGCCAAAAGAGGAATCTCCTGCCGCACCGGCACGGTGGACAGGTACACCGCCTCGACAAAGCAGCCACAGGAAGCACCCACGCACATAATGCCGGGGACGCCCAAGTTCAAATGACCGGACTTCTCGGTGATGGTCTCACCAGTAGAGCCCAACAGGAATGTCATGCCCAAACGAATGGCACTCACAAGAAAGGTTAGCATCAGGCTTCCTCCTTTCTGTTCTTACGCACGGCAATCCGATACTGCAGGAAAAACTCACAGCCGATAATAGACAGCAGAATGATGCCGGTCATAATGTCCGACACCTCTGAAGGGATGCCGAAATCGGTATTAAGCTGTCCTGCACCCGTCTCGAGAAACACCACAAGGAACGCGGTGAGCGCCATCACCAGCGGGTTGAATTTCGCTAGCCAAGACACCAAAATCGCCGTAAAGCCGCGTCCACCCACCGTGGTGGTGCTGATGGTGTGACTGGTAGCACCCACCAGTAGGAAGCCGGTGATACCGCAGATGATACCGGACACCGCCAGCGTGCGGATGATCACTTTTTTTACGTTGATGCCGATGTAACGGGCGGTATTCTCGCTCTCGCCCACCACCGAAATCTCGTAGCCCTGCTTGGAATACTTGAGATAAATATACAGCACCACCGTCAGCGCGATGGTGATCAGCACGTTGAGCAGGTAGTCGTTGCCCCCAATCACCGGCAACCCGTACTGCTTCATCACCGGCATAACGCCGGAGCCGTCCTTGATATACACCTTCAGGAAATAGGCGACCAACTGGGTGGCCACATAGTTCATCATCAGGGTGAACAGCGTCTCGTTCGTGTTCCAAAACGCCTTGAATACCGCCGGGATCACCGCCCAGATCACACTGGCCAGGATGCTGGCCAACGCCATCACCACCAATAACAGCGGCAAGGGCAGCTCGCTCCCCAGGAACATCATACAGGCAGCACAGGCTAAACCGCCCACCAGCACCTGTCCCTCGGCACCGATATTCCAAAACTTCATCTTAAAGGCCGGGGTTACTGCCAACGAGACACACAGCAGCATCGCCACAGATTGCAAACTCGTCCACACGCGGTGACTGGTGCCGAACACACCATCCACCATCGAAGCATATACGTCAAGGATGTTTTCACCGCTGAGGATGGTCATCAACAGGCCAGCCATCAACAGGCCGCCCACCACCGCCGCGATACGTACGCCCAGGCGGTATTGCCAGGTGAGGGTGGCAGGATCCCGCTTGGTCAAATGAAACAGCGGGATATGATTCTTCTTTGTTGGCATCATTCAGCCCCCTCCTCTTCTGTGGTAGATTTGGTCATCAGCAGACCGATTTCATCCTTTTGGGCGGTGCGGCCATCCACCACGCCGGTCACACGACCACCGTTAATCACCAAAATCCGGTCGCACAGTTCCAGCAACACGTCCAGATCCTCGCCCACGAAAATTACCGCTACCCCCTGCTCTTTTTGACGGTTGAGCAGGTTGTAGATGGTATAAGATGCGTTTACGTCCAGACCGCGCACCGGATAGGCGGCCATCAGCACCGAGGGGGCAGAGGCAATCTCACGACCCACCAGCACCTTTTGCACGTTACCGCCGGAAAGCTGGCGCACCGGGGTGGTGGCACCGGGGGTGGCTACCTCCAGCTCCTCGATGATCTTTTCTGCCAGATCCCGAGGCGCTTTTCGTTTCAGAAACACACCCTTGCCCTTGCGATAGCTGCGCAGCATCATATTGTCCACAATATCCATATTGCCCACCAGACCCATGCCCAGGCGATCCTCCGGCACAAAGGAGAGTCGAATACCCAGGTCGCGGATCTGCAGCGGGTTCTTGTTGCGGAGGTTTTCCTCTTTGCCGGTGGCGGGGTCCATATAGGTGATGGTGCCCTTGCTCAGCTTGTGCAGGCCGGCGATCGCCTCCAGCAGCTCCCGCTGGCCGGAGCCGGCTATGCCGGCTATACCCAAAATCTCACCGGAATGCGCGGTAAAGGCCACGTCATCCAACACGCGGCGCCCCTCCGCATTAATGCTAGTAAGGCCCTCCACAACCAAACGAGGCTGGGGATCTACCGGCTCACTGCGCTGAATGTTCAGCTCCACCTTTTTGCCCATCATCATTTCGGTCAGGGCTGTGGGGTCGGTCTCGGTGGTGTTCACGGTGCCAATGTATTCGCCCTTGCGCAGCACCGCCACCCGGTCGGAGATGGACATCACCTCGTGCATCTTATGGGTGATGATGATGATGGATTTGCCATCCTCCCGCATACGGCGCAGCACCGCAAACAGCTTGGCGGTCTCCTGAGGGGTCAGCACGGCGGTAGGCTCGTCCAAAATCAGAATGTCCGCACCGCGGTACAGCACCTTTAGGATTTCCACCGTCTGCTTTTCGGACACCGACATATCCGCCACCCGCTTGTCCGGGTCAATGATAAAGCCGTAGCGCTGGGTGATCTCCACCACCTCTTTGCGCACGTCGGCCAACTTGTAGCGGCCCTTATCCTTAACGCCCAGCGCAATATTCTCGCAAGCGGTAAATACATCCACCAGCTTAAAGTGCTGGTGAATCATACCGATTTTATACGCAAAGGCATCCTTCGGGCTGGCAATCATGACCTCCTGACCACCCACGAAGATCTGGCCCTCATCCGGAAAATAAATACCGGCCACCATATTCATCAAGGTGGTTTTGCCGGAGCCGTTTTCGCCCAAAATCGCCAGAATTTCGCCCTCATAGACCTGCAGGTCGCAATTCTTATTGGCCACCACCCGCCCAAAGGTCTTGGTGATGCCTCGGCACTCTAAGGCCACCGTTTTACTCATGGCGCATTCCTCCACAACATAGATTTGGATCCGATAAGGGCAAAAATGCCCTTTTGCCTTTATCGGGTACAAAGCAGACGGCCTAGGCAGAGCCGGACAGCTCTGCCTAGGCCGGCATGGGTTACATTAGAATTTCTCGTTCAGCAGGGTGATGCCGTCGATGCGCAGATCGAAGTAGGGAGCGGAACGATACTTGGACTCCTCAAAGATACCGTTGGCGATAACCTCGGTGTCGGCAGCAAAGTTCGCATCGTCATCCACGTTGGCCACGTAGCTGTCCAGCTTCTTGTCGCCTACGGTGAAGTTAGCGGTGTCGAACACGTTCAGCTCGCCCTTGGACAGCTTGTCCTTCAGCTCAACCAGCTTGTCATAGGTGCCCTCGGCAGCCACATCCAGGTTGACGCCGGTCAGAACCACAGAGCCCTCGGCGATACCGCCGCACCAGTCAGCCTTGATGGCCTCGCCGGTGTTCCAGCACTTGATGATGTAGTTGTAGTAGGGAGCCCAGTTGATGCGGGAGGAGACGATGAAGGTCTCGGGGCAATCCTCGTAGGTAGCACCGTTGTAGGACACGTTGGGAACACCGGCGGCTTCGCAAGCGCCGGGAGCGCCCATGGAGTCGGCGTGCTGAGAGATCAGTACGCACTTGCGGGCAATCAGAGCCTCAGCGGCGTTCTGCTCTTCCACAGCATCGTACCAAGAACCGGTGAACTGTACCTCCATGGTGACAGAGGGGCAAACGGACTTAGCACCCAGATAGAAGGAGGTGTAACCGGACACCACTTCGGCGTAAGTGAAAGCGCCTACGTAGCCCATCTTGGCCTGCTCCTTCGTGATCTTGCCGTCTTTGATCATCTCATTCAGCTTCAGACCGGCAGCAACACCCGCCAGGTAACGGCCCTCATAGATAGAGGCAAAGGCGTTGTGATAGTTAGCCAGACCCTCGGTGTGGGCCTTGGTGCCGGTGGCGTGGCAGAACTGAACGTTGGGATACTTCTTAGCGGCCTGGATCATAAAGTCCTCGTGACCGAAAGAGTTGGCAAAAACGATGTCACAGCCCTGATCCACCAGATCCACGGCGGCGTCGTAGCACTCTTTACCCTCGGGGATGTTGGTCTTGATGATGACCTGTTCCTTCTTCAGACCCAGCGCGGTGGTTACCTCGTTGGCGGCATCCAAGAAGTTCTTGTCGTAGGTAGACTTCTCATCGTGCAGGCAGATGTAGCCGATCTTGAAGTCGTCCTTGATCTCGTAGTCCTTCACCAGCTTAACAGCCGGCAGCGGGGACTCGCTCATGCCCTTAACCTCTTCGTCCGCGCCGCCACAAGCAGCCAGAGAGAACAGCATCAGGACAGACAGGAGCAATGCTAGATACTTTTTCATTGTGTGTTTCCTCCAAACATTTTTTATTTTTACCGCGCTCCGGCGGTTAGGTCCATCGTTAGGTTCCGTCCGGGATAAACTCCACGGTGCCGGTCTCGGCATCCATCGACGCCACCCGGGCCAAGGATTCCACCTGCAGGCCGGAGGCGCGCAGCGCGTCAGCACCGCGCTGATAGGCCTTCTCGACCACAATGCCGGCGCCCACCACGGTGCCACCCGCCTGCTCCACCAGATTGATCAGGCCCTTCAGCGCCTCGCCGTGAGCCAGAAAATCGTCGATGATCAGCACGTTCTCACCGGCCTTTAGGTAATCCTGAGTCACCAGAACGGAGTTGACGTTGCCGTGGGTGTAGGATTTTACCGAGCAGGTGTAGATGTTGTCCGGCAGGTTGGACGACTTAGACTTCTTGGCGGATACCAGCGGCACGCCGAATTTCTGAGCCACCAGGGTGGCGATGGCGATGCCGGAGGCCTCGATGGTGAGGATCTTGTCCACCGGCTTGTCTGTAAAGCGGCGCCGGATCTCCTCGGCCAGCTTTTCCATAAACAGGATGTCCATCTGATGGTTGATAAAGCTGTCCACCCGCAATACGTTGCCCGGGGCCACCTTACCGTCTCGGCGGATGCGATCTTCCAAAAGCTTCATAACAACACCTCATAAAACGCGCAAAGGCAGAGATGTGGTGTCATCTCTGCCATCGATTCCCTTTTATCGATAGCCCGTCCTTTACGGTGACCGGTTAGAGATATCAAAACCATATCTTTTGACTTATATCGACGCAAATTCTTATATTAGGACAATTATACTGCTTTCTGCGAAACTTGTCAATGCAAGTGGGACAAGAATTCGGGTGAGTTTTCATTTTTTTGAGAGAGCCAGAGAAAACCCTCCGCTGGGGCAGAAAGAGCCGCACAACCTAGGCTGTGCGGCTCTTGGAGGGTGGTTTGTTGCATTATGAAAACGCCTTTCGTGTGGGGGTTAACGGACAAGTTATACCATCTTTCGCCCCGTTTGGCAACAAAAAATCCGACGGAGCACGCTCCGTCGGACAGCCTTTATTCCTTGTTGCGGAAGGCAAACAGCCGTTGCCCCAGATAATTAAAGCCCACAAACAGGCACATACCCACCAGCTTGGCCAGATTATCCCGCACCTCGGCCCCATAGCCGGACAGCGCCGCCTGCATCAGCGGGATGGCGATGCCGTAGGCAAAGCCGTAGCACACCGCGATATTCAGCGCAAAGCGCACAGCGGGACGCCACCCGGTTTCGGTGTTCTTAAAGGTGAAATACTTGTTGAGGAAATAGCTCATCACGCTGGCAAGGACGGTGGGGACGGCGGTGGACCACCACATCCCCCACGAGGTGAGGTTGATGAGCAGAAAAGACAGACCGTCCCCCACCAGGGTGTTCAGCACCCCCACCAGCAGAAATTTAAGCAGCTTGGCGTCGAATAATGCCAGCAGTTTTTTCATCTTCCTCACCTCCTTTGCTTTAACGGGTCTATTGTATCACACTCCCCCTCGCCGGGTCAAGAGAGGCGAACGCAAAACACCGCCGGGGGGCATACAAAAAAAGAGCCTACCCGCAAACGGGTAGGCTCTTTTTTGTTGGTTTTCTAACCGCTTAATTACAGCAGCTCGATGATGGCCATCTCGGCAGCGTCGCCGCGACGAGCACCGGTCTTGATGATGCGGGTATAACCGCCGTTACGCTCAGCATACTTGGGAGCGATCTCATCAAACAGCTTCTTGCACACGGACTCTTTGGTCACGAAAGCCATAACCTGACGCTTGTTGTGCAGGGTGGGCTCCTTAGCGATGGTGATCATCTTCTCCGCCATAGAACGCACTTCCTTAGCGCGGGTGACGGTGGTCTCGATCTTGCCGTTCTCCAGCAGGAACGTGACCATAGCACGCAGCATAGCCATACGGGAGGCAGTCGGTCTGCCTAACTTTCTGGTACCGGGCATGGATATTCACTCCTTATCTTCTCCGTCCGGTATGGACGTGGGATTATTCTTCGTCGTCCCGCAGGCGCAGGCCCAGGGACTCCAGCTTGTTGATAACTTCCTCCAGGGACTTGCGACCCAGGTTGCGGACCTTCATCATATCGTCCTCGGTGCGGTTGATCAGATCCTCGACCGTGTTGATGTTGGCTCTCTTCAGGCAGTTGAAAGACCGCACGGAGAAATCCAACTCCTCGATGGTCATAGACAGCACCGTGGTCTGAGCCTGGTCGTCGGACTTGACCAGGATCGGGTTGCCCTCCAGGGCGTCGCCGGACAGGTCCACAAACAGGTTCAGGTGCTCGGTCAGCACGCGAGCGGCCAGAGAAACGGCCTCCTGCGCACACAGCACGCCGTTGGTCCAAACCTCCAGGGTCAACTTGTCGTAGTCGGTGATCTGACCCACGCGGGTGTTGTCCACGGTGTAGTTCACCTTCATCACAGGGGTGTAGATGGAATCCACCGGGATCACGCCGATGACCGGGTTCAGCAGCTGCTTGTTCCGGTCGGCGGGCACGTAGCCGCGGCCCTTATCCAGGGTCAGCTCCATAAACAGGCGACCACCCTCAGACAGGGTTGCGATGTGCATATCCGGCACCAGAATCTCCACCTCGCTGTCGCACTTGATGGAGGCGGCGGTCACCACGCAGGGACCCTCGGCCTCGATATACACCGTCTTGGGACCCTCGCCGTTGATCTTGGCGATCAGACCCTTGATGTTCTGGACGATCTCGGTGACATCCTCTTTCACACCTTCAATGGTGGAAAACTCGTGGAGGATGCCGTCGATCTTAATGGAGGTGACTGCCACACCGGGCAGAGAGGACAGCAGAACCCGCCGCAGGCTATTGCCGATGGTGGTTCCGTAACCCCGCTCCAGCGGCTCCACTACGAACTTGCCGTAGGTGCCGTCGGTAGCCAGATCCAGGGCTTCGATCCGGGGCTTTTCGATTTCGATCATACAAAAACCCTCCTTATTATAATGTAGTGCAGCAGACGCCGCCCAACGGCGGCCATCTGTGCAGGTAAATGCGGATACTCGTGAGTGCTGCTCCGATTACTTGGAGTACAACTCGACGATGAGGGTCTCCTCGATGGGCAGATCGATGTCCTCGCGCTTGGCCAGGGCAACCACCTTGCACTCCAGGGTCTCCTTGTTCATCTCCAGCCACTTCGGCACGGGACGAGCGCTGTTGGCCTCAACGATGGCCTTGATCTTGCCCAGAGAACGGCTGTTCTCACGGACGGTGATCACCATACCCGGCTTCACCAGGAAGGAGGGGATGTTGACAGTACGGCCGTTGACGGCAAAGTGCTTGTGACCCACCAGCTGACGGGCCTCAGCACGGGAAGAAGCCAGGCCCATACGATAGACAACGTTGTCCAGACGGGACTCCAGCAGAGTCAGCAGGTTTTCACCGGCGGCACCGGGCATCTTCTCGGCCAGCTCGAAGTAGTGACGGAACTGACCCTCCAGAACGCTGTAATAGCGCTTGGCAACCTGCTTGGTGCGCAGCTGCTTACCGTACTCGGAAGCCTTCTTCATACGGGCCTGGCCGTGCTGGCCGGGCGCGTAAGAGCGGCGATCCAGAGCGCACTTGCCGGTGTAGCAACGCTCACCCTTCAAAAACAGTTTCTGACCTTCACGGCGGCAGAGCTTGCACACCGCACCAGTATATCTTGCCATATCAATATACCTCCTATCAATCAGACACGACGGCGCTTGGGAGGACGGCAACCATTGTGAGGAACGGGGGTAACGTCCTTGATCATGGTCACGTCCAGACCGGCGGCCTGCAGAGCGCGGATGGCGGCTTCACGGCCGGCACCGGGGCCCTTAACGTAAACTTCGACGGTCTTCAGACCGTGCTCCATAGCGGCCTTGGCAGCGGTCTCAGCGGCAGTCTGAGCAGCATAGGGAGTGGACTTACGGGAACCGCGGAAGCCCAGCTCACCGGCAGAAGCCCAGGACAGAGCGTTGCCCTGCAGGTCGGTGATGGTAACGATGGTGTTGTTGAACGTGGACTGGATATGGGCGGCGCCACGTTCGATGTTCTTGCGTTCTTTACGGCGACGGGTAGCACCCTTACGCGCAGTAGTCTTGGCAGCCATTTTATATCCCTCCTACTTATTTCTTCTTGTTGGCGATGGTCTTCTTGGGACCCTTGCGGGTACGGGCGTTGGTCTTGGAACGCTGACCACGTACAGGCAGGCCCTTGCGATGACGCAGGCCACGGTAAGAACCAATTTCGATCAGACGCTTGATATCGAACGCAACGGTACGGCGCAGGTCGCCCTCCACCACGTAGTTGTGATCGATATGCTCACGCAGCTTGGACACTTCGTCCTCGGTCAGATCCCGCACACGGGTGTCGGGATTGATACCGGTAGCGGCCAGAATGTCATTGGCAGACTTGCGGCCGATACCGAAGATGTAAGTCAGGCCGATCTCCACACGCTTGTCGCGGGGCAGGTCGACACCAGCAATACGTGCCATAGTAGTTTCCTTCCTTTCTGTCGCGTGGGCG
>SVON01000017.1 GCA_015066365.1 Oscillospiraceae bacterium | reverse complement strand
GGCTCTGGGCACCATATCTGCGGCTGTAGCTCATCTGGTAGAGCGCCACCTTGCCAAGGTGGAGGTAGCGAGTTCGAGCCTCGTCAGCCGCTCCATTTTTTATTGCTGTCCCTTGTGGGGCAGCAATAAAAACACGCTGATGCTTGGTGAAATCAGCGTTCTGAGTTTCATCAGCCGCGCATACAATTTTATACGGCGACATAGCCAAGTGGTAAGGCATGGGTCTGCAAAACCTTGATTCCCCGGTTCAAATCCGGGTGTCGCCTCCAAAGAAAAGAGCACTGCTTTTGCAGTGCTCTTTTTCTTTGGCTAAGAAGACGCGGATTTGAACCGAGTTCAACATCCGGGTGTCGGTCTACCCATCACACCCGGCAAATCACACCACACGCAATCTTGGTGCCGGCGTTACCGGCCGGCTGGGTGTGGAAATCGTCCGGTCTATCGTGGATGACCACCGTTCGTCCGATGATTTCAGACACTGTGAACCGATCGGTGGATACGCATTGGTGGGCACCCCCGTTGCTCCGAATCAGCGGGGGTAGATCGCCGGCGTGTAGGGGGTGCGGTGTTTTATCTGGGTTATAGTGGCTGCCGGTGCCGGAAAAGTCGGGCCCACCGCAGTTGTCACCCTCGTGAATGTGAAAGCCGAAAAATCCGGTTTCTGTGGCGGGTAAACCTTGGATGTTGATGGATATCAGCACGGCGTTTTCTTTTTGATAAAACTTGACCTGTCCATAAGGACCGGTGTTGGGATGCATGCCACAAAGCATGGCTATGGCGTTAGGACAACGTTTCATCATATCACCTCCCTATACAGTATGCTGGCGAGGCGCATTTTGCCATAAATGGAGTGAAATTTATTGCGCTGACACGGCGGCTGTGCTATAATACCATTAAATGAAATGGGTAAAAAAAGAGGGCTTCTTATGTGGTACAATGAAAGTGTGATTTATCAAATCTATCCATTTGGATTTTGCGGGGCACCCCGGCAGAATGACGGTGCGCTTGTCCCGCGTATCCGCAAGGTGGCGGACATCACCGACCACCTGGTGAGGTTGGGGGTTACCGCCGTGTATTTCTGCCCGGTGTTTGAAAGCTCCGCCCACGGCTACGACACCGCGGATTATACCAGGATCGATTGCCGTCTTGGCACCAACCAAGACTTTAAGTATGTCTGCGACACCCTCCACGCCGCCGGGATTCGGGTGATTCTGGACGGCGTATTCAACCACGTGGGGCGGGATTTCTTCGCCTTTCGGGATGTGCAGGAGAAACGTTGGGATTCCCGGTACAAGGATTGGTTCCACCTGAATTTTGACGGCAACAGCGCCTACAACGACGGCTTCTGGTATGAGGGGTGGGAGGGCCACTACGAACTGGTGAAGCTCAACCTGGACAACCCCGAGGTCAAGGAGTATCTGCTCTCCTGCGTGGGCGGCTGGATGGACCAGTTTGCCATCGACGGTCTGCGCCTGGACGTGGCGTATATGCTTAATCGGCAGTTTATGCGGGAACTCAGCGCCTTCTGCACCGATAAAAACCCGGAGTTTTTCCTGGCCGGCGAGATGATCCACGGCAATTATCGGGACATTGTCTGCGATGGGATGTTGCACAGCGCCACCAACTACGAGTGCTATAAGGGCATTTATTCCTCCTTGAACACAATGAATCTGTACGAGATCGGCTATTCCCTCCAAAATCGGTTTGGTAGTGAGGATTGGTGTATGTATCGGGGTCTGCAGCTCATCGGCTTTGTGGATAACCACGATGTGACCCGTCTGGCCTCGGCGCTGGAGAATAAAAAGCACCTGCCCCTGGCTTATGGTCTGCTGTTCGGTATGCCCGGCATCCCCTGCATCTACTACGGCAGCGAGTGGGGGATGGAGGGCAAAAAAGAGGAGGGCGACGACGCTCTGCGCCCGGCTGTGGATGGGGTGCAGTGGAACGAACTCACCCGCTTTATTGCCGCCGCCGCTAAGGCGCACAGGGAGAGCCGGGCGCTGTGCTACGGTTCGCTGAAGATCCTGCACCAGCAGAATCACCAGTTGGTGTTTGAGCGGGGCTATGAGGGGGAGCGGGTGATCGTGATGGTCAACGCCGCTGAGAATGCGTACGTGGCCCACTACGACGCTCGGTGCGGTTGCGGCACCGACCTGCTCACCGGCAACCGCTTCGATTTTGGCGCCGGCAGCGTGATGCCGCCCTATTCGGTGCAGTATATCCGGTGTGAGTAAGACAAAAAATCGCTCTCGTCAGAGAGTGTTTTTTCCTTGCTAATCCTTTTTAGTAGTGGTATAATCTTCCTATATAAATTATCCAATGTTGGGGAGGAATGACTATGGGCGTACAGGTGAATGAAGTCTATCCCAAGGTGGTAGCGGCCAACCGGCGGCACACCTTGTATTTTCGGCTGTCCGGCGACCTGCCGGCTCAGGTGGAGCTCAAAGTGCAGCCCATGGAGCGTTATGCCGTGGACCACGCCCCCAACTACACCTCCCACGACCCGGCTCGTTATGCGTGGGTGCCGCTTGCCTGTCAAGGGGATGACCTATACACCGCAAAGGTAGACTTCGCCGGAGAACAGCGGTATTCGGTCAAATTGCGGCTGGGCGATGCAATCGTCTATTCCGGCTATGCCTATGCGGTGGAGCCGGATCTGGCGGCTCTGCGTCCCTATAAGGGCGACACCCATCTGCACACCAACCGTTCCGACGGCTGGGATGAGCCCTTTGACGTAGCCTGCGCTTATCGCGCCGCCGGTTACGATTTTATGGCGGTTACCGACCACGGCCGGTATTATCCGTGGCAGGAGTTGGCGGCGGAGCTTGCCCCTTTGACCAAGGATTTTTGTATCATGCCCGGCGAGGAAGTGCATCCCAAGGGCGGCAGTTATTTCCATATCGTCGCCTTGAACGCCCGGCACCATATCACCGAGGTGTTCGAACAGCGCCCGGAGGAAGCCGAGGCGGCCATCCAGCACATCTTGGACACCCGCGACCTGTCCTGCCTGCCCGACCCCTATGCGGCGGCGATGCGGATTTTCATCGCATCCGAGATCCGCAAGGCCGGCGGTGTGGCGGTGATGGCCCATCCCTTCTGGGAGTGTGGCGATGAATACAACTATCAGACGGAGGAGATGCTGTATCACCTGCGGCAGGGGGATTTTGACGCCCTGGAACTGTTGGCCGGGTGCGATGACACCGGCAACGGCAACAACCTGCAGGAGCTGCTGTGGCACGATCTGCGGGCAGAAGGGGTGCGTATCCCGGTGGTGGGATGCTCCGATGCCCACGTGGCCCGGTGCTTGTGCGACTATGACCATTTCTCCCACCAGTTTACCTTGTTGTTTGCCGCCGGATACGAGGATTTGACAACCGCGATTATCGATCACCGGTCGGTGGCGGTGGACCGCCGGGATGACAAGCATTTCCGGTGTATCGGCGATTACCGCTACGCCAAATACGCCCGGTTTCTGATGGCGGAGTATTACCCCGCCTTTACCGCTTTGTGCGCCACCCACGCCGAGGCGCTAAAAGCCCGCGACACCGCCGCTCTCGCCACCACTGAAGCGGCGATTGCAGCCTATCGCGAGAAGTTCTATTCTGTATGAGAACTGCTTTTTACTTAATCAGCAAAACAAAAATCCCCCGGCTTAGCCGGGGGGGTTATTGCTATTTCTGGCGGGGGATGGTATAATAAACCCAATAATTGTGCGAGGTGACGGTATGAAAGAATTTCTCATTGTTGTGGATATGCAAAAGGACTTTGTAGACGGCGCTTTGGGTACCCCCGAGGCGGTGGCGATCGTTCCGGCGGTGTGCGAGAAGATTCGCTCCTTTGAGGGCGAAATTTTCGTCACCTACGACACCCACCCGACCACCTATTTGGATACCGCCGAGGGCAAAAAACTCCCGGTAACCCACTGCGTGAAGGGCACCCCCGGCTGGCAACTGGACGCCGCGGTGGCGTCTGCCCTAGAGGGCAAAGCCTACGTCGCCGTTGAGAAGCCCACCTTCGGCTCTACCGCTCTGCCCGGTCTTGTAGCCAACGCGGCAGGGGAGGAGGATTTCGCCGTCACCCTCATCGGTCTGTGTACCGACATCTGTGTGGTGTCCAACGCCCTGCTCCTAAAAGCCCATTTCCCGGAGCAGACCATCCGGGTTCAGGCGGCTCTGTGCGCCGGTGTTACCCCGGACACCCACGCCGCCGCTCTGCAAACTATGAATATGTGTCAGATCGACGTCATCTGAGCAAACCGCCGTGTACCGTAAGTCGGTGCGCGGCGTTTTTTTGTAAGCGCCCCCCGGCTATGCCGGGGTTCTGTGTAGCTTTCAGCGTTTCCTTGCCTCTCCCTAGGGGAGAGGTGGCACGGCGCAGCCGTGACGTAGAGGGAGCCCCCCTAGCTTCACAAAACGCATCGGCTGATCCAAGCGCTTTTCGGTACCGCTGATACCATTGGGCTATGCCCGAAAATGAACCTCCCCCGGATGTTTTTTTGCGGTTTCATAATTCGCTTGTTTTCGGTGTTTATTAGGATGGCTTTCCTGCGAAAGTATTGACAATGGCGGGCTTTCCTAGTATAATGTGCATAATAGTTCGACAAATTTCGAAATTGCTATTTGCGGCTTCCCGATTTTAAGTAAGACGGGCAAAGAATTTGGGTTAAAGGCGGTATAAACCGGATTTTGACGTGTTTTCTCTGAGGTGTGCAACGTGAACGTAGGAATTGTATTAGCCGGCGGAATGGCTAAGGGCGCGTATCAAATTGGCGCGCTAAAGGCCATCGCTGAGTTTTTACCACGCGACGAAATTAAATATATGAGTTGTTCCTCCGTCGGCGTGCTGAATGGCTATGCGTTTGCCACCGATAATCTGGAGGCGGCAGAGCGGATGTGGCGCAACGTGTGTGGCGAGAACAATCGGGTGATGATCACCAAGATGTTGCGCAGCGCCACCTTGCAGCAGGATATCAAGAACATCTACGACCCGGAAAAGACCTTGCCGTGTGTGTGCTATTGCTCTCTGCTGGACCTCAATCACCGCAACCTGATTTATCAGGATCTGTCCACGGTGGAGTCCGAGCTGATCCCCCTGTACCTCAAGGCTAGTGTAGCTATGCCGGTCTACAACCGGGCGGTGCAGATCGGGGACGTGTCCTATTTTGACGGGGCGATGATCGACAACATCCCGGTGTACCCGCTGCTTAAGCATACGCTGGATTACATCATCTGCATCTATTTTGACGACACCTGCTATAAGTTTGAGAGCACCTATGTGGATAACAAGATTATCAAGATCACCTTCCCCTGCGACAGCATCGTCAAGGAGTCGCTGATCTTTAAGCCGGAGTGGGTGGAGCGTATGCTCCGGGACGGCTATGACCGCACCAAAGAGCTTTTGGAGCCGGTGTTTGCCAAGGGGCACGATAACCTGGATCACATCTACCAGGTGATCGAGCGCCGTAATCAGGAGAAGGAGAACAACAGTCTGCGCGTGACCGGCGATATGCTGACCACCAACCTGAACAAGATTACGCAGAAACTGACCAAAAAGAAGATTTTATAAGGAAAACCCCTCTGTTTTCGGAGGGGTTTTCTCTTGCTATTTGCGCCAATAGATGCTATAATAGGTTTGTCATTTTTTGGAGAAAAGGGGGACCCTCTATGAGCAAACGCGTGTTGTTTCAGGGTGATTCCATCACCGATGCCGGTCGGTGCAGAGAGGATTTTTTCAGCACCGGTTACGGCTATGCTCATCTGGCTTCCGCCTCGCTGACCGCCGACCATCCGGGGGAGTATGAGTGCCTCAACCGGGGCGTGGGCGGTGACCTGCTGGCGGATCTGTATCATCGGTTAGAGCCGGATTTTCTGGCGCTCAAGCCGGACTATGCCAGCATCTTTATCGGCACCAACGACGCCTGGGCGGAGCTGGACCAGGGCCGCCCCATTGAGACAGAGGCGTTTGAGGCGATGTATATCGATATGCTGGAGCGCATTTATACCGCTTGCCCCGGCATCAAGCTGATGCTGTTTGGTCCCGCCATTATGGAGGGCAAGTTTTCTCAGAATACCGACCAGCAGCCCGACCGGCTGAATCAGTTCCGTCTCCACGTTCGCTCCCGTATCGACGTGGTGCGCCGGGTGGCCGAAAAATACCACCTGCCTTTCGTGGATGTGCAAGAGATCTACGACGCCGCCTGCGCGAGGGCGGAGGCTTCCTGCTGGACCGGCGACGGTGCCCATCCCACCCCGGCTGGGCACGAACTGTTAAAACGGGCTTGGCTTGAGGCTTTTGAAACCATTCGATAAGGAGAGATGATTATGCAAAAAGTGGTTTTATTCCAGGGCGATTCCATCACCGATGCCGGTCGTGACCGGGACAATCCCCGCTGTATGGGTATGGGTTATCCCTGCCGTGTGGCGGGTGAGCTGGGCGCGGATCATCCGGGGGAGTACACCTTTATCAATAAGGGCATCAGCGGCAACCGCATCGTGGATATTTATGCCCGCATCAAGTGGGATTTTATCAATCTTAAGCCGGACTATGCCAGCATCTTTGTGGGTGTCAACGACGCCTGGCACGAGATCGAGTGGCTCAATGGCGTAGAGGACGACAAGTTTGAGAAGATCTACGGGATGATGATCGATGAGGTGCAGGCCGCCTGCCCCGGAATTAAGCTGATGCTGATCGCTCCCTATGTGCTGGAGCATTGGGCCACCAAGGCCACCGAAGAGCAGCCGGATCGTTGGGAGCGCTTTAAGAGCGACGTGGCGGCTAAAGCCGCGGTGGTCAAGAAGGTGGCCCAGAAATACGACCTGCCCCTGATCGAACTCCAGCCCATTTTTGACGCTGCCTGCCAGCAGGCTCCCGTTGACCATTGGACCCCCGATGGGGTTCACCCCTCTCCGGCGGGCCACGAGCTGATCAAACGGGCTTGGCTCAAAACCTTTGAAACGATGACATAAGGATGTGATCCTATGCTGTGGACCTCTTGCCTGAGCTTGGGTCTGTGTATCCTGGCAGGCTCCCTTGCTCTGGCCTTCATCCAGGGCATTAAAAAATATAAGATCGGACGTTTGCTGACCCCAGGCCGCATCTTTTTCCTGGGTCTGGGTATGGCTATCTACGTCCTGTTTTTGCCCATCGTCCGTGCCGAGATCGGTTACGACGGGCTCGAGGTGCTGCTGATTTCGTTGATTCGCACCATCAGCCTGTTCTTCTTCAGCAGCGGCGTCACGGATGTGATGGCACTGCTGCCGGAAGAGAGTCAGGCCATCCACGATATTTACAGCTTTTTGTTGCCGGTGTTGTATCTGCTGGCTCCCCTTATGAGCTTCAGTTTGGTGCTGTCCTTCTTCAAAAACCTGTCGGCCTACAACCAATATGTGACCAACTTTTTCCGCGAGGGCTATATCTTCTCAGAACTGAATGAGAAATCCGTGGCGATGGCGGCCTCTCTGCTGAAGAATAAGCCCAAGGGTCGCTTTGTGGTATTCACCGACGTATACGAGCAAAACAAGGACGAGAAGAACGAACTGTTGGAGCGGGCCAAGGTATTGGATGCCATTTGCTTCAAAAAGGATATTACCTCCATTGAGTTCGGCTTGCATAATCTCCGCAGCGAGCTCTCCTTCTTCCTCATCGGCGCTAACGAAACCAAAAACGCCGAGCAGGCCCTTCAACTGACCAAAAAACTCAAAAAGCGTAAGAATACCCACCTGTACGTGCTAACCGCACAACTGGAGGCGGAGATAATGTTGGCAGATGCCTCTGATTACTCAGATCCGGATGCTCTCAAGATCCGCCGGGTGAACGAGGTGCGGTCTCTGATCTACAATACGCTGTACAACGACGGCTACGAAAAGGTGTTTGGCTCGGCCATCCCGGCTCCGGACGGGCAAAAGGAGATCCACGCCGTTGTGCTGGGTATGGGCCGTTGCGGCACCGAGATGTTTAAGGCACTCAGCTGGCTGTGCCAGATGGACGGCTATCGCTTGCGGGTGGATGGCTTTGAGCAGGATCCTTTGGTCAAGAGCCGTTTTCACGCCCAGTACCCGGAGCTGATGGCATTTAGCGGACGCACCGACCTGGAGGGGGAGGTGCGGTATACCCTGGAGATTCACGATCCGGTCGAAATCGGTACCGCTGAGTTTGAGCAGGAGCTGCTGGCTCTGCCCCGGGCCACCTACGTGTTTGTGGCGTTGGGCAACGATGAGATAAACGTTGCCGCCGCGCTGCGGCTGCGGATGCTGTATGCTCGGGCCGGTTATTATCCGGTCATCCAGACGGTGGTGTACAGCACCGATAAGAAAAACAGCCTGCTGAATGCCCGCAATTTCAAGGGCCAACCGTATAATATCGACTATATCGGCGATACGGAGAGCTTCTATTCCGAAGAGGTGATGCTGCATCAGGAGCTGGAAGAACTGGCAAAAGCACGCCATCTCAAATGGGGTAACGAGCAGGAATTCTGGAAATACGATTATTACTATAAGTCTTCGATCTCCTCGGCTATACACCACGAGATGAAGATCAAGTGCGGCATCCCCGGCGCGGACAAGCCTCCGGCGGACCGCACCCCGACAGAGCAGGAGGCGATCCGTGTGCTGGAGCATCGTCGTTGGAACGCCTATGTGCGGTCTGAGGGCTACGTTTACAGCAAAGAATTGGGCCGTAACGATCTGGCTAAAACCCATAACTGCCTGGTTCCCTTTGGGGATTTGTCGCCGGCTGAGCAGAAAAAAGACGACGATTAAGGATGGGATAGGATGAAAAAAGAGCGTAAAGAGTTGTGGCGTGCCGTAAAATTCACTCTGTTTTCGGTGAGCGCCGGCGTGATTCAGATCGGCAGTTTTACTTTGCTCACCGAGGTGCTTTCATTGGTGCCGTGGCTGGGGCATTTGATTTCTCTGGTGCTGTCGGTGGTGTGGAATTTTACCCTTAACCGGAAGTTTACTTTTCAGTCAGCGAACAATGTGCCCATCGCTATGCTAAAAGTGGCGCTTTTCTATCTGGTGTTCACCCCGGTGTCTACCTGGTGGACCGCGGTGCTGACCGAGAGGGCCGGCTGGGATAAATTCCTGGTGGAAGCCCTGACTATGGCGGTGAATTTTGTCACCGAATACCTGTATCAGCGGTTCGTGGTGTTCCGCGGCAGCATTGATACGGCGAAAAAGTGAGAGAAAACTCCCGGATGCACCGCATCCGGGAGTTTTTTGTAAAATTTGGGATATACTAACCCCGAAAGGGGAGAGGATCCATGATTGAACAAGATACCATTAAACTATTACGGGAGTGCGATGCCGGCATCCAGATGGGGGTGTCCTCCATCGACGACGTACTGGACTACGTCAGCGACAAGCAGATGAAGGCCTATCTTGCCGACTGCAAGCAGGCCCACAACCAACTGGATCAGGAATTGCAGGAACTCTTAGACCGCTACGGGGACGAGGGCAAGGCCCCCAACCCCATGGCCAAGGGGATGTCCTGGATCAAGACCACGGTGAAGCTGAAGCTGGACGAGTCGGACGCCACCATCGCCGACCTGATGACCGACGGGTGCGATATGGGGGTCAAATCCCTCAGCCGCTATCTCAACCAGTATGCCGCCGCCGACGAAACCTCCAAGGATATCTGCAAACGTCTGATTGCTCTGGAGGAAAAATTGGGCGTCCAACTGCGCGGGTACTTGTAATAGAAGAAGAGCCTACCCAACCGGGTAGGCTCTTTCTCTATCTTGCTTAGTTTTCGCTGTAAATGACGGTCACGTCGGGGTGCAGCTGCAGGATGGAGGCAGGCACCTGGGGATCGATGGGACCGAAAAACGCCTTCTCAACAATGGCTTTCTTAGCGGCGCCGTTGGCCACCAGCAGCACCTTCTTGGCCTGCATGATGGACAGCATACCCATGGTGATGGCGGTGGTGGGCACCTCGTCCTTGCTGGCGAAGAAACGCGCGTTGGCCTCGATGGTGGACTCGTCCAGCTTCACCTCGTGGGTGGGGCCGGTGAAATAGGCATCCGGCTCATTAAAGCCGATGTGGCCGTCCAGACCGATGCCGAGAAGCTGCAGGTCGATGCCGCCCAGCTCCTTGATCATCGCGTCATAGGCCTCGCCCTCGGCGGCCAGGTCAGCGGCACAGCCGTTGGGGACAAAGGTCTTGGCCTTGTCGATGTTCACGTGGTTGAACAGGTTGTCGTTCATAAAATAGCGGTAGCTCTGGTCGTTGGAGCCGTCCAGGCCCACGTACTCGTCCAGGTTCACGCTGGTGACGGTGGAGAAGTCGATTTTGCCGGCCTTGTTGTCCTCGATCAGGCGCTTATAGGTGCCCACGGGGGAGGAGCCGGTGGCCAGACCCAGCACGCAGTGGGGCTTCACCAGGATCTGGGCGGCAATCAGGTCGGCCGCCTTGTTGCTCAGTTCGTCATAGGTGTTCACAACAATGTATTTCATCACACATTTTCCTTTCTCTCTACAATAGTATTGGTGGCTTTGACAATGCAACCGGCGGGATACACACCCCGCAGGGAGGTCAGGGGATAGATGGTGGTGCCTTTGCCGATGACCGTGCCGGGGTTGATGACACAGCCGCAACCGGCGTCGGCGCCGTCCGCCAGGATACCGCCGATCTTACGCAGACCGGTGATATAATCGATGTCGCCGTGGATGACCACCGGCTTGCCGTCGGACTTTAGGTTGGAGCAGATGGTGCCGGCACCCATGTGGGCCTTGTTGCCCAGCACCGAGTCGCCCACGTAGTTGTAGTGGGGGACCTGCACCTTGTCCAGCAGGATGCAGTTCTTAAACTCGCTGGAGTTGCCCATCACACAGCCGCTGCCGGTGATGACGCTGCCGCGGATATAGGCACCGGGACGGATCTCGGTGCCGTGACCGATGATGGCGGGGGCCTCGATGGTCACGTAGTCGGCGATCTTCACGTCCTTGCCCACCCATACACCGGGCTTCAGCTCGGTGAACTCCGGCAGACCGGCCTCGATGAGCCCCAGGATATACTCTTTGATTTTGGGCAGCATCTCCCAGGGGTATTCGCAGGAGTCGAACAAATCTTTGAGATAAGGGACCTGGCAATCGTACAGGTCGGCGGTTTTGACCAACTTATTCAACACAATGCCCCCTTTCCTTGATGACGTCAGCGATCATAGCGGCGTACTTCTCGCACAGCTCAGGCGTTTCTGCTTCTACCATCACGCGGATGACCGGCTCGGTGCCGCTCTGGCGCAGCAGGGTGCGACCGTTGCCGGCGATCAGTTTCTCCGCCTCGGCCTGGGCATCCAGCACCGCCTGGTCGTTCATCACAGCCTCTTTGCTCTTGACCCGCAGGTTCACGAGATGCTGGGGATACAGGGTCACCGGCTCTGCCAGTTTGGACAGGCTCAGCTTGCGATCGCACATCTCTTCCGCGATCATAATGGCGGTCAGGATGCCGTCGCCGGTGGTGGCGTACTTTTTCATAATGATGTGGCCGGACTGCTCACCGCCCAGGCTAAAGTCGTTCTTCTGCATGGACTCGTACACAAAGCGGTCACCCACGGCGGTCTGGTCCACCTCCATGCCGGCCCGCTTCAGGCTGGCGAAGAAGCCGCTGTTGGACATGATGGTGGCCACCACCGTATCCTTGTTCAGCATACCACGGTTCTTCAGGCGCATACCCAGGATATACATCATGGCGTCGCCGTCCACCACGTTGCCGTTTTCGTCCACCGCCAGGCACCGGTCGGCGTCGCCGTCAAAGGCAAAGCCCACGTCCAGCTTCTGCTCCTTGACCAGCTCGCACAGCTTCTCCATATGGGTGGAGCCGCAGCCGCTGTTACAGTTCAGGCCGTCCGGATGGTCGCCGATGATGACGGTCTGGGCGCCCAGGGCGTCGAACACCGCCTTGGCGATCATCCAGCTGGCGCCGTTAGCGCAGTCCAGACCGATACGCAGTTTCTTATAGGAATTGGATGCGATGGAGATCAGATACCCTACGTAGCGGTTACGGCCGGCTACGTAGTCGATGATGCAACCGATGTGCTCCCGTTTGGCCAGGGGCAGGTCGTCGCCCTCCACACCCAGAGCCTTCAGGTTGCCGTCGATATAGGCCTCAATGAGGGCGGTGGTGGCATCGTCCAGCTTCTCACCGTAGCGGTTGATGACCTTGATGCCGTTGTCGTAGAAGGGGTTGTGGCTGGCGGTGATCATAATACCGCAGTCAAACTCATCGGTGCGGGTCACGTAGGACACGCTGGGGGTGGTGGTCACGTGCAGCATGTGGGCATCGGCACCGCTGGCGGTGATACCGGCCACGATGGAATACTCCAGCATATAGCTAGAGCGGCGGGTATCCTTACCGATCACGATGCGGGGGCGGTAGTTTTCATCCTTGCAGCCGGACAGGGGAGAGGAGAAATACCAGCCCAGGAAGCGGCCTACCTTGTAGGCCTGCATCGAGGTCAGGTTGCAGTTGGCCTCGCCACGGAACCCGTCGGTGCCGAAATACTTCAGCTTGGGGGCGGTGCCGGCGGGGGCACGGTCCACCACCTTGTCGTCGTCCAGCAGGACGTCGGCAGAGACGGTGAACAGCTTGCAGATCTGCATCACTTTATCAATTTGGGGTTGCGCTTGGTCTGCCTCCCACTTGGAAACAGACTGACGGGACACCGACAGGCTGTCGGCCAGGGCGTCCTGGGACATACCGGCGGCGTTACGCAGCGCGGTAATCTTCTCACCAATCGTCATAAAGAGCCTCCTAAAAAATAATATACTACATTACATACACGGTGGTCTTATAGCCACCTTGACCATCATACACCCATTTCATCAAAAAATCAAGAGAAAAATGCTGTTTTTGCAACCAAAAGTTGCGATTTTTTGAGATTTTTTGATTTTTTGGTGAAAATATGAATGGTTTTTGAATAAAAATGGAAAGTTTCATTGACACAAGAGATGGGGGTGGTGTGTGGATTGAGCAAAGCCTCCCTCTCGAGGGAGGCTATGGCGTTAGCCGTGACGGAGGGAGTTTTCCACGTTCCAAGATAATACATAAACCGCAAAATCAAAAAGACCGACCATCGAGGTCGGTCGTTTTGCGAGGCTCTGAACTCTGGTTTTTCCGAGGGGAGAAATTGCGTTGAAATTAGGTAGTTCCGTCGGTAAAACCTTGAATTTTGTCCTGTGGACAAAATTCGGAGTCCGAGCCGAAGCAGCCGCAAAAAAAGAAGGACACCCACGCCTTTGGAACGGTGTGTTCATTGGACGGCTCAGAACTCTGGTTTTGGCCGAGGCTAAGTGATACTTCTATTCGCACACGATCTTCGCCCAAAACCTTGAATTTTGTCCTGTGGACAAAATTCGGAGTCCGAGCCGAAGCAGCCGCAAAAAAAGAAGGACACCCGATTGGGTGTCCTTCTTTTTTTTGGAGCGGCTGACGAGGCTCGAACTCGCTACCTCCACCTTGGCAAGGTGGCGCTCTACCAGATGAGCTACAGCCGCATCTCTCTGCAACGAGGGGTATTATAGCAAACCGCTATCGGTTTGTCAATAGAAAAAGCGAAAAAAATTTCAGGATTTTCTCACTTTTCGTTGCAGGGTGTATTACAGCTTAAAATCCTCCGGCTGATATTTTTGCAGCGGGGGCTGACGGAAGGGGATACGCTTGAGGGGGTCGTACTTAAACTTCCGGCATTTGTGATACAGCGGTACGATGCCGCGGCGGTGGCACAGCATCACCCGTCCGTCGGTGGCCCGTCTTGCGTGGGCGCAGTATTCACAGCAGGGCTGGATGTTGTTGCCGTACAGTTTGCGGCGCATAGCGGGCACCTCCTTTCGGTTACTCACATAAGTATAGCATACCTCATTCCGGATTTCCAGTCTTTTTTTGCGAAAAATACAACATTGTCAAAAAACAGAGAAAAAGCAGCATCACCGACCCGCTGGCAGACACCGAAAAGGGGAGAGCCTGCGGTCTGCCACCGGCGGTGAGGTCGCTGGGTGGGAAGAGGTGGAACAGCAGCAGTGCCACCCCGCCGCTAAGCAGACCGTGGGTCAGTCGCCACCGCCAGAAATAGCCCGTAAGCAACCGCTCCTCCGGTAGGGCGGCGGCCAACTGCCCCTGCACCGACAGCCCCGCCCAACTGAGGGTCAGGCTCAGCCACAACGGGGTAAGCCCGCCCAGTCCCACCACCGCCACACAGCCGCCGCTGACCTCCAGTATCCCTGCCAGCACCGCCGATACCGTGGCGGTGTTCAGCCCCAGCCATCCGGCCAGCGCGGCGGCTACGCCTGCGCCCTCGGACAGCGCCAGCACCATAGCCGCCAACGTCACAAACCCGCACACGGTCAGCAGCGCCCCGCAGCTATCTCCCACCACGTGAGCAAAGGGGCGGCGCGGGGGCAGGGGAGGGCGTGTTTCTTCTTCGGGGTGGCGGTGTCCCCGCCCCAGACCGATGCCGATGCCCAGCGCCACCGTCGTCTGCGCCGCAAACAACAGCAGCCCCGCCTGAGCGCTACCCAACAAGCCTGCGCCCACCGTGCTGACGATAAACCCCGGCCCGCCCCCCACGCAAAAGGCGGACAGCCGCCGCCATTGCTCCCGGCTGATCTGTCCCTGTTTGTACAGCTGTGCCACCGCCATCATCCCGGCGGGATAGCCACCCACCAGCCCCAGCAGAATGGCCGGGGCGCAACATCCCGGCAGACCGAACCACCGCCGTGCCACCCACACCGCCACCCGCCCCGGTCTGCGGCAGAGCGGGGAGTCGGTGAGCAGCCCCGACAGCAGCATAAAGGGGAACAGAGAGGGCAGGATTACCGATGAGCAGATGGAAAGCCCCCGGCTGATGCCGGTGGCCACCGCGGTGGGATAAGTGAGCAGCGCTACCGCGCACAGCGCCAGCCCTATGCTGTAAGCCCCGTCCCGTAACCGCCGCTTATGCATCACCCGGACAAACATACACCCACCCCGTTTCCCGGTATGTATATGCCGTGTTTATCGGGTCTATGCCGGTGGATTGGTGCATACAGTAGACAAAGAGGTGGTTTTGATGCAACGGGAGAAAACCGGAGGCTTTTTTATGGAGATTGAGGGCAGACAGCGGGTGATCGTTTCCGGTTGCCAGGGGATCTCCACCTATACCGAAGAGTGTGTGGGCTACCGCACCCCCTTTGGTGAGGTGCTGATCTACGGAACCGGTCTGGAGATGGGGTGTATGACCCCGGAGGGCGCCACCGTCAGCGGACGGATCGGGCGGATCGAATTTCAGTAGAGGTGTTGCGTGTGATCGAGGGTTTGGTGCGTTTCATCCCCGGTTGGGTGCGGGTGGAGGCAGAGGGTGGCTATCCGGAGCGGTTGCTTAACGATCTGGTGCGGGACGGCGTTGCTCTGTGGCGGGTGCACCGTCGGGAGGAATGGGTGCGGTTTTCCTGCCCGGCGGCGGATTACCGGCACATCCGCCCCTTTGCGCGCCGTGCCGGGGTAAGGATGCGGATGCGGCATAAGCACGGCCTGCCTTTTTGGTGGCACCGTTACCGCCACCGCAAAGGGCTGTTGGTAGGGCTGTGTTTGTATGGGCTGATTTTGGCTTTGCTTGCCCCCCGCATCTGGGTGATCGAGGTGGTGGGCAATCAGAAAACGCCCACCGAGAGCGTCTTGCAGGTGGTGGAACAGCGCGGGGTGCGTCTAGGTGCCTGTATGAGCGACGTGGATGTAAAAGGGGTGCAGAATCGAGGCTCTGATCAACTGGATACCGTGGTGTGGATGACGGTAAACCCCCATGGCTGTGTGGCTCGGGTGGAGGTGGTGGAGCGGGACCCCACCCCACAGGTCATTGATCTTACGGGGGCATCGGAGTTGGTGGCGGTGCGGGACGGAAAGATACTGGAGATCGAGAGCCGGAGCGGGCAAACGCTGGTCAAGGCAGGGGAGGCGGTGGCCGCCGGCACGGTGCTCATCAGTGGGCGGGGTGATGCGGAAACGGGGCGTACTCCCTGCCGGGCTTATGGGGCGGTGTGGGCCGAGACACGACGGCGGATCACCGTGTCGGTGCCGCTGAAGGATAGCCGGATGGTGGCGGCGGGGAAACCGGTCAGCCGGCCGGTCTTTTCCTTTCTTTGCTGGGATTTCCCGCTGTATAGCTCATCCCCTTTACAGGGTGAATACACCCGGAAAGAAGCCCGTCACTACCTGACGGTAGGGGAGCGGGAGCTGCCCCTTGGCTTCACCGTCACCACGATGCAAAGAATGGTGTCAGAGCCCTTTATCCGCACCGAGCAGGAGGCGTTGCAAGAGGCACAAACCCGGTTAGCCCAACAGGAGCAGGTTTTGTTTTTGCCGGACAGTTATGAGAAAATCGCCCAGACCGGACGGGTCAAGGGCGGTCGATACGTGCTCACCGCTACCTACGTATGCCGGGAAAATATTGCCGTAGAGGTGCCGCTGGAGAGCGTGGAGTAGCACAAAGAGAAAAAAATCCCTACTTTTTATGCAGTTTGACAAATGACAAATGCTATGAAATGGGGTATAATAGTTTTATTCTGGGTAGATAGGAAGTAAATTATGGACGAACACATTATTGAAGTAGACCGGATGGAACAGGCGGTATCCCTGTTTGGCAGTTACGACAGCAACGTCAAATTGGTGGAACAGGCTTACGGCGTCAATATTCTCATTCGGGATACCCATATCAAAATCAGCGGTGAACAGCCCGGCGTGATGACCGCCGCTAAGGCGGTGAGCGGGCTTTTACACCTGATTGAGCGGGGGGAACAACTCACCGAGCAGAATGTGCGGTATGTGATGACCCTGGTCAATGAGGGGGCTGAGGATACCGTCCGTCAGTTGGGCGGCGACAGCATCTGCGTCACCACTAAGGGTAAGCCCATCAAGCCGAAAACCTTAGGTCAAAAAACCTACGTTCAGGCGATTGCCAAGAACACCGTCACCCTGGGCATCGGCCCGGCCGGCACCGGCAAGACCTACTTGGCGGTGGCTATGGCGGTCAAGGCGTATAAGGCCAAAGAGATCGACCGCATCATCCTGACCCGCCCCGCGGTGGAGGCCGGCGAAAAGCTGGGCTTTTTGCCCGGCGACCTGCAGAGCAAGGTGGATCCCTATCTGCGGCCCTTGTACGACGCGCTGTTTGATATGCTGGGGGCAGAGACCACCCATCGGTATCTAGAGCGTGGGGATATTGAGATCGCCCCCTTGGCCTATATGCGCGGTCGTACTCTGGACGATAGTTTCATCATCCTGGACGAGGCACAGAATACCACCCCGGAGCAGATGAAGATGTTTTTGACCCGCTTGGGCTTCAATTCCAAGATGGTGGTCACCGGCGACGTAACCCAGATCGATCTGCCGGACGGCAAGATGAGCGGTCTGAAACAGGTGATGAAGATCCTGCAGGACGTGGACGATGTGGCCATCTGTTCGTTTAATCAGTCGGATGTGGTGCGCCATCAGTTGGTCCAGCGGATCATCGCCGCTTATGAAAAGTTTGACCGAGCCCGGGCAGAAGCAGCCCGAGCCCACAAAAAAGAGGAGAAAAGGGGCAAGCACAATGGATAAAATCAAAGTGAACATTGTAAACAAGCAAAAAGCCATCAAGGTTCCCACCGGTGTTCGGATGCTGATTCGCCGTTGTTGCCACGCGGTGCTGGAGTTAGAGGGCTTTGAGGGCTCTGCCGAGGTGGACGTGTCTCTGGTGGATAACCAGCAGATCCACACCATCAACCTGGAGCAGCGTGAGATCGATGCCCCCACCGATGTGCTGTCCTTCCCTCTGGGCGAGAATGGCGCGTATGACAAAAACCCCGCCACCGGTGCCTATATGCTGGGTGACATCGTGATCTCTCTGGAGCAGGCCCAGGCTCAGGCGGAGGAATACGGACACACCTTCCAGCGGGAGGTGGGGTACCTCACCGTCCACTCGATGCTGCATCTGTTGGGCTACGATCACGTAGAGGGCGGCCTGGAGGCGGTCCGTATGCGGGAGAAGGAAGAGGCTGTGATGCTGTCCATTGGGTTGCCTCGCGGCAGCAGCTACGTGCTGGAAAACGAAGAATAAACCGGCTACCCTGCCTTGACGATTCGGGGCAGGGTCGTTCTGTGATAAGAGAGGATTTGTTATGAATACGGTTTCTGCATTTATTGCCATTGTGGGGCGTCCCAACGTGGGCAAATCGTCCCTGCTCAACGCCCTGGTGGGGAAAAAGGTGGCTATTGTCTCGGACAAGCCCCAGACCACCCGCACCCGCATTATGGGCGTGGTGACCAAGGGGGATACCCAGTTGGTGTTTTTGGATACCCCCGGCAACCACAAGCCCCGCACCCGCCTGGGCGACTTTATGGTGCGCTCCATCGGTGAGGCGGTGTCCGGTGTGGACGTGGGTCTGATGGTTACCGAACCCCGCACCAATATCCGGGAGGAAGAGCAAGAGCTGCTCAAACAGCTGCAGCAGAAAAAACTGCCGGTCATTCTGGCCATCAATAAGATCGACACCGTGTCGGATAAGGCGCAGCTTCTGTCCTGCATTGCCGCCTGGCAGCAGCAGATGGATTTTACCGCCATCGTGCCGGTGTCTGCGGTCACCGGCGACGGTCTGGAGGCGTTGGTGGCAGAACTGAATAAGTTTACCTTTGAGAGCCCCCATTTCTTCCCGGCGGATGCTTCCAGCGACCAGACCGAGCAGGCCATCGCCTCCGAGGTCATCCGGGAGAAGATGCTCCAGCTGCTCCGTCAGGAGATCCCCCACGGCATCGCGGTGGATATTGAGCGTTGGGGGGAGCGGGAGACCGAAAAGGGTACCATCCTGGACATCGACGCCTACATCTACTGCGAGCGGGACAGCCATAAGGGCATGGTCATCGGCAAAAAGGGTGCCATGCTCAAGGAGATCGCGTCCCGTGCCCGCACCGAGTTGGAAGGATTATTTGACACCAAGGTGAACCTGCAGTGCTGGGTCAAGGTGAAGGAGGACTGGCGCAACCGCCAAGGGTTCCTGTCCGGCCTGGGTTATAAACTGGACTAATTTTCCGCCTTTACGCGGCGCCTTTCGGGGGATACTAACCGCGAAAGGGAGGCGACGGGAATGGATCAGGATAAACTCTGGCACAACTTTGTCCACAGCGGAAAGGTAGAGGATTATCTGCGGTATCGGGGCATCGACCCGGTGGCACAGTCTATGAACTACGTCAACAAGGAGGAATCGGGCTATGGCAACCGCCCCAAAACAGCATCTGATGACCGACGGCCTGATTCTCAGGGAGTATGATACCCTGTCCGAGGCGGATCGGTTTGTGGCAATCCTCACCCGGGATAAGGGGCTGGTGCGTGCCTCGGCCAAGGGTGCAAAGCGCCCCAAAAGCCGGTTTGGCTCCTCCACGCAACCCTTGTGCTACGCCCGGCTGAGTCTCATTCCCGGCCGGGATAAGTATATCCTTGAGGACGCCCAACCCAACGAGGTGTTTTTTGCTCTGCGGCAGGACGTAGAGCGGTTGGCGTTGGGGCAGTATTTTTGCGAGTTGGCGTTGCGGCTGTGTCCCACCGACACCCCCGCCCCTCAGCATTTGCGCCTGCTGTTGAGCGGCCTGCATTACTTAGCGCAGGGGGAGAAAAACCCGCTGCTGGTCAAGGCGGTGGTCGAGGGACGGCTGCTGTCTTTGGAGGGCTATATGCCGGATCTGACCGGCTGTGTGGCTTGTGGTGAGCCGGATGCCCCCTTATGGTTTTCACCCACCTCCGGCACCCTTACTTGTTTATCCCACGCCGGTCAGGGGGATGCGATGGAGGTGTCTGCCGGTGTGTTGGCGGCTCTGCGCCACGTCCTGTACGGCACGTTTGAGCGGTGCTTTGCTTTTGCCCTGCCCAACGAGGATGCCGCCGTCCTTGCCACGCTGATGGAGCGGTTTTTGCTGGCACAGACCCAGCATCGCTTTGCAACACTTGACTTTTACCACACGCTGAGAGCGGAAGGAATTTAACATACTATGAATCGTGATTTACATGCTTTGGAATTAGATAAGATTTTGGAGAAACTGGCGGGAGAGACCTGCTGTTCTGCCGCGGCGGAGATGGCGCGCGCTTTGCGCCCGTCTACTGAGCCGACGCTGGTACAGCGCCGGCTGGACGAGACCGACGACGCCTGCCGGCTCATCGGTGGCTTCGGCAGTCCCTCCTTCGGTCAGCTTGCCGACGTGAGCAACCCTCTCCGTCGGGCTGAGGCAGGCGCCTGCCTGTCTTTGGGCGAACTGCTCCGCATCGGGGAGACGTTGCGCATCATTTGCTCCATCAGCCAGTGGCGCTCCCATTGTGAGGGCGTGTCCACCTGCCTGGACGACCGGTTTTCCGTGCTGGCACCCAACAAGTACTTAGAGGAGAAGATCTCTGCCGTCGTGGTCAACGAAGAGGAGGTGGCGGATAACGCTTCCCCCACCTTGGCGGACATTCGCCGTAAGATGCGGCAGGCCTCGGTGAAGGTGCGGGATCAGTTGGACAAACTGGTGCGCTCCGCCACCTATCAAAAGGCGTTGCAGGAGTCCATCGTTACCATCCGTGGTGGCCGTTTCGTGGTGCCGGTGAAGGCCGAGCACCGGGGCGAAGTACCCGGTCTGGTTCACGACACCTCTGCCTCTGGCGCTACCGTGTTTGTGGAACCCATGGGGGTGGTGGAGGCCAACAATGAAATTAAGGTGCTCAAGTCCAAGGAAGAGGCGGAGATCGAGCGGATTCTGTTCGCACTGTCTGCCGAGGTGGGCTCCTTTGCCACCGCCATTATTGCGGATTACAAGGTGCTGTTGGAGCTGAATCTCATTTTTGCCAAGGCCCACTTGGCCTATAAGATGAAAGCCATCAAGCCGAAACTGGCTACCGACGGTCACACCTGCCTGCGTAAAGCCCGCCACCCTCTCATCGACCCCCAAAAAGTGGTGGCCATCGATGTGGAGCTGGGCGGCGAATTTGACACGCTGGTGGTCACCGGCCCCAATACGGGTGGTAAGACGGTGACCCTAAAGACCTTGGGACTTCTCACCCTGATGACCCAGTGCGGTCTGCTGATCCCGGTGGGGGATCATAGCCAGGTGGCGGTGTTTGATAAGATTCTGGTGGACATCGGCGACGAGCAGTCCATCGAGCAATCCCTGTCCACCTTCTCCGCCCATATGACCAACGTTATCCGGATCCTTGGCGAAGCGGTCGATGGCACCCTGGTGCTGTTGGACGAGCTGGGTGCCGGCACCGACCCTGTGGAGGGTGCCGCTTTGGCGGTGGCCATTCTGGAGCGGCTTCGCGGTCAGGGGGCCCGTATCGGCGCCACCACCCACTATGCAGAGCTGAAGGCTTATGCCATCCACACCCCCGGCGTGGAGAACGCCAGCTGTGAGTTTGACGTGGCCTCGTTGCGGCCTACCTACCGGTTGCTGATCGGCGTGCCCGGGCGCTCCAATGCTTTTGCCATCACCGAGCGATTGGGGATGGACGCCGATCTGGTGGAGCAGGCCCGTCGGCTGGTGTCCGGCGACGACCAACGTCTGGAAGAGGTGGTCAGTCGATTGGATGCCCGTCGTCAGGAATTGGAGCAGGAGATTACCGCCGCCGAGAGTGCCCGTCAGCGGGCGGAGCGGGCTGCGCGGCAGAGCGAGGAGAAACTGGAGAGCATCCAGGCGCGACAGGATAAAGAAATGGAGAATGCCCGTCAGCAGGCTCAGCGCATTGTGGAGAAGGCTCGCGCCGAGGCTCAGCGGCTGATGGATGAGTTGGACGATCTGCGCAAGCAGAAAGAGGCCGCCGACTTTGCAGACAAGACCCGCCAGGCTAAGAGTCAGCTGAAATCCCGCCTGCGACAGATGGAGGACGCCATTGACCCGGTGACCCAGCGGGATAACGAGGAATACGTGCTGCCCCGCCCGGTGGTGGCCGGTGATACCGTCCTGCTGGTGGATATGGGGCTGAAAGCGGTCGTGGTGAAAGGTGCCGACGGCAAGGGAATGGTAGAGGTGCAGGCCGGTGCCATCCGTACCCGCACCCCGGTGTCGAACCTGCGGCTGTATGAATCCAAACGCGCCGAAAAGAAAGGACGCACCGTTCCCGTATCGGGTGCCAAATCCGTGGGGCTCACTTCCCGGATGGAGCGCTCGGTCCACACCGATCTGGACCTGCGCGGGCAGACGGTGGAAGAGGCTCTGTTGGAGGTGGATCGCTTCTTGGATAACGCCGTTTTGTGCGGTCTGGAGCGGGTCACCGTCATCCACGGCAAGGGTACCGGCGCTCTGCGTAGTGCCGTTCACGCCCACCTCAAGGGTCATAAGCAGGTCAAAGGCTTCCGCCTGGGTGTCTATGGCGAGGGCGAGACCGGCGTGACGGTTGTGGAACTGAAATAATATAAAAAAGCAAAAGCAGCCGACAGCGTTATGCTGTCGGCTGCTTTTTATCCTTTGCTTCCACAAACCAGCGGTCTTCGTCGAGAAACAGATAGGTCTGCTGACCCCGGAGGCGGATGGTATACCGCAGGCCGCACCCTCCTGCTTTGGTGGCGGCGGCCTGACGGATGTCGGTCACCCGGTCGATGGGGAAGAGGGTACCGTCCTCCCACCGGATCTGTCGGGGCATCACCTGCCCCTCCGGGGTAAAAACCGCCGTCACCTCCACGTATACCCGGCGGCTCATTGGTCACCGCCTATTTCATCGGTCTTACCGGAAAACCCGGTGGGGTGGACGGTGTGGGTCTCGTACAGGCTTTCCCCGGTTAGGTCGGGATCCTCCAGCAGAATGGCCCGGCGGATGCAGTGGTCTCCAAACCGTTCCCGCAGATTATCTACGGCCCGATCCAGTTGTTCCCGCTTTTCCCGTCCGGCGCTGTCGGTCATATCCATCTGGGTGGGAATGTCCTCCGGCTCCAGATGGCTGACCCCGATGGTGACGCTCCGCAGAGGGCGTTTCCAGCGATAGGACTCCCGGAATAAGGCGTAAGCGGCGTCGGCGATATCCGGGGTGGATTGGATGTAATGGTCCAGGGTTACCCGATGGGTGCGGGTGTTCAGTTGGTTGTCCCGCAGATGCAGTTCCACCGTTCTGCCCACAAAATGCTGCTCCCGCATCCGGCGGCCTACGCTCTCTGCCAGCACCATCAGCACCCGCCTAACGTCCCGGTCATCGGTGAGATCCCGGGGGGTGGTCATCCCGTTGCTCACCGATTGTACCCCGGCGGCTTCCTCTGTGGGGATCACCGGTTGGCTGTCCCGGCCGTTGGCGATGGCGTGGAGAGCCGGCCCCCACTTGCCCAATAGGGCGTGGAGCAATTCCGGGTTGGCTTTTGCCACGTCCCCGATGGTGTAAATAAAGCGTTCCTCCAGCTTTTGGCGGGTAGAGCGTCCTACGTAAATCAGTTCTCCTGCCGAGAGGGGCCACACCAATTGTCGGTAGTTTTCCCGGGAAAACACCGTTACGGCGTCGGGCTTTTTATAGTCGCTGCCCAGTTTGGCAAAGGTTTTGTTAAAGCTGACCCCAACGCTGACGGTGATGCCCAGTTCTTCCCTTACGCGGTGACGGATTTCTTCTGCAATCTCTACCCCGGAGCGGGGGCTGCCGGTCACGTCCAGCCAGGCCTCGTCCAGACCGAAGGGCTCCACCAGCGGGGTGTATTCCCGCAGGATAGCCCGCACCATCTCAGAGTATTTGTGGTAGAGCGGGAAGTGGGGAGGCACCGTGACCAAATCCGGGCATTTGCGCCGGGCCGACCAGAGGGTTTCGCCGGTAGAGATGCCGTAGCGGGCGGCGATTTCGTTCTTGGTGAGTACGATGCCGTGGCGGCTGGCCTCGTTGCCACCCACCACCACCGGCTTGTCCCGTAAGTCGGGGTTCAGAGAACACTCCACCGATGCATAGAATTTGTTGCAGTCTACGTGCAAGATCTGCCGCTCCACCCGACTCACCTCCAAAATAAGAACATTTGTTCTGTACGGTAGTGTACCACAGAATGGGTGTGGTGTCAATGGCAAATTTTACAAACGGGCAAAAGAAAAAGGACACCGGGGGTGTCCTTTTCAACTTATTCCTCTACGGCAAATAGGACGTTGTCAATGCTGTCCAGCGTCTTTAGACAGACCTCTTGCTCGCCCTTATCCAGTATCAGGGATAGGGTCAGTCCCACCGCGTTGGCAATACCGCTCTTGGGGGCGGTGATCTCCGGATGCTTCAGGGTAGGGTAGTGAGTCTGGATTGCCTCGATGGTGGCGGTCACCTTGCCGGCATCCCCCAATTCCAAATAACACCGTAGCAGATGCTTTTTGCCGGTCTCCAAACGGGTCAACAGGGTGGCGGTGATGAGAGCGATAATGGTGGCCACCGTTGCCCCCAGATAGAAGCCGTACCCCAATGCGATGCCGATGGTGGCGGTGCACCATACGCCGGCGGCGGTGGTCAGACCGGTGATCACCGACTGGTTGCGGATCATAATGGTGCCGGCTCCCAGAAAACCGATACCGGAAATGACCTGGGCGGCGATGCGGGTGACGTTTTCGCCGGGGTTGATATGTTGGATAAACAGCCCCACCAAGGCGGTCATACAGGCCCCTAGACATACCAGAACGTGGGTGCGCATACCGGCGGCCCGGCCGTGTAGACCCCGCTCCATACCGATGAGGCCACCCATAATTAAAGCCAGTACCAACCGCAGGGCTACCGACACGTTGTTAAACCCGGTAACGGTTTCGATCACGTTGTCCCAAAACTCCATAAAAAACTCCTTTCTCAGCAAAAAGCAAAAAGACACCCGCCGGATGGTAGGTGTCCCTGCCTTGCGATAATGTATTCCGCTGTGCTTTCCTTTAGTATAGCACTAACAGAGACTTTTGTCAATGCATCCGTGTGGGGAAGGGCTTGCCTTTTTTTGTCGGTTTGTACATATTTGTTGTGCCGGCAGAGGCGTTTCGGTGAGAAACGGCAAAAATTGTAAAACATTGGGGAAACCTATTGATTTTATTCTTGTGAGATGATATAATCCGTTAAAATGGGTAACTTTGTGATATGCCCCTGTTTTACGCAGGAGGATACCGGCTGAAATCAGCCGAAAACACCGTGAAGGAGGCGTGAAAATGAGTTTATTTGGCGGAGTCATCTCCTTAAACGACGTATCTACGTTGCTGTTTGTGGTGTTTTTTGTGCTGCTGGCCGGATACGCCCTGGGACGCATTACGATCAAGGGAGTTTCTTTGGGCGATGCAGGCGTTTTTTTGATTGCCTTGTTGGCCGGTGCTCTGTTCTTTCACACAAGCGGTTCGGACCTGTTGTTCAATCATTCTACCAAGGCCTACAATTATGCGGATGGTCTGAAACTGATTGAAAATTTAGGTTTGATTTTGTTTGTCACTTCCGTGGGATATATCGCCGGCCCCAAATTTTTCGGCAATTTCAAGAAAAATTTCAAATCCTATGTATCCCTGGGTTTGGTAATCATCCTGGCCGGTGGTTTGGCCGCCGTAGGATGCATTTATGCCGGCGAGCTGCTCGGCTATGGCGGTTCTATCGGCAACGACCAGGACGGCTTTGTAGCCATGATCGTTGGTTTGTTGTCTGGTTCGCTGACTTCGACGCCTTCTTTTTCTGCGGCAAAGGGAGCCTATCAGGCGATGGTGGGAACCGTAGGAGCAGAGGCAGCGGCAAGGTATGAAAGTCTGGTATCCGTAGGCTATGGCATCGCCTATATCTTCGGCGTTGTGGGCGTGGTGTTGTTTGTGCAGATGATGCCGAAACTGACCAAGGCCAATATGGATGAGGAACGGGCTAAGTTGGTTTCTAAGTCGGAGACCGAGGATAAGAAGGGTCTGCATACATTGTTCCAGTTTGATCCTATGGGTATCGCCGGGTTCTCTTTGGCGGCTATCCTGGGTGCGCTGATTGGTCAGATCAAGATTCCGCTGACCTCGGCGGGACTGGATGGCACCTGCTTCTCCTTGACCACCACCGGTGGTTGCTTATTGATGAGCCTGGTGCTGGGTCATTTTGGCCGTATTGGCCGTGTGAATGTGATGCCCGCCCAGAGTACCCTTAAATTATTCCGTGAGTTGGGTCTTGTGCTGTTCCTGGTGGGTGCCGGCATTCCCGGTGGGGCTAAGTTCGTAGCCAATTTTGACCCGATGTATTTTGTTTACGGTATCGTGATGACCGTCTTCCCGATGGTGGTTGGCTTCTTGTTTGCCAAGTACGTGCTGAAACTCAGCCTGCTGAACAATCTTGGCTCCATCACCGGCGGTATGACCAGCACCCCGGCCTTGGGCACTCTGATTGGTGTGGCCGGCACCGAAGACGTGGCCGCCGCTTATGCGGCCACCTATCCCATCGCCTTGATTGCGGTGGTTCTTGTTTCCCAGTTTATCATTATTTTATTCTGATAAAAATTATTTTGAAAAGGAGTATACGTATATGATTGATCTGAAGAAATATGGCATCACCGGTGTCAAAGAGATCGTCTACAACCCCTCTTACGAGGAGCTGTTCGAGGCCGAGATGGATCCCTCTCTGGAGGGCTTCGAGAAGGGCCAGCTCACCGAGTTGGGTGCTGTGAACGTGATGACCGGCATCTATACCGGCCGTTCTCCCAAGGATAAGTTCATCGTGATGGACGATACCTCCAAGGACACCGTGTGGTGGACCTCTGACGAGTACGCCAACGATAATAAGCCCGCCTCCGTCGAGGCTTGGAACGAGTGCAAGCGCCTGGCTGTGGAGCAGCTCTCCAACAAGAAGCTGTACGTGATGGACGTGTTTTGCGGCACCAACAAGGACAGCCGTATGGCCATCCGCTTCATTATGGAGGTGGCTTGGCAGGCTCACTTCGTGAAGAATATGTTCATCGCTCCCACCGCTGAGGAGCTGGAGAACTTTGAGCCGGATTTCGTGTCCTACAATGCCGCCAAGGCGAAGGTGGAGAACTATAAGGAGCTGGGTCTGAACTCCGAGACCGCCGCCATCTTCAACCTGACCTCCAAGGAGCAGGTGATCCTGAATACCTGGTACGGTGGCGAGATGAAGAAGGGTATGTTCTCGATGATGAACTACTACCTGCCCCTGAACGGTATGGCCTCTATGCACTGCTCCGCCAACACCGATATGAACGGCGAGAACACCGCCCTGTTCTTCGGCCTGTCCGGCACCGGTAAGACCACCCTGTCCACCGATCCCAAGCGTCTGCTGATCGGCGATGACGAGCACGGCTGGGACGACGAGGGCGTCTTCAACTTTGAGGGCGGCTGCTATGCTAAGGTCATCAACCTGGATCCCGATTCCGAGCCCGACATCTACAACGCCATCAAGCGCAACGCACTGCTGGAGAACGTGACCGTGGATGAGGCCGGCAAGTGCGATTTCGCCGACGGCTCTGTCACCGAGAACACCCGCGTATCCTATCCCATCGACCACATTGAGAAGATCGTGCGCCCCGTTTCTAAGGGCCCCGACGCTCAGAACGTGATCTTCCTGTCTGCCGACGCCTTTGGTGTTCTGCCTCCCGTGTCCATCCTGACTCCCGAGCAGACCCAGTATTACTTCCTGTCCGGTTTTACCTCTAAGCTGGCCGGCACCGAGCGCGGCATCACCGAGCCCACCCCCACCTTCTCTGCCTGCTTTGGCGCTGCTTTCCTGGAGCTGCACCCCACCAAGTATGGCGAGGAGCTGGTCAAGAAGATGGAGAAATCCGGCGCCAAGGCCTATCTGGTGAACACCGGCTGGAACGGCACCGGCAAGCGTATCTCCATCAAGGATACCCGCGGCATCATCGACGCTATTCTGGATGGCTCCATCCTGAAGGCTGAGACCAAGAAGATCCCCTATTTCGATTTCGAGGTTCCCACCTCTCTGCCCGGCGTGGATCCTGCCATCCTGGATCCCCGCGATACCTACGCCGACGCTTCCATCTGGGAGGAGAAGGCACAGGATCTGGCGGCCCGCTTTATCAAGAACTTCAATAAGTACACCGGTAACGACGAGGGCAAGGCTCTGGTTGAGGCTGGTCCCAAGCTGTAATCGCTCAACAAAAAACTCCCGGCTTATGGCCGGGAGTTTTTTTGTTTTGTTCATATTTTTCGTTACGCTCTCATACTATTAGGCAGAGGTTAGGAGTTGATAGTATGAGGGAAATGGTATTGGAACGAGCGGTGGCACTGGGGGAGTATATCCTGGATACCGGGGCTACTGTCCGCGCCGCCGCAAAGCGCTTTCACATCAGTAAATCTACGGTACATAAAGACGTGGCAGAGCGGTTGCGAACGCTGAACCCCCAACTATACGGTCAGGTGCGGCACGTCTTAGAGGTCAATAAGGCCCAACGCCATATCCGGGGCGGTCAGGCCACCAAGCGGAAATACAAAGGGGAATAACGCAAGGCCTGCACAGGTGTGCAGGCCTTTCCCTTTACAGTCTAAGAACCCAGTCATATCAAGGGGTTTCACAGCTCTCGCTTGATTTTATCCAGTGCCCCTTTTTCCAGTCGGCTCACCTGAGCCTGAGAGATTCCGATCTCGGCGGATACCTCCACTTGGGTCATTCCTTTGAAAAAGCGCAGATTGAGTATCTTCTTTTCCCGGCTGGATAGGGCGGCGATGGCGTCCCGCAGAGCGATCTCGTCCAGCCAATTTTTGTCGTCGTTTTTGTCGCCTAGTTGGTCCAGGACAAAGATGGTGTCACCGCCGTCGTTGTAGATGGGCTCGTACAGACTCACCGGGTCTACGATGGCCTCTAAGGCCAGCACAACCTCTTCCCGGGGAAGATCCAAGCGTCTGGCGATTTCCTCGATGGTGGGTTCCCGATTTTGTTCTGCCATCAGCTGTTCTTTCGCCTGCATGGCCCGATAGGCTACGTCCCGGGTGGAGCGGCTGATGCGGATGGCGTTGTTGTCCCGCAGATACCGGCGGATCTCACCGATGATCATGGGTACCGCATAGGTGGAAAAGCGCACGTTTTGGGATAGATCAAAGTTGTCGATGGATTTCATCAGTCCGATACAGCCTACCTGAAAGAGGTCGTCGGGGTTTTCGCCCCGCCCTGCAAACCGTTGCACCACGCTGAGCACCAGGCGCAGGTTGCCCTGGATCAGTTCTTCCCGGGCGCGTTGGTCGCCCTCCTGCATTTTTCGGAGCAGCGCGGTTTTCTCCGCCTCGGTCAGCACCTTTAGTGTGGCGGTGTTGACCCCGCAGATTTCCACCTTGTTGTACATAGCATCCCATCCTTTCAATGCGAGTATGGACGGGATGGGGGAGAAACATACAAACAAAAAAGCCTTCGGTATGAAACCGAAGGCTTGTTTTGTTTACGTGTTTGGAATTACACCGCGCGGGTGACCTTTCCGGAACGCAGGCAGCGGGTGCAGGCGTACACACGCTTGGGGGAACCGTCAACGATCGCCTTGACACGGCGAATGTTGGGCTTCCAGGAACGGTTGGACCGTCTGTGAGAGTGAGACACACGGATACCGAAGGTAACACTCTTGCCGCAGTAATCACACTTTGCCATTGTTCTGCACCTCCTTTTGTACGTCGGCTGTCAGGCCGAATCAAGCATAGTTTATGCCGGGGCATAGTACCCCTGCAAAGCAACGGAACTAGTTTAGCAGATAATGACGAAAAAATCAAGTGTTTTTTTACCAAAACACAAATTTTTTTATTCTTTGCGGATAATTGCCTAAAACTCTTGTTTTTTTCTTTTATATTTGGTAAAATAACTTAACTATTGATTATACTGGTGTAATTTGTGCGCGCTGGAGGTCCATTATGCTAATGACGTTTTTGAGTAATCGTAATACGTTTACCACCATAGACCTGCTGTTTTTGTTCTTGGCCTATGGTGCGGTGCTGTTGGTGTGTCTGCCGGTGCATGAATTTGCTCACGGCCTGGTGGCCTATTGGTGCGGGGATAGAACCGCCAAGTACCAGGGCCGTTTATCGCTCAATCCCTTCCGTCATCTGGACCTGATGGGCACCCTTATGATTTTGACGGTGGGCATCGGTTACGCCAAACCGGTGCCGGTGAACACCTATAATCTCCGCAACCGCAAACGGGATATGATCCTGGTGGCGATGGCTGGCCCGATTTCTAACTTTTTGATGGCGTTGCTGTCCGCCGGTATCTTCCGGATTTGCTGTTTGTTTGTCCACGATGTGGAGATGCTGTTTTCCCTGTGGATCTTATTGGTGGGCGTGATGGTGTCGGTAAACATTTCTTTGATGGTATTCAACCTTTTGCCGGTTCCCCCTTTGGATGGTAGCCGGCTGTGGAGTTCTCTGTTGCCCGGTCGGTGGGCCTATACGCTGGAGCAATACAGTCAGTACATTACCATCGGCCTGTTTGTGTTGCTGTTTACCGGTGCGCTGGACGTTCCCTTGGATTTTATGCGGGATACGGTAGGCGGTGCCATTGGCTTCCTCGTGGGCGAGCCGGACCTGCTTGATTTTAATAAAGTGTGGATCAAACTGTTGTATCCTCAGTTGGCGCATTTGGTGTAAAGAATTCACGCATACAGGAGCGTTTAGATGGAAACCATATCCTATAAACTGCCGGATTTTGAGGGGCCTCTCGACCTGCTTCTCTTTCTGGTGCAGAAGAATAAACTGAATATCTACGATATTCCCATCGCTCAGGTGCTGGAGCAGTATCTGGCCGCCATCCAGGAGATGAAGGACTACAATATGGACGTAGCCAGCGAATTTTTGGAGATGGCAGCCCGTTTGGTGCATATCAAATCCGTGATGCTGCTGCCCCGGTACGAAGAGGAGACCGAGGAGCTCAAGCGGGAGTTGACCGGTCAGCTGATCGAATATCAGCTCTGCCAGCAGATGGCCCGCCGCTTGGCGGTGGATTACGTGGGCGGCGACCTCTTTATCCGCGAGGCGGAAGAGGTGGAGCCGGATATGACCTATCGCCGGGTACACAAGCCGGAGGAGGTTTTGGACGCGTTTCTCTCCGCCGCCGGTCGAGGCAAGCGGCGTTTGCCGCCCCCGGCCCAGGCGTTCCACGGTATTGTGGCCCGCAAGATCGTGCCGGTGTCCACCAAGATCACCTACGTCCTGCGGAAGCTGTACAGCCGGGGCAAGGTGTCCTATCAGTCCCTATTCAGCAAGGCGGAGAGCAAATCCGATCTGGTAGCCACCTTCCTGGCTCTGCTGGAACTCATCAAGTCCAAGCGTATCAGCGTGGACGGTGAGGGCCAAGAGCAACAGGTGCAGATGCGCCCCCCGGAGGAATGGGATAACACCGTCCCGGAGGAGTTTGACGACAGCCCGGACCGGGATGCGGAGGTAGTAAACGATGGAAATTAAACAGTATCAGGCCGCCATTGAGGCCATTGTATTTGCCAGCGGTGAGCCGGTGCCGATCTCCCGGTTGGCTTTGGCGCTGGAGTTGGACGAGGAGACCACCCGCAAGATCGCGGAGGATTGGGCCCAGGACGTCAACACCCGGGGCGGCGGTATGACCGCCCTCAAGCTGGATGACAGCTATCAGCTGTGCAGCAGTAAGGCGTATGCCGGTTACGTCCGTAAGGCGATGGACATCCGGCGCAACACCCCGCTGTCTCAGGCAGCGATGGAGGTGCTGGCTATCATCGCCTACAACCAGCCGGTGACCCGCCCCTTTGTGGAGCAGGTGCGTGGCGTGGATTGCAGTGCGGTCATTCAGGGCCTTCAGCAGAAGGGTCTGATTGAGGAAAAGGGGCGTATGGACCTGCCGGGCAGACCGCTGCTCTATGGCACGTCTGCCAATTTTCTGCGGTGCTTTGGCGTGTCCTCTCTGGACCAGTTGCCGCCTCTGCCTCAGAAAGAGGATCATACTATGCGGGAGACCACCCTGGACGAGGTGCTGATGGAACAGCAGGGCATCGAGCCGGAGTTTGGCCCCGATGAGACCGAGATGGAGCTCAATCCCATTAACGAACAGGAGGAATAAGCTGTGTGGGCTGTGTATAGCCTGCTCGCCCTGTTAGCGTTGGTGCTGGCGGTGTTGCTGATCCCGGTATTCGGACGGGTTGCCTACGATGGCGCCTTTTCTGCCCGGATACGGGTGTTGGGCATCCCCATCACCTTATATCCCGCCCCGGAGAAACCGCCCAAAAAGCGGAAGAAAAAAGCGAAAGCGGTCAAAAAGACCGTAAAAAAACAGCAGAAACAGTCAAAAATGTCCTCTAAATGGCAGGAGATCGTTGCTTTGTTCAAAGAGGACGGCGTTGCCTCCACCTTGCGTTTCTTGGTGGAGGTGGCCGGTCTGGCCGGACGCACCGCCGGAAAGGTGTTGCGGGCCATTACGGTGAAGAACCTGAGGCTGGAGCTGCTGATTGCCGGAGAGGATGCGGCCACCACCGCCCAGCGGTATGGGCAGGTGTGCAGCGTGGTCTATCCGGCGCTGTCGCTGATCGAGTGTAAGGTGCGGGTGCGCCACCGCCAGGTGCGGGTGGAACCCAACTTTCTGCTGGAGCAGGGAGGGGTACGGTTCGACGTCCGGTTTCGGGTGTCGGTGTGGCGTCTGTTGGGCGCCGGAATCTCGCTATTGTGGGGATTCCTGATGTTGCGAATGAAAGATATTCCTGAAAAATCCAAGGAGGTTATGTAATATGGCGAACAAAGTAGAAGGTTTGATGGGCGTTTCCGTAGAGAAGATCCGTGAGATGGTGGACGCCAATACGGTGATCGGTACTCCCGTTACCCTGGAGGATGGCGTGACCCTGATTCCGGTATCTAAGGTGTCTTACGGTTTTGCTTCCGGTGGCTCCGACCTGCCTGCCAAGACCGGCGGTGATCTGTTTGGCGGCGGTGCCGGTGCGGGTATCAACCTGACCCCTCTGGCGTTTTTGACCATCAAGGATGGCGAGATCAACCTGTTGCCGGTGGTGGCTAAGCCGGATACCATTGACCGGGCTATTTCGATGATCCCTGATCTGGTGGATCGCGTGACCAAGATGGTGAAGGATAAGAAGGAAGAGAAATAAACAGACGCGTTTGACCCTCACCAGTCTGTGTGGGTGGTCGTATTGCGGCATGTAGGAAACAGAAAGAGAGGGTGCGCCCATGGCAATGGTGCGATTACAAAAGGTGTTGTCCGAGCGGGGCGTCGCTTCCCGTCGTAAGGCGGAAGAACTCATTGCCGCCGGACACGTCAAGGTAAATGGCCGTCTCGCCAAGGTGGGAGATAAGGTGGATGATCGTCGCGACGTTATCCACGTCCGGGGTAAAAAATTGGGCGCGGCCCCCCAATCGGTGTATATCGCGCTTCACAAGCCCCGTGGCTATATCACCACTATGGCGGATGAGCGGGGTCGTAAGTGCGTGGAGGAATTGGTGCGCAGTGTGGGTGTGCCGGTGTATCCGGTGGGCCGTTTGGATAAGGATTCCGAGGGTCTGCTGCTCTTGACCAACGACGGTGATTTTTCCAACGCCATTATGCACCCCACCCATCACGTGCCGAAGCTGTACCGGGTCACGCTGCGCCAGCCGATGACCGAAGAACAGAAAACAAAGTTTGAAGAGGGCATCCTTTTGGATGGGCGTAAGACCGCCCCGGCCCAGGTGACCATCGTCTCCAGCGCGGAGGACCGCTGTGTGGTGGAGATCACCCTGTTTGAGGGACGCAATCGCCAGATCCGCCGGATGTGCGAGTCGTTGGGTCTGGAGGTGTCCCGTCTGCGCCGCAACGCGGTAGGCAAGGTAAAGCTGGGGATGCTACCGGTGGGCAACTGGCGCTATCTGACCCCTGATGAGGTGAAGAACCTGGTGATGGCCACCGGTGTGACCAAGAAGATTGCCGCCGGCTATATTAAATACGGAAAGGAGCCTGACCGTGATTACCATACAGCCCGCCGATAAGGCGTTTTTGGCGTCTGTTGGAGCTCCTGCCGGCACCGACGCGATGGTGCTCAGAGATAGCGACGGCACCATTTTGGGTCATGCCCTGTTTGCCGTGGCAGGGGAGACGGTAGAGGTGCTGTCGGTGCAGACCGACGAACCGCTGATGACCGAGGGACTGATCCGCTCGGTGCTCAACACCGGCGATTGCCGTGGCGCCATCACCGGCTTGTGCCGCATTGAGGCATTGGTGCCGCTGCTAAAGCGGCTGGAGTTCGTCCCCGGTGAGGAAGGTTATACCGTGTCCATTCAGTCGTTTTTGTACGGCGAATGCAAGTGCCAATAATTTCTCAAATCTGTTAAAAAAGCGAGGGGAAACCCTTGCTTTTTTTTTGACAATATCGTATAATAAGGTCATATTGGGAAATATGGTCTTTCGTCAAAGAAAGACACCTTAGAAAGGATGGGTTTTGTTATGAAGAAGTTCCATATCACCGTTAATGGTACCGCCTATGAGGTGGACGTAGAGGAGATCGGCGCTGCTGCTGCTCCTGCTCCTGCTGCCACCCCCGCCGCCGCTCCCGTGGCGGCTCCTGCCGGTGCTACCACCATTACCTGCCCCATGCCCGGCACCATCATCGACATTAAGGTGAATGCCGGCGATGCCGTGGCCGAGGGTCAGTTGTTGGTCGTTTTTGAGGCCATGAAGATGGAGAATGAGATCGTGGCTCCCTGCGCCGGCACCGTGGCCGCCGTCCACGTCAATAAGGGCGACAGCGTGGACACCGGTGCCGTCCTGCTGAGCCTGAACTAATTGCGAGGTGTGCGCTATGGCAAATAAGCCGATCAAATTGACCGAGGTGGTCCTGCGTGACGCTCACCAGTCTTTGCTGGCCACCCGTATGACGATGGATGAGATGCGTCCCATCCTGGCCGAGATGGATAAGATTCCTTATTTTTCCGTTGAGTGCTGGGGCGGTGCTACCTTCGATTCCTGCATCCGTTTCCTCAACGAGGATCCCTGGGAGCGTCTGCGCATTATGCGTCAGGAGATGCCCCATCAGAAGCTGCAGATGCTGTTCCGCGGCCAGAATATGCTGGGTTACCGTCCTTATGCCGACGACGTGGTGGAGTATTTTGTGCAGAAGTCTGTGGCCAACGGTATTGATGTGATCCGTATCTTCGACGCGCTCAACGATGCCCGTAACCTGCAGACCGCCATCAAGGCCGCCAACAAGGAGCAGGCTCACGTGCAGGGCTGTATCAGCTACACCCTCAGCCCGGTGCACAACAACGAGTACTACGCCAACTACGCCAAGACTTTGGAGGAGATGGGTGCTCATTCCATCTGCATCAAGGATATGGCGGGTCTGCTGACCCCCTATGCTTGCTACGATCTGGTGTCCCGGCTGAAGGAGACCGTGAGTATTCCCATCGACATTCACAGCCACTACACCGCCGGTCTGGCTTCTATGTCCATCATGAAGGGCATCGAGGCCGGCGCCGACATCATCGATACCGCTATGAGCCCTCTGTCTGTGGGTACCTCCCATATGCCCACCGAGAGCTTGGTGGCCGCCCTGCAGGGCACCGAGTACGACACCGGTCTGGACCTGAATCAGCTGAACGTGGTGCGCACCCACTTTGCCAAACTGCGTGAGAAATATATGGGCTCCGGCCAGATTTCGCACAAGTCGTTGGGTGTGGATGCCAACACGCTACTGTACCAGGTTCCCGGCGGTATGTTCTCCAATATGCTGGGTCAGCTGAAAGAGGCCGGTAAAGAAGACAAACTGGACGAGGTGCTGGCAGAGATCCCCCGTGTCCGTGAGGATTCCGGTTATCCGCCTCTGGTAACCCCCACCAGTCAGATCGTGGGCACCCAGGCGGTGTTCAACGTGATTATGGGTGAGCGGTATAAGATGGTCACCAAGGAGTTCCGTGGTATGATCCACGGCGACTACGGCAAGACCCCTGCTCCCATCGACCCGGAGTTTTCTAAGAAGATTTTGGGCGACGATCCGCCCATCACCTGCCGCTTTGCGGACACCCTGGAGCCGGAGCTGGAGAAGCTCCGCGCCGAGGCCGCCCCTTATGTGAAGCAGGAGGAGGACGTGCTGACCTACGCTATGTTCCCCCAGGTGGCACCCAAGTTCTTTGCCAACCGGGACAAGGCCGAGGATACCTCCGCCCCCTACACCCCCGAAGTGGTGGTAACCCCGGTGAACTAATCTGAAACCAAACCCGCCGTCTGTCGAATGACAGACGGCGGTTTTTTTACACCAAAACCGGGGTGTCCTAACAGTCCATTGACCATTTTGACTGTTTTCGTTATAATATCGGCAGAGGTGATTTCCAATGACAGACAAGAAATCCTTTGGTTCTTTCATTAAACAAAAACGCATGGAGAAGAACTATTCCCAAAAAGACTTAGCGGAGCTCTTGTTCATCACTGAAGGGGCGGTGAGTAAGTGGGAGCGGGGCGCATCTTACCCTGATATTACGCTCATTGCGGATATTTGCCGGGTGCTGGACATCAGCGAACACGAGTTTGTCACTGCCTCCACCGATACCGACACCCGCAAACTGAAACACGAGGCTCGACTATTCCGCCGCATTCGTGGTGCATGGTTTTGGGTGCCCACCATTTCTTACGGGGTGGCGTTGCTCACCTGTTTTATCTGCAATTTGGCGGTGGATCATACGTTATCTTGGTTTTTTGTGGTGTTGGCGGCTTTGCTCTGCGCTTATTCGTTTATCCCCACGTTTACTCTGCTTTTCGAGAAGAACAAACTATTGGTGTTCACCGTCAGCAGTTATTTGTGTATTTGTCTATTGCTACTGACCTGCGGCATCTTCGTAGGGCAGACCTTTTGGGTACCCACCGCCTGCGTTGGTACGTTGATGGGTTATGTGGCGGTGTTTCTACCCATATTGTTGTATAAAACCCGGTGGCGGCGTGTCTGTGTTTCGCTTACCGTTGGTGCGCTGTTTCTGCTGACCTTGTTGTTGTTGACATTGGTCCGTGTGTATGCGGTGTTCCCCCTGTTTTCCTCTTGGCTTATCACCGGTTATGCGTTTCTCCCGGTATTTTTCTGTGGGGCGATCGGTCTACTCTGTTTGAATCCGTTTATCAAATCCGCCATTGGTATCTCTTTCAGCACAACTATCTATTTCTTCGCCGAATTTGTTGTAAATTGGTTGTTTGACCAAAACGATAACCTCTACCAGGTGGATTTTCACAACTGGGAGCGGTGTGTAAGTGGTAACGTTCACTGTATTATGCTGTTGTCGTTCTTGTTCCTTGCAACTGCGTTTTTGTTGGTTGGGTTGTATCGAAAAAAGAAGAAATAAAAAAACGCCATCCGAGAGGATGGCGTTTTTTTATAAGAAAAATAGTTTCGCCGCTACGGTCATTATAACCAGGAAGCCCACGTTAACCGCGGTGAACATCCAGAAATACTGTTTGGTGCGACCGGGGTACAGCACCCGGAATTCGCTAAAGGTGATCAGACTGGCCAGCGAGGCGATCAGCGTGCCGGTGCCGCCGATATTGACGCCCAGCAAGAGGGCGTGATAGTTGTCGGTAAACTGGGATAGCAGAATGGCGCTGGGCACGTTGCTGATGGCCTGGCAGGAGAGGGTGGACACCAACAGGGTATCCTTGGCCAGTAGGGTGGATACCAGTTCGTTCACCGCCGGCAAGCGAGCCAGATTACCGGCAAAGATGAAGAAGAAAAAGAAGGTGCCTAAGAGTCCGTAATCCACCATCAAAAGTGCCTCGCGATCCGACCACAACAGAACACCGGTGATCAGCACCAAGCCTATCCAATAGGGCACTACCCGGAACACGATGAGCAGAGAAAGAGCAAACAAGGCCAGATACAGCGTGGTGCGCCGTTTGTTCAGCGGTTCGCTGAAAGAGTCCTCGATGGTCAGCTTGACGGCCTTGATCGGCAGACAGCACAGCGCCAGCAGCGTGATGGCTAACAGAAACGGCGGCAGCATGATGCGGCAGAATTCGCCGGTGGGGATATGAAAATAGGAATACAGATACAGATTCTGCGGATTGCCAAAAGGGGTTAGCATGCCGCCCAGATTGGCGGAGATATTCTGTAGGATAAACAGATAGGCCATATACCGTTCTTGGTGAGCCACCGACAGGGCAAAATAGCCCAAGGGGAGAAAGGTGATGAGCGCCATATCGTTGGCAATGAGCATCGACCCCAAAAAGGTGATGGCGATGAGCATCAAGAACAGCCCCCGCAGGTTGCCGGAGATCCTGACCAACCGCCGTGCCACGATGGTGAAGAATTTGATGTTGCGCAGGGCGCATACCACCGCTAAGGTTAGGAACAAGCAGGCCAGGGTCTTCCAGTCGAAATAGCCCAGATACTCTTTGTCCGGCGGCACCAGAAAGCAGGTGACAGCCGCCGCCACCGCCGCCACGGAAAAGACGATATTCTTTTTGAGAAAGCGGAGCACCGCCACGACAAATCCCTCCTTTGTGATCAGCACCGCCTGCCATCATACACCAATTTTCGACAAAGCGCAAGAGGGAAAACAAAAAAGGCATCCCATCCGGGATGCCTTTTTTGTTGTGGATTATTTCTTGGCATAGCCTTTGCTCAAAAGATCTTTTTCTGTAGCAGACATGGAAACAGGGCTGTTTGCATTGAAGTATTTCGCATTGTACAGGGCGGTGTAGTTTGCCGGTTGATCCACGTTGTTAAAGGTAAGAGTAGCGGTAAAATAATTGGTGCTTTTGTTGTAGGTTACAGTACAGCAAGATAGTGCATCGTATGCCGCAAATTGAGCCCTTGCGTAACTCTCCATCTCAGAAATTTCGGCACTGGTGTGGCCGGCAAGCGGAACGTACATAGTTTCAACGATCTTTTTAATCGTATCGCCGCTATAACCAAAGTCTTTGCAAATAATAGTTCCTTTGGCTTCTTTCATAGCAAACTGCTTCACGTTCATGCCAAAGAAATCCTGGAAGTGCACAATGTTTGTGCCTCTAAAAATATCCGTGTAACTGCCGGAACTTACGTTAGAGCCGGAGGGGGTGCTGTTGTTGGTGCCACCGTTCTCGTTGTCATCCGGGGTCATAGAGGGGGCGATCACCAATTTGCCGATGATACCGCAAACGATAAAAATCACAATAATCAGCAGGATGGTTCCGGTTTTGCTTTTGGTTTCCTTTTTGTTCTGCGGGACAGGCTCGGGTTTGACCTCCGGAGCAGGTGCTGCCGGCTGAGGAGCGGGTGCCGCCGGCTGAGGAGCAGGTGCTACCGGCTGAGGAGCGGGTGCTGCCGGTTCGGGAGCGGGTGCCACCGGCTGAGGAGCGGGTGCTGCCGGCTCGGGTTGCCAATTCACATTGATCTCCTGCTGAGCTCCGCAAAAATTGCAGAAGGTTGAGCTGTCAGGGATCTGCTTTCCACATTTTGCACAAAACATCGTAATTCCTCCTTGCTTAAGTACGCAGTAAGTTTGATTGATATCGACAGTATAGCATAATTTCCCAGTCTTTACAAGGTTTTTTTATTAAAAAACGCACTAGGAGACACTCGATTGCCCAGTTTGCGGTGCCCGAAATGCACGGAGGGTATCCGGAGAGACTCTGAACTCTGGTTTTGCGCCGAAGTGGTGCTTGCCCAATGTGCTACACGCAAAACCTTGTGCATTCCTAACGGAATGCTAGAGTTCTCGTATCAGCTATTCCAAAAAGAAAAAGAGATACCCGAAAGGGTATCTCTTTTTCTTGGCGGAGTAGGAGAGACTCGATTGCCCAGTTTGCGGTGCCCGAAATGCGGTTTTCTCGCTATCGCTCGCCGCCTTTCGACCGCTGCACCAACCCCTGCTTGCTGTATCCGCCACCGGCGGCGCTCGCAGGCGTTGCCCGCGCCTTCGGCGCTCGAGTTCGAGTTACCCACATAGTCAAAAAGAAAAAGAGATACCCGAAAGGGTATCTCTTTTTCTTGGCGGAGTAGGAGAGACTCGAACTCTCGCGCCGGTTACCCGACCTACGCCCTTAGCAGGGGCGCCTCGTCACCAACTTGAGTACTACTCCGTATGTCGCAAAATCGG
>SVON01000016.1 GCA_015066365.1 Oscillospiraceae bacterium | reverse complement strand
GACAAGCACCTCTAGCTCAGTTGGTAGAGCACCTGACTCTTAATCAGGGTGTCCAGGGTTCGAGTCCCTGGAGGTGCACCATTATATGGCCCGTTGGTCAAGTGGCCTAAGACTCCGGCCTCTCACGCCGGCAACAGCGGTTCGAATCCGCTACGGGTCACCACAGTCGGCACCGACTCCGGTCGGTGCCGACTCACTCAGTTGGTGCTGATGACGGTGAGGGTACACCTGTTCCCATCCCGAACACAGCAGTTAAGCTCACTCGTGCCGACAATACTTGGCTGGAAGCGGCCTGGTAAGATAGGTAGGCGCCAACACACAAGGCTTTTGCAACAGCGAAAGCCACATATTGCTCCTTAGCTCAGTCGGTAGAGCGCATGACTGTTAATCATGATGTCGTCAGTTCGAGCCTGACAGGAGCAGCCAAAAAGAAAAAGACACACCTTTTGGTGTGTCTTTTTCTTTTTGCTTTTTCTTTTAGTCCCGACTTGCAACTTCATAGTTAGTAGTCATGCTTTCACCGCTGAGCGTTTACGCGAAGTCGGTGGTAGCCGTTTGCGAGCGCCGCCGGTGGCGGATACAGCGAGCAAAAAGGCTGGTGCCACGGTCGAAACGCGGCAACGCGAACAGCGAGCAGGCGCATTTCGGGCACCGCCAACGGAAGCATGACGGCCGGGCTTGCACTCAATCGTGTGTCTTTTTCTTCTTTCCCTCTTGCCCGCGTCTTTTCCCTGTGTTATAATCATCCTACACGATTTCACAAGAAAGGCGGCGGTGCGGATGAAACGCATCCTCTTAATGCGCCATTTCGGGATGGCCCTGCTGTTGGGCGCCCTCGCCGGCGGCATCACCGGCGGGGTGGTCACCCTCTATAAACTTTTGGCCAAGCAGGTCATCCACCTCTCGGAGCAGGGCTATCACCACCTGCAGGAACAGCCCTTGTGGCTGTTGCCGGCGGCGATAGGGCTGTTGGGGCTCTCCTTTCTGCTGGTGGCGGTCTACCGCAGGACCACCAACCTGCAGGGCGGCGGTATCCCCACCGCCATCGGCGTGCTGCGGGGAGCGCTCCCCTTTCGGTGGTTGCGCAACGCCATCGGCATCCTGACCCTGTCCCTCACCACCTTTTTGGTGGGTGTTCCCCTGGGCAACGAGGGCCCCTCGGTGCAGTTAGGCACCGCCTTGGGGCAGGGTGCCACCACCCTATTGGGGCGCCGCGGAAAGCCCTGGGGGCGTTACGGAATGACCGGCGGCGCCTGCGCCGGTTTTGCCACCGCCACCGGCGCCCCTCTGTCCGGCGTGCTGTTTGCGGTGGAGGAGGCCCACCACAAGGTGTCCCCTCTGCTGCTCACCGTTGCCACCGCGGCGGTGGGCGTTGCCCGTCTGGTCAGCGACCTGCTCGCCCCGGTGCTGGGGGTGCCCAGCACCCTATTCCCGGCTATGAACCTCCCCGCTTTGACCGCCAAGGACGTTTGGATCCCCTTATTGGTGGGGGTGGTGATGGGCGGCTTTGCGGTGCTGTTTCTTTCCTTTTACCGCAGCCTGGCCTGTCTGACCCAGCGCAAGCTGGCCCGGGTGCCGGATGCCTACAAGATCTTCACCGTGCTTCTGCTCACGTTGGTGGTGGGCACCCTCTCCTATTCCTGCATCTCCACCGGTCACGAGCTGATGCTCTCCCTCTTTGACGGCAAGACGGCACTCTCCCTGCTGCTTATCCTGCTGTTGGCACGCACCGCCCTGACGGCAGGGGCCAACGTGACCAGCCTCACCGGCGGTATCTTCCTGCCCATTCTGGCCATCGGTGCTACCCTATCGGCGGTGATGGCGTCGGTGACCGGCTCTCTGGGGTTAGACCCCGCCTATATCCCGGTGATTTTGGTGCTGGGCATCACCGCCACCATCGCCGGTATGATGAAGATGCCGTTGACCGCCGTCGCCTTTGCGGTGGAGGCGCTGTCCGGCGCTTCGCTCATCCTGCCCATTCTGTTGGTGGTGGCGCTCTCCTATGGCCTCACCGAGCTGTGCGGCGCCGAGTCCATCAACGACCGGGTGCTGGAGCGCCGGCTGGAAACGGCACGCAAAGGAAGAACGGCCAAGACCGAAGAAACCACCGTCACCGTGCAAGCCGGCGCCTTTGCCGAGGGCAAGGAGATTCGGGATATCTTCTGGCCCAACGGCCTGTTTGTGCTGGAGGTGGACAAGAGCCGCGCTCTGGGCGGCAAAACCCTCCACGCCGGCGACAAACTACACGTGCGCTACGTCACCTATAACGAACCCCGCCTATGGCAGGAGCTCACCGCTCTGGTGGGAGAGCAAACGGTCACCGTCACCAACTAACCGAAATAGAGCCGTCACCTTGTCCAAGCGTCTTTTCGCACGCTTGGGCAAGGTGACGGTCTTTTTTTATATCTTTTCTAAAATCTCCTCAAAAACCTCTTGACTTTACTAAGATAAAGTGCTAAAATGGTAAAACACTACAGCACGAAAGGAGCATCGGTTATGTCCCCGTTCAACACCCCATCCATCGAGAGGCTATTTGCCGCCATCCTACAACTGAAGACCGAAGAGGAATGCCGTCAGTTCCTGGAGGACATCTGCACCATCAAGGAGGTGCAGGATATGGCCCAACGGCTGGAGGCCGCCATCCTGCTGGATCAGGGGGAGGGCTATCAGGCCATCTCGGACCAGGTGGGCATCTCCACCGCCACCATCAGCCGGGTCAGCCGGTGCTTAAACTATGGCGCCGGCGGCTATCGCCAGGTGATCGACCGTATGAAAGAGGAGGGTCTGCTATGATAAAAACAAAACAACAAAAAGGCTTTGAGCTGGGGCAATGGTGGTCCGGCTGGGGCTACACCCCCTATAAAATGAGCAAGTTCGAGGAATACGACCTGTACGTGCGGAACAAGGATTTTCTCATCTCCGACGGGGTCATCACCTTTACCGACACCAACGGCAAGCTGATGGCGCTGAAGCCCGACGTGACCCTCTCCATCATCAAAAACAGCCACTATCAGCCCGGCTGTGTGCAGAAAATGCATTACTGCGAAAATGTGTATCGCGTGTCCGAGAATTCCGGTTGCTTTAAGGAGATTCTTCAGGCCGGTCTGGAATGTACCGGTGACATTGACGACGCCACCCTGTACGAGGTGCTGACCTTAGCCGCTTACAGCCTGGACTCGGACCGGGCGGTGCTGGACATCGCCCACCGCGGTGTGGTGGAGGACCTGCTCGCCCCCTGCGCCCCCACCGAGGTGGCGCGCACCGCCGTCTACCGCTGTCTGCGGGAGAAAAACCCCCATGAGCTGGCGGCGGTATGCGCCGCCCACAGCATCCCCGCCGATACCGCTGAGAAGCTAGGCAAGCTGATCGCCCTCTACGGCAAGCCGGAGAAGGTGCTGCCGAAGCTATTTGAGCTGTTGGGGGACACCGCCCCCCTGCGGCAACTGAAGCGTCTCACCGACGGCTTTGCCGGAAGACGCACCGCCGAGATGCTCCGCATCGACTTCAGCGTGGTGGCGGCGGGCAAGTATTATAACGGTATCGTGTTCAAAGGCTATCTAGACGGCGTGCCGGACCCGGTGCTGTCCGGCGGTCAGTACGACCTGCTGATGCAAAACATGGGTCTGCGGGGCGGTGCCGTAGGTTTTGCGGTGTATCTGGACTATCTGGACGATTTGGATCGTGAGAAACCGGCAGACTATGACGTGGATGCGCTGCTTCTGTATGATGAGAACACCGACTTGTCCACCCTGGGTCTGGACCGCTTTACCGGCAACCTAGTGTCAAACGGCTCGGTGATGATCCAAAAGGCCATCCCCGAAGGGCTGACCTATCGACAACTGTACCGCATTGAGAACGGGGAGGTGAAACCCCTATGAAACAGATGCTGAACATCGCCCTGCCGAAAGGCCGTTTGGGCGAAAAGGTATACGGTATGTTTAAGGCGGCGGGGTTCCCCTGCCCCGCCATCGAGGAGCAAAACCGTAAGCTCATCTTTGAAAACGAAGAGGTGGGAGTGCGCTATTTCTGGGTCAAGCCCTCCGACGTAGCCATCTATGTGGAGCGGGGTGCCGCCGACATCGGCGTGGCCGGCAAGGACATTTTGCTGGAATACAAGCCCCGGGTGTACGAGCTGTTTGACCTGGACGTGGGCAAGTGCCGCATGGCAGTGGCCGCGCCCAAGGGATTCCGGGACGACACCTCCCGCACCCTGCGGGTGGCCACCAAATTCTCCCGCATCGCCCGGGATTTTTATGCCGGGCAGGGGCGGGACATCGACATCATCCACCTGAACGGCTCCATCGAGATTGCCCCCATCCTGGGGTTATCCGACGTGATCGTGGACATTGTGGAGACCGGCACCACGCTGAAGGAGAACGACCTGGAGGTCATCGACACCATCGTGCCCATCAGTGCCCGGTTGATCGCCAACACCGCCTCGTTTAAGTTCAAAAACGAGGCCATTGAGAAAATTCTAACCGAAATGAACCGTCTGGAGAGATTACTATGATTAAGATTCTGAAATGCGGCGAGGTGTCCAACGACGAGATCTTCGCCCGGGTGGTACCCACCGTGGACGTGGCGGGCATCGTCACCGACATCATCGATAACGTGCGGACACGGGGCAACGCCGCGCTATACGAATACTGCGAAACGTTTGACAAGGCCAAGCTGACCAGCCTGCAGGTGAGCCCCGAAGAAATCCAAGAGGCGCTGAGTCTGGTAGAACCCCGCTTCATTGACATTCTCAAGACTGCCGCCGCCAACATCCGCGCCTTTCACGAGAAACAGGTGCGCAACTCCTTTATCCTCAACGACCGCCCCGGCATCGTCATGGGGCAAAAGGTGATCCCGGTGGATAAGGCGGGTCTGTACGTGCCCGGCGGCACCGCCGCCTATCCCTCCACCGTGCTGATGGACGCCATCCCCGCCAAGATCGCCGGCGTGCCGGAGGTGGTGATGGTATCGCCCCCCGGTGCCGACGGCAAGATCAACCCGGTGATCCTGGCGGCTGCCGCCATCGCCGGGGTGGATAAGATCTTCAAACTGGGCGGCGCTCAGGCCGTGGCCGCTCTGGCCTACGGTACCGAGAGTGTGCCCAAGGTGGATAAGATCGTGGGCCCCGGCAACGCCTTTGTGGCGGAGGCCAAAAAGCAGGTGTTCGGCGTGGTATCCATCGATATGATCGCCGGCCCCAGTGAGATCCTCATCGTGGCAGACGGAAAATCCGACCCCCGCTGTGTGGCCGCCGACCTGCTCAGTCAGGCGGAGCACGACCGCCTAGCCAGCGCGGTGCTGGTCACCGACTCCGCTGCCCTGGCAGAAGCGGTGCAGGCCGAGCTGGAGGTGCAGATCCCCCAGTTATCCCGCGCGGATATTGCCCGGGAGTCCATTGACCGCAATGGCAAGATCATCGTGGCCGACGACCTGATGACCGCCATCGATATCGCCAACGAGCTGGCTCCGGAGCACCTGGAATTGTGCGTGGATAACCCCTTTGATTATCTGGACGCCATCCGTCACGCCGGCTCCATCTTTATGGGCCGCCACACCCCGGAGGCGCTGGGCGACTATCTGGCCGGCCCCAACCACACCCTGCCCACCGGCGGCACCGCCAAATTCTCCAGCCCCCTATCGGTGGACGATTTTGTGAAAAAGACCCAGTACAGCTATTTCACCCGCGCCGCCCTGGAGCAGGTGGCAGAGGACGTAGCCTTCTTCGCTGAAAAAGAGGGCCTCACCGCCCACGCCAAGAGCGCGGTAATTCGATTAGAGAAGTGATTTGAATGAGCCAATTTATGAGCCGTCGGTTTGATCGGCTGACCCCCTATACCCCCGGCGAACAGCCGGTGGATAAACCCTATGTAAAACTGAACACCAATGAAAGCCCCTTTCCGCCCTCAGACAAGGCCATTGCCGCCGCCAAGGCGGAATTGGAACGGCTCCATCTCTACCCCGACCCTACCTGCGGTAAGTTGCGGGGGGCGCTGGCACAGCGCTACGGCGTCACCCCCGACCGGGTGATGGTGGGCAACGGCTCGGACGAGGTGCTGTCCTTTGCCTTTATGGCCTACGGCGACGCCGGGGTGGCCTATCCCGACATCACCTACGGCTTTTACTCCGTGTTTGCCGACCTGTACGGTCTGGACGCCAAGGTGATCCCGCTCCGAGAGGATTTCTCTGTCAACGTGGAGGACTATAAGGGGCTTGGGCGCACCATCTTCATCGCCAACCCCAACGCCCCCACCGGTCTGTGCCTGACCCTGGCGGAGATCGAGGAGATCGTGACCGCCAACCCGGATAACGTGGTGGTGGTGGACGAGGCCTACGTGGATTTTGGGGGCGAGAGTGCGGTGGTGCTTACCGACAAGTACCAAAACCTGCTGGTCACCGGTACCTTCTCCAAATCCCGCTCTATGGCCGGGGCCCGGCTGGGTTTTGGCATTGCCTGCCCCTCCCTCATTCAGGATCTGGAGACCCTGCGGTATTCCACCAACCCCTACAACGTCAACCGGATGACCCTGGCGGCGGGGTGGGGCCAACTGGCGGATGAGGAGACCACCCGCCAAAACTGCCAAACCGTTATGGACAACCGGGCGTATACCACCGAAAAGCTGACCGAGATGGGCTTTGACGTAATTCCCTCCTGCGCCAACTTCGTGTTTGCCACCTGCCCCAAAATCGAGGGCAAGGCGCTGTATCTCAAACTGAAAGAGGCCGGCATTTTGGTGCGGCACTTTGACACGGAGCGGTTAAAAGAGTATAATCGTATTACCATCGGCAGTCGGGCGCAAATGGACGCTCTGCTGACCGCCATTAAGACCATTCTGGAGGCGTGATCCTATGCGTATCGCTACCATCAACCGCAAAACCGCCGAGACGGATATTTCCCTCACCCTCGATCTGGACGGTGCGGGCCAGTCCCAAATCCACTCCGGTTGCGGATTTTTAGACCATATGCTGACCCTGTTTGCCAAGCACGGCGGCTTTGACCTGACCCTTACCTGCGTGGGGGATACCTACGTGGATGACCACCACACGGTGGAGGACATCGGCATCGCCCTAGGCGCCGCCTTTGCCCAGGCGCTGGGAGACAAAAAGGGCATCGTCCGCTACGGCAGCTGCGTGCTGCCCATGGACGAGTCGCTGGTGCTGTCCGCCGCAGACCTGTCCGGTCGGGATTTTTTGGGCTACGCGCTACCCATCCCGGACGAAAAGGTGTGTATCGAGGACGGGCTGAGCTTCGACCTGCCCACCCCTACGAAGCAGGTGGGTTCTTTTGACACCGAGCTGGTGCAGGAGTTCTTCTGGGGCTTTGTGCGCAACGCCGGTGCCACCCTGCACATCCGGCTGATTACGGGTCAGAACTCCCACCACATCATCGAGGGGGCGTATAAATCCGTGGCCCGCTCCCTGCGGGACGCCGTGGCCATCGACCCCCGGTTTGCGGATGCCATCCCCTCCACCAAGGGGGTGCTCCAATGATCGCCATCATCGATTACGGCGTGGGCAACCTCTTCTCCCTTAAGTCCTCTTTTACCGCCATCGGGCAGGAGGCGGTGGTGACCGCCGACCCGGCCCTCATCCGCGCCGCCGACCACATCATCCTCCCCGGCGTAGGTGCCTTTGAGGATGCCGCCAAAAAGCTCCGGGATAGCGGTATGGCGGAACTGGTGAAGGAGCAGGCCGCCGCAGGCAAGCCCATTATGGGCATCTGTCTGGGGATGCAGCTCTTATTCGACAAGAGCTACGAATACGGCGAGCACGCCGGTCTTTCGCTCATCCCCGGGGCGGTGCGCCCCATCGCCGACGCCATCCCGGCGGGGTACAAGGTGCCCCATATCGGCTGGAACGCTCTCACCTTTGTGGGGGAAAAGAGCCGGCTGTTCCGGTACTTAAACGAGGGCGACTGCGTCTACTTCGTCCATTCCTATTACGCCACCGACTGCGGCGACGCCGTCACCGCCACCGCCGAATACGGCGCCCCCCTGACCGCCGCGGTGGAACGGGGCAACGTCTACGGCTGTCAGTTCCACCCAGAGAAAAGCGGCGCGGTGGGGCTGTCCATTCTCAAAGCATTCTGCGAAATTTAAGGTGATTTCTTATGTACTTATTCCCTGCCATTGACCTCTACGAGGGCAAAGCGGTACGCCTGTATAAGGGCGACTATAACCAGCTGACCGTCTATAACGACGACCCTGCCGCGGTGGCAAAGGATTTTGCCGCCGCCGGAGCCAAGCACATCCATATCGTGGACCTGGAGGGGGCCAAAAGCGGCACCACCCCCAATCTGGACACCGTGATCCGCATCAAACACCAGAGCGGTCTCTTTTGCGAGATCGGCGGCGGCGTGCGGAATATGGCGGTGGTCAAAGCCTATATGGACGCCGGCATTGACCGGGTGATCCTGGGCACCGCCGCGGTGGAGGACCCAGAGTTTGTCCGCGAGGCGGTAGCCGCCTACGGCGACAAGATCGCGGTGGGCGTAGACCTAAAGGACGGCTACGTGGCGGTGAAGGGGTGGACCGAGCAGTCCACCAAGGACGCCACCTCTTTCTGCCGAGAGATGCAGACCATCGGGGTGAGAACGGTCATCGTCACCGACATCTCCAAGGACGGGGCTATGCAGGGCACCAACCACGCCCTATACCGCGACCTGCAAGCCAAATTCCCCTCCCTGCAGATCGTGGCCTCCGGCGGCGTATCCTCCATGCAGGATGTGGAAAAGCTGGCCGCTACCGGTCTCTACGGCGCCATCATCGGCAAAGCCTATTACGTAGGCGCCATTAACCTCAAAGAAGCGCAGGGTAGAGTGACAAATCCCAATCCGCCTCAAAGCGGCTGATTTCGGCGCTTTTTACCCTATTTGTTCTTGCAAGGCACAAAACGCAGCGATTACTGACTGTATTCGCGAGTAATTTAACGAAGATAGAGCGAAAATCCTCTTTCTAAAACGAATTCGGATTTGTCGCTCTACCCTGAGGTGGTCAAATGATAACGAAGCGTATCATCCCCTGCCTGGACGTGCGGGACGGCCGGGTGGTGAAGGGGGTTAATTTTGAAGGATTAAACGACGTGAGTTCCCCCATCGAGCTGGCCAAGTTTTACAGCGAGAACGGGGCGGACGAGCTGGTGTTTTACGACATCACCGCCTCGGCGGAGGGGCGAAAACTCTTCACCGACATTCTCTGCGAAACGGCCCGTCAGGTATTCATCCCCCTGACGGTGGGCGGTGGCATCAACACGGTGGCAGACTTTGACCGGGTGCTGTCCTGCGGCGCCGACAAGGTCAGCGTCAACTCCGGTGCCATCCGCAACCCCGACCTTATCGGCGAGGCGGCCCGGCTGTACGGCGATCAATGCGTGGTGCTGTCGGCGGACGTGAAGAGGGTAGACGGGGTCTACCGCATCTTTGCCAAGGGCGGCCGGGAGAACACCGGTATGGAGGCCATCGAGTGGATTCGCCGGTGCGTGGGCAACGGCGCCGGCGAGGTGGTGGTCAACTCCATCGACACCGACGGTGTGAAGGGCGGCTTTGACCTGCCGATGCTAGAAGCCGTCTGCGACGCGATCAACGTGCCGGTCATCGCCAGCGGCGGCGCAGGCAATATCCAAGATTTTATCACCCTATTCCACACCCTGCCGGGGATGGATGCGGGCTTGGCAGCCTCCATCTTCCACTTTGGCGAGGTAGCCATATCCGATCTGAAACAACAAATGGCGGCGGCAGGCATCCCTGCCCGGCTGTAATAGAAAAGGAGAGAGTACGATGATCGACGTAAACAGTTTGCATTATGACCGTCGGGGTCTGATCCCCGCCGTGGTGGTGGACGCCGTCTCCAAGGACGTGCTGACCGTGGCCTATATGAACAAGGAGAGCCTGCAGAAGTCGATGGAAAAGGGGCTCACCTGTTTCTACAGCCGCTCTCGCCAAGAGCTGTGGCTGAAAGGCGAAACCAGCGGCAACTATCAGCACATCGTATCCATCACCGCCGACTGCGACAAGGACGCACTGGTGGTGATGGTGGAGAAGGATGGCCCCGCCTGCCACACCGGCAAGGAAAGCTGCTTTTTCAACCCCGTGTGGGAGAGCGAGGAGCGCCAAGCCTTTTCTCTGGAAGCGCTGATGGAGATGCTGAAAGGCCGGAAGGAGAACCCAAAAGAGGGCTCTTACACCACCTATCTGTTTGAGAAGGGTCTGGACAAGATCCTCAAGAAGGTGGGCGAGGAATCCACCGAGGTCATCATCGGTGCCAAAGGCCGGGACAAGAAAGAAACCGTCTATGAGATCGCCGACCTTTGCTATCACGTGATGGTGCTGATGGTGGAGATGGGCATCTCTCTGGAGGATGTACACCGGGAACTGGCCTCCCGCCACGTGATCGATAAAAAGGTGAAACAAGAGAAAATGGTGTAATAAAAAAACCGCTATCCTGACGGATAGCGGTTTTTCTTATACCATTACTCCACCAACCGGTCGCCCATGGGGATATACTCCCGGTCGTCCTTGACGGAAATATAGGCGGGACGGATGATCTTGCCCGCATTCTGAATTTCCTCGATGCGGTGGGCAGACCAGCCGGCGATACGGGACACCGCAAACAGCGGGGTGAACAGTTCGCAGGGCAGATCCAGCATTCTGTAAATGAGGCCGGAGTAAAAATCCACGTTGGGGGCCACGCCCTTATACACCTGGCGCTTTTCGGCGATCATTTCCGGAGCAAGCTTGGCCACCTTCTCATACAGGGCGTATTCCTCCTGCAGACCCTTGGCCTCGGCCAGCTCCTTGGCGCACTCCTTCAGCACCTCGCTACGGGGGTCGGACAGCGAGTATACCGCGTGACCCATACCATAGATGAGACCCGCCCGGTCAAAGGCGTTCTTGTCCAGCAGACGACCCAGATAATCCTTGATCTGGCTCTCGTCGGTGGTGTCGATGGTGGCCTTCATATCGTCGAACATCCGCACCACCTTAATGTTGGCGCCGCCGTGGCGGGGGCCCTTGAGCGAGCCCAGCGCCGCCGCCACCGAGGAATAGGTGTCGGTGCCGGAGGAGGTGACCACGTGGGTGGTAAAGGTGGAGTTGTTACCGCCGCCGTGCTCGGCATGGAGCACCAGCGCCAGATCCAGCACCTTGGCCTCCAGGGGGGTGAACTGGCTGTCCTCGCGCAAGAGGTGCAGCAGGTTCTCGGCGGTGGAATAATCGGGACGGGGCAGGTGGATGAACAGGCTCTTATCCTGATAATAGTGCTGATAGGACTGATAGCTGTACACCGCCAGCATGGGGAAGACGGAAATGAGCTGCAGACTCTGGCGCAGCACGTTGGCGATGGAGATGTCGTCCGGGTTCTCGTCGTAGGCGTACAGTGCCAGCACGCAACGGGACAGAATGTTCATCATATCCCGACCGGGGGCTTTCAGAATCATATCCCGCACAAAGGAGGTGGGCAGGCTACGACACTGGGACAGCTCACGGCGGAAGCGGAACAGTTCGCCCTCGTCCGGCAGTTCGGAGAACAAGAGCAGATACACCGCCTCCTCGAACCCGAAGCGATGGTCCTGCTGGAAGCCGGCCACCAGATCCTTGATGTTATAACCCCGATAAAAGAGTTCACCCGGGCAGGGGTGCAGCTCCCCATCCTCGCCCAGCTTTTTGGCGTTGATGGTGGACACCTCGGTCAGGCCGGTGACCACGCCGCGACCCTGACGGTCGCGTAAGCCCCGATAGACCTTGTGGTCCTCGTACATGGTCGGGGCGATATGGTTGCGCTCGGTAGAGGCCTGGGCCAACTGCGCAATATAGGGGGTGATTTCAGAATAAGAACGTTTCATAGGGGCACCTCACTTCTTGTGACAAAGGGTATAGTTTACTAATTTAAAGCATTATAGCACATTTCGCAAGACTGTGCAAGGGGAATTTTGGCGGTTAGGAATGGTTAATGGTGGGGGGCGGAGGCTAAGCCTCCCTCTCCGAGGGAGGTGGCATTTGCGGAGCAAATGACGGAGGGAGTTTTTTCTTTGGCCATTTGTTTGTTGCAACTTTTCGTGAAAGTGAAAAATGTCGTCGGAGCAATGCAAGGCGTTACTCCAACTCCCTCAGTCTCGCCGCAGAGCGGCTCGACAGCTCCCTCGAGGAGGGAGCCTTCGCCCTCTCCCCTGTTTTTGCAACTTCCCTGCGGTCTCCCGAAACCGCCGCTTTACAAACGGCATCGGGTATGGTATACTGAGTGCATTCATTTTTGTGTTTTGGAGGAATGGAAATGGCCGTTATTATGATGCTGAGTGGGAAAGGACTTTTTGCCCTGTTTATTGTTGCTATGGTGCTGGCGGTGGCTCTGCTGATCTGCGGCGGCAAGAGAAAACGGTGGAAACTGGTTTGGGGCGCCGCTCTTGCCGAATTTGTGCTGGGCATTTGGTCGATCTATCAACTCTTGTGGGCCGGCTTCTTTAGCGATATCACTATGCTGGCCTTGTTGCTCATCCCTGTCATCTCGATCGTCTGTCTGGTGCTGGTCTTCCAAGAGCCGCGCACCGCCGCCCCGCGGGATAACGCAGCGGCGGATGCGGTCGAAGGCGTCCCTGCCCCGTCTGCCGTTTCTATCCCCGTCAGCGAGGGTGAGCAGGTGGTGCTGACCCGCACCGTTCCCCCGGTGCTGGCCTACGTGCTGATGGTGCTGGGCGGTCTGGCGGCGTTGCTGTTTGTGGCTGAGTTTGAGGGACGCGAAGAGTTCTTCCCGGTGCTGTTGGTGGGTCTGCTGCTTTTGGTGGTGGGCTTTGTGCTCAAAAAATTCCCCACCCACCTCACCGTCACCAACAAGCGGGTGTATATCCGGGGGGCTCTCTGCAGTCGTAAGAATCTGCCGCTGAGCCAGATCTCCTCTGTCAGCACCGCCCTGTTCGGCACCCTGCGCATCGCCACCTCTTCCGGCTGGATCTGGCTGTCCTTTGTCCCCGGTTACGTGGAGGTCTACGACACCGTCAACGCTCTGCTGAACCAGCAGAAATAAGCAAACAACGCAAAAAACCGCTATCCTCACGGATAGCGGCTTTTTTCTTTTGCGTGATTACAAAAGGAGATGGACTCCATTATAAACTGTCAATATACTGGCAGGCGGCGATGGCGGCCACGGCGCCGTCGCCGGTGGCGGTGGTCACCTGGCGCACCGTCTTCTGACGGCAGTCGCCGGCCACAAACACACCGGGGGTACCCGTGTGGCAGTCCTCGCCGGAGGCCACGTAGCCCCGCTCGTCCAATTCTGCCACGTCGGCAAAGGCCTCGTTCTCCGGCTGAAGACCGATGGCCACAAACAGACCGTTCACCTCCAGATCGTACACGTGGTGATCCGCCACCCGGCGCAGGGTAACCTTGGAAAGGGGCGTTTCGGCAGGCAGAGCCTCCACCACGGTGCCCAGCAGCACCTCCACGTTCAGGCGCTTAGCCAGCGTGTCCTGCAGGCGCACCTCGCCGGTGAGAAAGTCCAGATTCTGCACCACGTACACCTTTTTGCATCCCTCGGACAGCAGAATGGCCTCCTGCAGGGCAGAGTTGCCGCCACCCACCAGGGCCACGGTCTTGTTCTTGTAAAAGGCGCCGTCGCACACCGCACAGAAGGAGATGCTCTCCCCCAGATGCAGTTCCTCATTGGGCAGACCCAGATGGCGATGCTTGGCACCGGCGGCGATGATCACCGCCTTGGCCTCGTAGGCGTTGCCGTCCTCGGTGGTCACCACCTTATGGTCGCCGCAGTCCTTAATGCCGGTGACGGTCTCGATCTCCACGTCCGCGCCCTGACCCAGGGCCTGCCCCACAAAGTGGTCCGCCAGCTCACTGCCGGAGAGGGAGTCGAAGCCGGGATAATTCTCCACCTTGGGAGAGAAGGTGATCTGTCCGCCGAACGCACCCTTTTCCAAAATCAGCACGGTCTTGTTGGCGCGGCGGGCATAGATGGCGGCGGTGAGCCCCGCAGGCCCCGCACCGATGATGATGATATCGTACATAGTAACACCTCATAAGACAAGGTGGGCAGAAATTCCACCCACCTTGTTTGGTCAGCAATTAGTTGACAGACTGAATATACTTCTTGATGTCGGCAACACCGGTGAACTTCTGAACGTCACCGCCGGCGGCCACCACCAGGGTGGGAGCCTGCTTGATGCCCAGAGACTCGGTCAGCGCCACGTTCTCCTCCGCCAGCACCTTGGTATAGGCCACGCCGGCCTTGTCCAGCATCGGCATAGCGATCTTACAATTGGGGCAGGTGGCGGTGGCAAACAGATACACGCCGTCCGCGATGACGGCAGGCTTCGCCTGAGCCGTCTCCACCGGGGTCTTGGGGCCGGTGTGGGTCAGCACAGAGTTGGCCACGTCGTACAGCTTACGCTCCTTGTACTCCTGGGCCTTACCGTCGTTCCAGTTCTTCACGGGGCGGTAGTAGCCGGTGATACGGCTGTATACCTCGGCCTCCTTGCCGCAGTGGGGGCAGGTGAACTGCTCGCCGGCCAGATAGCCGTGCTCCTTACACACAGAGTAGATGGGAGACAGAGAATAATAAGGCAGACGGTAATTCTCGGCGATCTTGCGCACCAGGTTGGCGGCTGCCTTCCAATCCGGCAGTTTCTCGCCCAGGAAGGCGTGGAACACGGTACCGGAGGTGTACAGGGTCTGCAGCTCATCCTGGATGTCCAGCGCGGTGAACACGTCGGAGGTGTAGCCCACCGGCAGATGGCTGGAGTTGGTGTAATAGGGGGTCTCGCCCTCAGAAGCGGCGATGATGGAGGGATAGTGCTTGCGGTCGTGCTTGGCCAGACGGTAGGAGGTGGACTCGGCGGGGGTAGCCTCCAGGTTATACAGGTCGCCGTACATCTCCTGATAGTCGGACAGACGCTCACGCATATGATTCAGCACATCCTTGGAGAACTGCTGGGTCTCGGGATGGGTCATATCCTTGCGGATCCACTTGGCGTTGAGACCGGCCTCGTTCATACCCACCAGACCGATGGTGGAGAAGTGGTTTTCAAAGGTGCCCAGATACCGCTTGGTGTAGGGGTACAGACCCTCGTCCAGCAGCTTGGTGATGATGGTGCGCTTGATCTTCAGAGAGCGAGCGGCGATGTCCATCATGTGATCCAGACGCTTGTAGAAGTCGGCCTCGTCGGTGGCCAGATAGGCCAAACGGGGCATATTGATGGTGACCACGCCCACCGAGCCGGTGGACTCACCGCTACCGAAGAAGCCGCCGGATTTCTTGCGCAGCTCACGCAGATCCAGACGCAGACGGCAGCACATAGAGCGCACGTCGGAGGGCTCCATATCGGAGTTGACGTAGTTGGAGAAATAGGGGGTGCCGTACTTAGAGGTCATCTCAAACAGCAGGCGGTTGTTCTCGGTGTCGGACCAGTCAAAGTCGCGGGTGATGGAATAGGTGGGGATGGGATACTGGAAGCCGCGGCCGTTGGCGTCGCCCTCGATCATGATCTCGATAAAGGCCTTGTTGACCATATCCATCTCAGCCTTACAATCGCCGTACTTGAAGTCCATGCGCTTGCCGCCCACGATGGCGTACTCGTCCTCCAGGTCGTGGGGAACGGTCCAGTCCAGCGTGATGTTGGAGAAGGGAGCCTGGGTCCCCCAACGGCTGGGGGTGTTGACGCCGTAGACGAAGGACTCGATGCACTTCTTCACCTGGTCGTAGTTCAGGTTATCCACCTTAACGAAGGGGGCCAGATAGGTGTCAAAGGAGGAGAACGCCTGGGCACCGGCCCACTCGTTCTGCATAATGCCCAGGAAGTTGACCATCTGGTTGCACAGGGTGGCCAGGTGGCTGGCGGGGGCCGAGGTGATCTTGCCGGGAACGCCGCCCAGACCCTCTTCGATGAGCTGCTTCAGCGACCAACCGGCGCAATAACCGGTCAGCATAGACAGGTCGTGAATGTGGATGTCCGCGTTCTTGTGGGCGTTGGCGATCTCGTCGTCGTAGATCTCGCTCAGCCAATAGTTGGCGGTGATGGCGCCGGAGTTGGACAGGATCAGACCACCCACCGAGTAGGTGACGGTGGAGTTCTCCTTCACACGCCAGTCAATGTTCTTGACGTACTTATCCACCAGCTCCTTATAGTCCAGGATGGTGCTCTTCATATTGCGGAGTTTCTCCCGCTGACGGCGATACAGAATGTACGCCTTGGCCACGTCGGCATAGCCGGCCTGCACCAGCACGGTCTCCACGCTGTCCTGAATGTCCTCCACGGCGACAATGCCGTCCTCCACCTTGGGTTCAAAGTCAGAGGTGACCTTCAGAGCCAGAAAATCAATAATGTTGTCGTTATACTGCCGCTCACAGGCGTCAAACGCCATCTTGATGGCGCCGGAAATCTTGGTAATGTCAAAATCTACGACCTTACCGTCTCGTTTGTTTACGCGATACATACACATCTCCCTTTCTTTTTCATTTTTTCTGTCCTAATTTAACAACCACGGAGCTGGGCCGCCGGGATATAGGCCCGGACGGTGGTCAGCAGGTGCTCCATCTCCTCTAGCGAGAAGGGGGTAAACCCCTCGCCCAGCAGCTGACCGGAATCCACAAAGCGCTGAATGAAATAGGCCGGCACGTCCCCCAGCCATTCCCCGATGGCGACAAAATCCTCGGGGGTGTGAATGCCGCCCACCGCGGTGGTGCGGAACTCGTGGGGCACACCGCTCTCTTTTAGCACCTGCACCGACCGGGCAAATACCGCCGGGTCGAGGTCGGCGCCGGTGGCCTTGGCGTAGCCCTTGGGGGAAGACTTGATATCCATGGCTACGTAATCCACCAGGCCTTTGGAGAGCAGGTCTGCCAGTTTGTCCGGCAGACTGCCGTTGGTGTCCAGCTTGACCGCATACCCCAGATCCCGGACATCCCGCAGGAAGTCGGCTAAGTCGGGCTGCAGCAGTGGCTCACCGCCGGTGACGCACACCCCGTCCAGAATGCCCCGCCGCTTTTGGAGATACTCCATCACCTCGGCGGTGGCGCTCGTCTGTTCCAGAGGGTTGCGCACCAGGCCAGCGTTGTGGCAGAAGGGACACCGCAGATTGCATCCGCCGGTGAACACCGTGCAGGCGGTTTTACCCGGGAAATCCAGCAATGTTAATTTTTGATAACCCTGGATGTTCATAGGCGCAGTTTTCCCTTCTTTTTGTGTGCTTTGTCAGTATACCACAGCTCCTATCGATTTGTCAACACCAAAAACACAATATATTGTGGTTTTTTTGAATTTTTTTCGTAATTTTTTTCCATATATTGTTTTAGCAGAGTAAAGCAAAAGCCCGCTTTTCGACGACAAAAAGCCCCAAAAACCCACTCAAATCAAGGGCTCGCAGGGCTTTTTGAGGGTGAAAAACGACGGTGTCTGCCGACACCGTCGTTGTGGTTGGAACTATTTGGCACCACTATATCTTGTGGTGGGTAACCACTAGATGTTGTGGTGGGTTGTTTTTAGATCAACTGATTAGAGATAAACTGATAGCCATTCTCGGTCTTGCGCAGGGTAACCCGGTAGACCTCTCCCGGAAAAGAGTCTATGTGATACTGCACGTAGTACATCCCGTCAGCGTCCTTGCTGCCGTCCACCACCGTCACCGGGGCGTAATTGGTGTCGCCGTGCATATGGTAATAGGCGTCGTATTCTGGCAGATAAACAAACCCCTCTTGTTCCATGGTGGTGGCCATCTCATTCAAGGTGAGGCCCAACTTATCCAGCACCAGCTGCTCCACCCCCATGGCGGGTACCTTGATCACGCTGGTGTACAACTCTTCCCATCCAGCCGCCCTCAGCAGAGCCTCCACTTCGCCCTCTTGCCAGTCAACCTCTTCTGCGCCGATCCCTTGATAGAACATCTCCCGCAGGGAAACGTTTTGCGGAGCGTCATACAGGTTCAAAGAGCCCACCAAGCCGTTGTTGCTCATTTCGTTGAGGAAATCCTGCATGTCCGACCGCTCATCGGCACGCATCAATTCCACCGGAATCGGCTCCGTGTTGACCGGTTTCTCGATCCGGGTCAAACCGATAGACCCGTCCTTGCCGGAATAGGTGATATGATATTCGTAACTGATGCCCTTTTGATCGATGCAGGCAATGCCCCGATTGGGGATGGCGTCATTCACATAGGTGCAGATGTACAAAGACTCCCCCTGTGTGAGAGAAGGCAGAACGTACAAGGTCTCATCCAGCTTTGAGGAATCCGGGTCGACGGTGGTAAACCGCAACGTGCGGAGGTCTTGGTTGGCGGTCAGCTTCAGACTGTCGTTGTAGGCCGCCACCGAGGTATCCATACACACCACGGCTCCCTCAGGAACCTTCTCCACCGTCGTCAACGACAAAAGCTCGGCGCTCTCCTCCGGCTGGGTAGTGGTTGTGGTGGTGCTTTCCCCGGAAGGGGCCCCCGGTTTTTGCTGGACGGTACCGCACCCCGCCAAAGAGCCAAGCAGCACCGCTAACAACACAATAAAAGACAGTTTTTTCATTCTTATTCCTCCCCTCAGGCGTTGTTCTAATTCCATCATAACAGCCAAAAACAGCAAAAGCAAGTTACAATATTGTAACTATTGACAAAAAACAAGGCTCCCTCGCTAAAAAAGAGCCCTGTTTCTACGGGGCGTTATGGATGAGTTCCGCCAGTCGCCGGCGGATGGCCTGCTCCGCCACGATGGGGTCGGCGAGGGGCAAACACACCGTCTCCATAGGGCAAAAACCGTCCCCGGTCCGGTTGCGGATGGCGGGGACTAAATCCCCATAGGCGGTCTTCACCCCGTGAGCGGTGAGCAGGGCGTAGGCCGGTCGGCTCATCACCCCGCCGTACACCGCCGTCACCCCCAACCGCAGATACAGAAACGCGGCGGCCTTGCCCACCACCTTATCGGCGGCGGCATGGCCGGAGAGGTCCGCGCCCTCGTCCAGCCAAGCCAACAGAGGGGCTACCCCACGGCGGGTGTCGGTGCGGATCTCTGCCCCCTTGCACACCACCACGGTGCAGCCGCCCTGGGTCAGCACGGCTTCGGCGCGTTCGAAATCGGTCATATTAACCTCCAAAGCGAGCCGCCACATCCTTGAGCAGCGCCGGGATATCCAAATGCTGAGGACAATGGGCGGCACAGGCGCCACAGCCGATACAGGCGGCGGCTCCGTTCTGTTCTTTCACCAGATTGTCGTAATAGGTGGAGGCCGGTGTCCATACCGAGCCGTCCCAGTTTTTGCCCGCGCCGCCGTAGAGCTGCTGATCCTCGTTGTAGATGGAAAAGCACCGGGGGATCGGGATGCTCATCGGACAGTCGGTGACACAATAGGCACAGCCGGTGCAGGGAATGCTGGTCTGACCCCGCAGAATGGCGGCGACCTGCCGGATCACGGCGTGGTCGGCCTCACTCAGCAGATAGGGGTCGGTAGAGGTGGCGATGTTATCCAGCATCTGCTCCCGGTTGCTCATACCGCTGAGCACCGTCTGCACTCCAGGCAGTTCCATCACGAACCGCAACGCCCAGGAGGCAGGGCTCCAATCCGGATGGGCGGCCTTCATCAAGGCTTCCGCCGGCTCCGGCAGATTGGCCAGAATGCCTCCCTTGACCGGCTCCATCACGATGACCGGCTTGCCGTGGCGGCGGGCAGTTTCATAGCACAGACGGGACTGGACGTCCTCGCTGTCCCAGTCCAGGTAGTTTAACTGCAGTTGGACAAACTCCATCTCCGGGTGTTCGGTGAGCACCCGGTCCAAAAACGCGGCACTGTCGTGGAAGGAGAAGCCGATGTGCTTGGCCAGCCCCTGCTGTTTCTTCTCAACGAGCCAGTTAAAGCAATCTAAGCGGGTGTATTTCTCATAGCAGTTGCGGTCGATGGCGTGAATGAGGTAATAATCAAAATAGTCCACCCCGGTACGCTCCAGCTGAGCGTTAAAAACCGTGTCCCGGTCTTCCAAGGAGTGGAAAAAGCCGGCATGCAATTTGGTGGCTACGGTGAACTTATCCCGGGGCAGGCGATTGGTGACGATCTCCTTTACCGCCGCCTCAGACTGCTCACCGCAGTACATCAGCGCGGTGTCGAAATAGGTGCCCCCCGCTTCCAAAAAGCGGTCTGCCATCTCACAACACAGCGGGAGGTCCACCTTGCCGTCCACCATCGGCAGACGCATCAGGCCAAAGCCCAGATTTTTCTTGTTACTCATCATCCAACCTCACGTTTTGCAGAATTTCATCATCCAATTATGGGGCATCAGCTTGGCCAGCACCCGGTAGAACTTAAACAGCCCCTTGTGGGTATAGACGCACTTGCCCTTAGCGGCCTTGACCATCGCCTTGTCCGCCACCTTGTCCGGGTCGCTGTAAGGCAGGGTCTTGAACATCTTGGATCGGTCGGCGATGTTCGCCACCTCCAAAAACTCGGTGTTCATAGGACCGGGGCACACCGCCAGGGCGTTGATGCCCGCCGGTTTCAGCTCCTCCCGCAGACCCTTGGTAAAGCTCATCACGTAGGCCTTGGTGGAGGAATACACCGTCATACGGGTGTTGGGGCAGAAGGAGGCGATGGAGCACACGTTGACGATAAAGCCGCCTTTCTCCATAAAGGGGAGCACCACCGTGGTCACGGCGGTGAGAGCCCGGCAGTTCAGGTCCACCATCCGGCTCTGCACCGGCCAGGTGCTGTCCGCCACGTTGTCCAGCTCACCCAGGCCGGCGTTGTTGATGAGGATTTTCACCCGGGCGTTTTCCTCTTTCAGCCGGTCCCCCAGCGCATCGTAGCTGGCCGGGTCCACCAGGTCCAGGGGCAGCACCGTCACCGGGACGGGGCACCCCTCCGCCATCTGCTGCAGCCGTTCACGGCGCCGGGCAATCAGCCAGATGCCGGTAAGGTCGGGATGGCGGGTCACAAGGCTCTTGAAAAAGGATCGACCCAAACCGGCAGAGGCGCCGGTCAAAATCGCAATACTCATACGCTCCTCCTTATAGGGCAACAGCAGGCACCATACGGCACCTGCTGTTGAAACTATCTCTGTACAGTTGCGATGACTTCCGCCACCGCCGAGAACGCCAACCTGGTTGACGTTTGTTGTGGCTCATTATGCCCACTCGGTCCAATAGGTGATCTTGGAGTTGGTGATGGCTACCTTGGCGGTGGCATCCGGCACGTCGAAGGTGAAGGTCTTGATCTTGTTCTTCTTGGTGTCGATGCAGCCGATGTAGATGGTGCCGACCTTCAGCGCGTTGCCGTCAGCATCGTAAGCGGTCCACTTAACGTAGTCGGTCTCCTCGGTGATCCAGTTGCTGGTATAGTTCTGGAAGGTCAGGGACACGGTGCGGTCCACGATCTCCGCCTTGGACACGCGGATGCGGTTTTTCTTCTTGACCACGTCGATATCAGAACCGATGGCAGGCAGCTCCACCGGATCCTGAGCATCACACCAGCCGGAGAAATAGCTCTTGTTGGTGGTGTCGCCGTATACGACGGTGCCATCCTCCAGGATGTAATAGGGGCGGGCATAGATCTGGGTCTTGCGGCTCTGCTCAGGGATGTTGGTGATGCGCACGGCGTAAGACAGGAAGGTGTTGTCCCAATCCCACATACGGGTGGCTTCCACGTTCAGCAGCTTCATGCCGTTGGCATTCTCGATGGTCATAGCGTCGGGGTTCTTGCCGGTCTCCTCCGTGTTGGCGACGATGGCGCCCAGCTTGACCACCTTTGCGCCGTTGGCGTAGGCGCCGTTAAAGGTGCGGTTGCCAACGATGGCCACATCCTGCATATTCATGGTGTACAGGAACGCCAGACCCAGGCCGGTGTCCTCCTCTTCGGTGACGCTGTTGAACACCTCGGGGTCGATGACGGTGGTGGCGGCGCTGACCGGCACAAACAACACGGCCAGCATCAGCAGGGACAGAATCAGGGACATTACTTTTTTCATAATAAAAACTCCTCTCTTTTATAGGGGTATTGTGCACAGGTTTATTTTGTCCAGGGGGTCCAGTAATGGATCTTGCTCCCGGTGATCTCAACGCGGGTGGTGCCCTTAGGCAAGGTCACCTTAAGCGTGACCTCCTCGCCCACCTCAAGACAGCCGATGTACAGATACCCAAACACCTCGTCCTTGGAGGTCAGTTTTTTGCCGTTCTTATCGTAGCAGGCATAGGTGATATAGTCGGTCTCCTGGGTGATCCATTTCTGCTTCATCGTATCGGTGCAGTTGCGGATGGTAAAGGTGACCACACCCGCCTTCAGCGCGATCTTATCCAGCTTGATGCGGCCCGGCTTGCCGGGGTCCAGGTCGGTGCCCGCCGCCGGCAGAGAAACCTGATCGATGGTGGTAGGCTTCAGGGTCGTGGTGGTGGTGGGCTTTTCGGTGCTAGAGGGCTTGGTGGTGCTAGAGGGCTTGGTGCTGGTAGGCTTTTTGGTGCCGGAGGTGGAGCCGGTCGGATTCTGGGTGGTGTCATTCCCAAACACGTTGTTCCAGTCTACCTCGTTGTTGCCCTGGGTCGTAGTGCCGGTGGGCTTTTTGGTGCCGGAGGTCTTATCCCCGGTATCAGTGGGCGTGGTGGTAGACTCCCCCGACGGGACGGTGCCCTCGGTAGAATCGGTATCGGTGGTGGAGGTGGCGGGGGCGTCGACCTCCGTCTTCTCTTCACCGCCACAGGCGGTCACCGACAGCAGCATCACCACGCAGCACAACCATACAAGCAGTTTTTTCATACGCGGTTATCTCCTTTCATGCTCTGCAACAATGGTTACAGAGAACAGTTGCTCTATTTTATACCATTTTATTATAACAAAGAAACCGCTTTCTGTCAATTAGAGAATGGTGGAAAAGAAAAACCGATGCTGTGTCACACAGCATCGGTTGGCATTCTTTTATTCCCAGTCGGTCCAATAGACGATGTCCGCCCCGATGATCTGCACCTGAGCGGTGCCCTCCGGCAGGGGGATGGCGATGGTCTCGGTGGCTTTGGTGGGGCCCATATCCCGGATGAAGAAATACCCATAATCCTCGTCCGGCAGGATCAGCTCGTTGCCATCGGCGTCGTAGCAGGCGTAGTACACCACGTCCGGCTGTTCGGGGTTAAACATGGTGATCCACTCGTCCAGCTCGTCCTGCACCTCCAGATACAGGATGTGGTCGATGACCGACGTCTCGCCCACCAGCAGGCGTCCCGGCTTGTCCGGGTCGATGTCGGTGCCGTAGAAGGGCAGGTCGAGGGAATACTCCAGCATCTTGTCGGCATAGCAGGCGCGGTCGGTGGCACCATAAAGGGTCACGGTCTCGCCCTGGTACTGGATCTCGACGTAGGGACGGGCGTAGATTAGGTCGTTCTCCCGCTCGTAAGGGATGTTGATCACCCGCACCGCAAAGCTACAAAAGTCGCTCCCGACCTCATAGGCCTTGCTCACCTTGACGTCCCGCACCTGGCGGGCATTGGCGGTGTCCCGCACCATCCGGCTGTCGTCGGTGCCGATGCCGGGCAGGTGGGTGACGATAGCGCCCATCCGGGTGATGGGGCAGGTCTCGCCGCCGTAGGTCAGAGAGGAAGCCGCCACGATGATGGCGTTCTTGTATTCGTAGCTGTCGGTGACGCGGGCCCCCAGCGTAAAGCAAAAGCCCAAGCCCCAACCGGTGTAGTTGCTGTCGGTGACGCTGTGCAGCACCTCCGGCGCAAAGGCATCGGTGGTGAGCACCGCCGGCTCCTCTGCCGCCACCGGCAGGGCACCAATCCCCCACAGCAGGCACAGGCTAAGCAGTAAGGATAGGGTTCTTTTCACAAAAGCCACTCCTCTCGTTACAAAGTCGTATACATAGTCATTATAAAGGACTTTTTCGGTTCTGTCAAATGAATTTGTGCATAAAAAAGGCGGCACCAAGGTCTGTCCTTAGTGCCGCCTGGGTGTTATTGGGTTTGGCCGAGCCCGCGCAGGCTGAGGTGGCTCACCATTTGCTCCACCGCAAAGTGGCCGTCCTCACTCAGCAGATACCAGTTTCCATCCATCTTGATGGCGTAGAGGATCTCCTCCTGCTTCATCTCCTGCTTGAGACCATCCTGGTATTTGACCGAGATGGAGAGATCCACCTCCAGGCACTTCGTCTTCTCAATGCGGGAGGAGGGGATCTGATAGAAGCTGCTCAGGGTGGTCTGCACCAGGGTCAGCTCCTCTGCGGTCAAATCGCGGTTGACGCGGATCTCCGGCACCTGAGAGGGCTGGAAGGATTTGGCCACCATACCGCCCTCGGTCTGGAACCGCTTCTGCAGCAGGGCGGGCAGCACCTCGGTCTGCCACGTCTGCCCCATCGAAGCGATCTGCTGACCGATGTCGGCCCGGGCGTTCCAATACTCGGTGGGGGCCAGATTACGGATGCCGGAGAAATCACCCGCCATCGCGGTCTTCACCAGATCCTCCGCCGCCAGCTCCGCCGGATCCTCAATAAAGGCCCAGTAGCCCTGAGAGAAATAGTGTCCCACGTAGGCGCCGGCGGTGCCCAAAACCAGCAGCAACGGCACCAGCACCGCCACCACGATGGGCCATTTCTTTTTCTTCTTGGATTGGGGTTGCTCCGCCGCATACGCGGCAGGGGGCTCCTGTACCGCCACCTGACCCACGGGCACCTGGGGCGCCACCGGCTCCACAGGGGCGTAGGCTGCCACCGGCTGAGCGGGGGCCACCGGCTCCACGGGGGCGTAGGCTGCCACCGGCTGTGCGGGGGCTACCGGCTCCATGGGAGCGTAGGCTGCCACCGGCTGAGCGGGGGCTACCGGCTCCATGGGGGCGTAGGGCGCCACCGGCTGTGCGGGGGCTACCGGCTCCACGGGAGCAAAAGGCTCTATGGGGCTCAGCACCACGGTGGGTGCGTCTCCCAGATCCGGGATGTCCGGGATTTCGGGAATCTCCGGGATGACCGGAGCAACCGGGGGTTCCGGCTCCTGCACCGGCTCGGGAATCACCGTCTCCACCGGCACCACCGGGATCTCGGTGGCCTGAATCAGCTGAGCCAGCACGTCCTCTTGGGGGGCGGCCTGCTCCGCTGTGTCGGTCAGCATCTCCGGAGAAAGTACCTCGGTCTCGCCCACCGGGGCTGCCGGGGGGATGTCCTCCAGCCGCCCCACCGGGGCTACCGGTACGTCCGGGATCTCCGGCGCCTCAGGGGCTACCGGCGCGACCGGCTGTTCGTCAATCTGCTGATCGGCACCGCAGTATAAGCAGAACCGCGCGTTGTCGTCAATCCGATTACCACAGTTATAGCAAAACATCGTCATTCCTCCTATTTTTTGGGAAATAGATTGGTCTTATTGTACCACGGTCACCCCGGTTTGTCAATGAATGGAACTAGACAAGCACACCGAGAAAATGAGATTCTCTCTAACATCCACCTACCGGCGCAAAACGCGCAGGTTCTCGTCCACCAACGCGCGCCAAAAAGAAAAACACCACCCGTTGGGTGGTGCTTCTTTTTGGTGGGCGCGAAGGGACTCTGAACCCTGGTTTTGCGCCAACGGTGTACTCTTCCCACGTGCTCCACGCAAAACCTTGTGAAACGGCAAAGCCGTTTCGGGGATTCGGTCATCTACTTCTACGAAAAAGAAAAACACCACCCGAATGGGTGGTGTTTTTCTTTTTGGTGGGCGCGAAGGGACTCGAACCCCTGACCTCCTGCGTGTGAAGCAGGCGCTCTAACCAGCTGAGCTACGTGCCCGTATTGGTGACCCCTAGCGGAATCGAACCGCTCTTGCAAGAATGAAAATCTTGTGTCCTAACCGATAGACGAAGGGGCCGTAGGCCCTCCCGGTCTCATACGAGACCGGGAGAAGGGTGGTGGCTGTAAGTGGATTCGAACCACTGACACTGCGGGTATGAACCGCATGCTCTAGCCAACTGAGCTATACAGCCGGGTCACGCCCCCTTGCGGGAACGACCTATATTATATATTACCGATACGGCATTTGTCAACACTTATTTTCAGTTTTTGCAAAATTCTCTTCTTTTGCCGCGGCACGGGTGCAAAACCGCCGGACCGCAAGCCCCCACAAGCACCCGAAAATGCAGGCGATCAGCACGCCCACCGCGGTTCCGTCGGTGCCGGTGGCGTACCGCATCAGCACCGTCACGCCGCCGCACAGCAGGCCTGTCGCCGCCTGCCCCAGATACGAGGCCGGGGCATACACCCGATCCGCCAGCAACAGCGCCCCTAACAGAACGCCGCCGCACAGCAGACTGTACAGCGGGGCGTCCCACACCAGCCAAGAGAGGCCGCTGACCGTCAAAAGCATCACCACCGGAGCGATCCACCGCAGCCGACGGCGCAGAAGCAGATAGCCTGCCGCCATCAGCAACACCAGGGCACAGCCCTCACCGATGGCGCCGCCGTGGATACCGGTCAGCAACCGGCCGGTGGCCTCATAGGCACCCCCGTCGGTCAGCGCGTCCAACGGGGTGGCTCCCGCCACCGCATCCACCGACGCCCACTGGCTGGGCAACACGTAGACAGACACCGACGCCGGAAACAGATACCGCACCAGCAGGTAGCCCGCCAGAGCCGGACACACCGGGGCGGTGGCCCAATGCCACCGCTTTCCGGCCCAGTCTACGCCGGCGGTCAGCAGCGCCGCCACGCCACCGCCGATGGCGGTGGTCCATATCGGGGCGGTCGCCGGCAGGCAAAAGGTGACCAACAGCCCGGTCACCAGCGCCGGCTCCAACCGGCGGAACATCAGTTCCCTGCGATCCACCAGCGCCGCCACCGCCATATAGGCGGCGGTGCCCACCAGCACCAGAGCCAACACCGACCAACGGAAATAACACACGCCCAGCAGAAGCAGCGGAGCCAGCGCCGTCAGCCAATCCCGATTCCGTTCCTGCTCCTGCAGACAAACGGGGCTATTCGTTTCTTGTGCCATGGGGCGTACCTCCCTCTTCTGCATTTTTTAACGCGTTCTCTAATAAAGGTCAGAAACTCTTTTTGTATTTCTTCTTAAAGAACTTGGCCATCAAAAAGGACCCGCCTTTTTTGAACCAGTTGGTTCTTTCGGGGCTCACCAGCGGCACCTCCACCACGTTCAGGGGGTTCTGCTCCAGCCACACGTCCAGCATCAGCTCGCTGACCCGCCCGAAGAACCGGGCGTGGAAGGCGTCGTAGTCGGTGGCATCCACCCGCCGCTCCAGTTCAAACAGAATGTCGAACAACCACGCGCAGTAGGCGTCCAGATGGTCGCGGCGCAGGATCATCATATTGAACATATGGGCGCCGGTGCGCTTTTTCAGCCGCTCAAAGGCGGGCAGATAGGCGGGATACTTCTCCCGGATGATCTCCCCCGCCACGTCCAAAGGCTCCACGTGGCAGGTATGCTCGTAGTGGGAGTAGAGGGTCTCAATGTAATACTGCCGTTTCTTGGGCAGGATGCCGTCCTTGCCCTCCAGCAACCGAACCGCCTCCGCCTCGGTGAGCACCCGCTGAAGCGGTTCGCCCTTGCCCTTGCCGCCGAAATGGCGGCGGTAATGGCACAGACCCACGTAGTCGGCGTCCAGGTTTTTCCAGGCCCAATACAGCCCGGTCAGTTCGCAGAAGGTGGCATTTTTCTCCGAGATATGCTCCCCGGTGTTGTCGGTTGCAAAGCCGATGGGCTCCTTACCCTCGGCACCCACCTGCAACGGCAGATACATCGGATCAGTAGGCATAGCATAGGGCTTATGCGCCGCTACAATGACGGTTACCTTCATCCCAGCATCTCCTCTGCCATGGCCAAGGCCGCCTCGACCACCTTATCCATATCGTAATACTTATAGTGGCCCAGCCGTCCGCCGAACACCACCTGGTCCTCGCGGTCGGCCAGGGCGCGGTACTGCTCGTACAGAGCCTGGTTCTTCTCGTTATTCACCGGGTAATAGGGGCGCATGCCCAATTCCCAGGTGGCGGGATACTCACGGGTGATGACCGTCTTCTCCTGCTGACCGAACACAAAGTGCTTGTGCTCGATGACGCGGGTATAGGGGATCTCCCGCTCGTTGTAGTTGACCACCGCCACGCCCTGATAGTTGTCGGTGTCCAGCGTCTCGGTCTCAAACCGCAGACTGCGGTACTCCAGCGGACCGTAGCAATAATCGTAATAGGCGTCGATGCACCCGGTATACACCACCCGGTCGGCCAGGGCGTTCAGCTCCTCCCGGCGGTCCAGATAGTCCACGCCCAGCTGCACCTCGGCCCCCGCGAGCAGGCGTTCCACCAGCGCGGTATAGCCCTCCTCCGGGATGCCCTGATAGGGGTCGTTGAAATAGTTGTTGTCAAAGGTGTACCGCACCGGCAACCGCTTGATGATAAAGGCGGGCAGCTCGGTGCAGGAGCGACCCCACTGCTTTTCGGTATAGCCCTTGACCAGCTTCTCATAGATGTCCCGTCCCACCAGCGAGATGGCCTGCTCCTCCAGGTTCTTAGGCTCACCGGTGATCTCCCGGCGCTGCTCCTCGATCTTGGCCCGGGCCGCGTCGGGGGTGGTGACCCCCCACATCTGATAGAAGGTGTGCATATTGAAGGGCATATTGTATAGTTCGCCCTTATAGTTGGCGATGGGGGTGTTGATATAATGGTTAAAGGTCACGTACCGGCTCACGTAATCCCACACCGCCTTGTTGGAGGTGTGGAAGATGTGGGCACCGTATCGGTGCACCGGGATGCCCTCCACCTCTTCGGTGTAGATGTTGCCGGCGATGTGGTCGCTTTTCTCCACCACCAGACAGGTTTTTCCGGCATCCATAGCCTGCCGGGCAAAGACGGCACCGAACAAACCGGCACCCACAATCAGATAATCGTAATGCTTCAAGGCTTATACCGCTCCCTTTCCGGAAAATACCCGTTTGACGGTCATACACAAAATCTTTACGTCCATACCGAGGCTCACCCGACCGATGTAATACAGCTCTTGCTTCTGCCGCTCACCGGTGAGGTAGGAGGACTCGTTGCGGGACATAGCCTGCCAGTAGCCGGTCAGACCGGGGCGCACCGACAGCAGCTGCTCCCGCTGCTGTTTGGTATAGTTGCCCGCCAGCTCGCTCTCCAGCAGAGGGCGGGGACCAACCAGGCTCATATCTCCCTTGAGGATGTTCAGCATCTGGGGCAGCTCGTCCAGACTGCTCTTGCGCAAAAAGCCACCCACCTTGCTGACGCGGGGATCTTTTACCAGCTTATACTCTTTGCGGTATTCCGCCAGCTCCTCGGGGGTGAGGAAATCCTCCAGCCGCTCTGCACCGGGCTTCATACTGCGGAACTTGTATACCCGAAACGGCTTGCCGCCCCGGCCCACCCGGGTCTGTGCATAGAAGACCGGGCCGCCATCGCACTTGACCGCGATAGCAACCGCCAAAAACACCGGCAACAGCACGAGCATCGCCAACAGGCTGAGCAGCACGTCGGCAATTCGCTTGATAACCGGATAGATCCGTCTGTTTTTCGTCTTATTCATAAACCCAAAACCTTTCTCGGCAGAGGGGCGTGCCGCCCCACTGCATCGCGTAAAGAAGTGGCCTGTGTGTTCTTGTGGCAACCGGTTAGTTGCCGTTTTTCTTCAAGAGACGCTGCATATGCGCCGGGATCTCCGGCAGGGTGAGCTTACGGGGGGTGAACAGGGCCACCTCGTTGGTCTCGTAAATGAAGTCCCGCAGATAGGCAGAGGCGTAATCCAGATCCAGGATATACACCGAGCCGTACCACTTAAAGGCGTTGCTGTTTTTGCTCTGGTAGCTGTCCCAGGAATACAGACGGCCTTCGTCGTCCGGCAGGGAGAAGTTCACCGTTTCGGGGTTGTTGTTAAATACCCACTCGCCCAGCTCCAGAATCTCGGAGCCGGTCAGGTTGGTGTTGACGATGGACATAGCCTGCCGAATCAACTCGGGGTAATCCAGCACCGACATAGCCCGGGCCTTTTTCAGCACGCCGTCGATCACCGCCTTTTGCCGGTTGCCCCGCATAATGTCGGTGTCGGTCTTGCGCAGACGGGCATAGGCCAACGCCTGACCGCCGGACAAATTCTGCTTGCCGGCGTGGGTCAGCTCCTTGATCTTCATACCGCTGCCGCTGATCATACCGCGGATGTGCTTGTTCAGCTGGGCCAGCTCCCGCTCTTTTACGTCGATCTCCACGCCGCCCACCAGATCCACGATCTTGGCAAACTCGTGGAAATTGACGTAGGCGTATTTGGTGATGTTGAGACCAAAATTCTCGTTGAGGGTCTTGACCGCCACGCCGGGACCGCTCTTACCCTTGGTGTTGGCGCCGTGATAGAAGGCGTGGGTGATCTTGGTCCAGTCGTCGTCACGGGATTTGTTGTTCCAGCCCCAGCCCTCGACGTTGGCCATGGTGTCACGGGCAATCGAGGACATCTTGATCTTGTTGTGGTCCCGGTCGATGGACAGAATGATGATGGCGTCGGAACGGCCGTTGTCCGCATCCTTGCGGTTATCCAGACCAAACAGGGCAATGTTGATCACACCGGTCTTGGGCAGACCGCCATCCGCGTCGGTAACGGGACCCAGATCCGGGTTGACGGACAGATCGTTCACGTCCAGCTCTTCGCCTTTGCCGCGCAGATCCTCCAGGGCGCTGCCCAGGGCGTCACGCCAGAAGAACACGCCGCCGATACCGGCGAAGCCCCCCAACAGGAGCAGCGCAGACACCGCCATGGCGAGAATCTGCTGCCAGGTCTTCCAGTAGGACAGCAGGGTGTGCATCAGCAGGGTGATGCCCAACGAAACGGAGCCGGTCAGAACCACCTTAATCAACCGCTCGTACCAATAGGTGGTACCAACGGCGTCCGGGCTATTCCACAGCCACAGCCACGCCGCTCCGCCGATGAGCAGGACGGACACCACGTAGGCGATGATCACCGCCGCCTTGGCGCCGGAAGTCATGGCTTTTTTCTTTTTCTTCTTAGAGGCAGACATCGCACCCAGACTGACTTTTTCGGTCTGGGGGGTGGAGCAATAGGGGCAGATCGGCGTATCCTTGCGGATGCGCTTGTTGCATTTTTTGCACACCATAAACGTAAACGCTTCCTTTCCAATGGGTCAAGCCGTCATTCGGTGACGGAGGTGGTTGCTTGTTGGTCGTGGTCGGTCGGTTCTATCTCTTCGGTGGTCCCCTCCTGCGGGAGAGGCTCCTCGGTATCGTACAAAAACTCGTGCAGGATGGCCGCGGCGGCCTTAAGGTCGTACACACGAACCCAGCCCCGCTCGTTATCCAACACACCGCCCCACGCCTTTAACTCGGCGGTGGGCAGGATCATGGTTTCGATGGTGGGGGACTCCTTCAGCGCCCACATACCCAGCTCCACGATCTCCTCGGGGGTCAGGGTGGTGTGGCACAGATTCAGCAGCCGGCCGATGGTGGCGGGCCACTGAAACACAAACTGCCGCTTGACGCTGTCCATCATCGCAGACAGCACCTCCCGGTGACGGGAGGCGCGCTGGCCGGTGCCGTCGGAACGGTTGCGGGCATAGGTCAGCGCCTGCGCCCCGTTGAGCAGCTGTCGTCCGGTACCCGGCACCTTGGGGGTTTCCCAGTCGCCGTATTCCGCCACCCAGTCGATCCAGCAGGCGTTGGTATAGGCAAGCTCCTCCGGGGTGATGTCCAGATAAACGCCCCCCAGATAGTCGATCGCGCTGGTGAACTCCGAAAAATTCACGTAGGCGTATTCGGTAATATTCAGGTCAAAATTCTGATTGAGGGTCTTGACCGCCAGTTTGCCCTGCCCGTAGGCCCAGGCGTGGGTCAGCTTTTCCTCGCCGTGACCGTCGATGGCCACCAGGCTGTCCCGATCCAGCGAGGCTAACTTGATTTTGTTATGGGCCCGATCCAGCGACACGATCATCACCGCGTCCGAACGGCCCACCGACCCCTTGTCCTGGTCGATGCCGAACAGAGCGACGCTGACCACCCCCTGCTCCGGCAGGTTGCCCTGCGGGTCGCGGGATGGGGTCAGATCCGGGTTGGCCGCCACCTCGTCTCCGTCCAACTTTTCTTCCTGATGGACGTTCTCGGCGATGGGGATGGCCACCTGCGTGCCCCACCACTCCCACGTGATCATACTCAGACCACCCAGTAGGATCAGGGCACCCACGATCGCCACCCACTTCTTCACCTTTTGCCGCTGTGTCAGCGTCAGACCGCCCACCAGCAGAGAGAGGCCGCCGGCCATCGCCAGCATACCCCACGCCATCACCCAGCGATACACGTCGCTGGTATTGCGGGGGATCAGGGGACGACCCCACAACCACAGATACACCGCCAGACCGGCCACCGCGAGGCACAGCCCCACCAGCGCCGCCACCAGCCAGCGTTGCCGCCGGGTCAGAGGTTTTCGGGGTTCGGTCACCTTCTCAGGCTCGTTCTTTCTGAACAAACGGCAGAGACCTCCCCGGCGAGAGACCGCCTCCGGCGCTTCTGCGCCCCGGTTCTCCGGCTCGTTTGAGGAGGGGTTCTCCGGCTGTGAAACTTTATTTTTATCCTGTTCCATCCGTTTGATTCTCCTTGCCTTTTGGGGCATTCAACATCGTGGACATAGAAAAACATAGTAATTATAGCACAAAGCGACGGATTTTGCAATCCCTATTTATACATGTAATAGGATGACCCCTGCACACCCGGCCAACAGCGGAAAATTCTGCCCGCAAAAAATAGAAAAACCGCCTTGGGCGATCTCTCCCAAGGCGGTTTTTGATAACGAAAGATACGTCTTTTTTCGGAAAAGCACGGGGCTTTTTGCTTAAATGAGGCAGGCGACAGGAACGCCGGGTGTGTTTCCGAGTATTTTGACGCTGTATAAAAACCGAGCGGATTTTTGCTTAGACAAGGAAAAAGCGGAGGAAATACCGGGTGTATTTCCGAGCATTTTGACGCTGTATAAGCGAAAATACGCCGGTTTTATCTTACGGAAAAAAGGATGTCGCCGTAGGAGGGCAACGGCCATAGATCCTTGGCTACCAGCACCTCTAACCCGTCGGCGGTGTCCCGCAGAGCGTCCATAGCCGGGATGACCTCATCCCGGTAATGCTCGGCACGCCCCAGCGCGTTCCAGTCGGGGCGGTCTGCCACGTCCAGGCTGACCACCAGCGCGTCCAATTCCTGCGCCAGTTGATCGGTAAGGTCGTTCACCCGGGTCAGCAACGCTTCCTCGGTGGTGGCACAGGATACCCCCGGCAGGGCGGCCCGCTTCGCCACAATGGTCTCCGCCAGCTCCTTGCCGTATCGCAGGGCGGCGGGCAGGATATCCTTGCGGGTCATGCTGACCATCGTATGCGCCTCGATGTGCAGCACCTTGGCGTAGTTCTGCAGATAGATCTCGTAGCGGGACCGCATCTCGGCCTCGGAATACACGCCGTATTTTTTAAACAGGTCGATGTTCTTCTGCCGCACATAGCAGGGCAGGCAATCGGCGGTGGTGGGCAGGTTCTCCAAGCCCCGGCGCTGCGCCTCCGCCAACCAGGCGTCGTCGTAGCCGTTGCCGTTAAAGATGATGCGCTTGTGATCCTTGACCACCCGCCGGATGAGCGCCCCCAGGGCGGCGTTGAAATCCTCCGCCTGCTCCAATTCGGTGGCAAACTCGTCCAGAGAGGCAGCCACGGCGGTGTTCAGCACCACGTTGGGCTCGGACACCGGCTGAGAGGAGCCCAGCATACGGAACTCGAACTTATTGCCGGTGAAGGCAAAGGGAGAGGTGCGGTTGCGGTCGGTGGTATCCTTGGGGAACTTGGGCAGGGTGTGCACACCCACCCGCATCTGCACCGTCTCGGCGGCGGCGTAGGCACGGTCACTCTCCAGCGACTCCAGGATGGCGGTCAGCTCATCCCCCAGGAAGATGGACACCACCGCGGGAGGGGCTTCTGCCGCACCCAGACGGTGATCGTTGCCGGCGGAGGCGATGGACACCCGCAGCATATCGGCGTATTCATCCACCGCCTTGATAACGGCGCAAAGGAACAGCAAAAACTGGGCGTTCTCATAGGGGGTATCGCCCGGTTCCAACAGGTTGACGCCGGTGTTGGTCTGGAGCGACCAGTTGTTGTGCTTGCCGCTGCCGTTGACCCCGGCAAAGGGTTTTTCGTGCAGCAGGCACACCAGATTATGCCGGGCCGCCACCTTTTTCATCAGCTCCATGGTGAGCTGGTTGTGGTCGGCGGCGATGTTGGCGGTGGTGAAGATGGGGGCCATCTCGTGCTGAGAGGGGGCGCCCTCGTTGTGCTCGGTCTTGGACAGCACCCCCAACTTCCACAGCTCCTCGTCCAGGTCCCGCATATAGGCGGCGACCCGATCCTTGATGGCGCCATAATAGTGGTCGTCCAGCTCCTGCCCCTTGGAGGGACGGGCACCGAACAGGGTACGGCCGGAGTTGATCAGATCCTTACGCCGGTCGTACATGGCTTTGTCAATGAGAAAATACTCCTGCTCCGGGCCCACGGTGGTGCGCACCAGGGTCACGTCCTCGTTGCCGAATAGGCGCAGCACGCGGAGCGCCTGCTTGTTCAGCACTTCCATAGAGCGGAGCAGCGGGGTCTTTTTGTCCAGCGCCTCGCCGCCGTAGGAGCAGAAGGCGGTGGGGATGCACAGCGTGCCGTCCTTGATAAAGGCGTAGGAGGTGGCGTCCCAGGCGGTGTAGCCCCGGGCCTCAAAGGTGGCCCGCAGACCACCGGAGGGGAAGGACGAGGCGTCGCTCTCGCCCTTGATCAGCTCTTTACCGGAGAACTCCATCATCACCTTGCCGCCGGGGACGGGGGAAATAAAACTGTCGTGCTTTTCGGCGGTGATGCCGGTCATAGGCTGGAACCAATGGGTGAAATGGGTGGCACCCTTTTCGATGGCCCACTCCTTCATCGCGTTAGCCACCTCGTTGGCCACCGCCAGGTTGAGGCTGCGCCCATTCTCCACGGTACGCATCAGAGCCTGATAGATCTCGGCGGGCAGGCGCTCTTGCATCACTTGGTCGTTAAACACCATACTGCCGAATAATTCAGGAATTTGTTTCATACCGCGATCACTCCCCTTGGGTTTGTTAAAAAATTACTGAAATTATACCCCTTACGAGGGGATTTTGTCAACGGAAACTTCCCCATTTCCTCGGAAAACTGCAAAAAAGCATTGACAAACCCCCGGGAGCATACTATAATAAGTAGGCTTTGAGAGGATAACGAGATGTAGCGCAGTTTGGTAGCGCGCTTCGTTCGGGACGAAGAGGCCGCAGGTTCAAATCCTGTCATCTCGACCAAGAAAAAGAGCACCCACCTTGTGGGTGCTCTTTCTCTTGCTTGTAGTTAGCGGGTGGAACCTACGGCGCCGAACCCCGAACAAAGTGAGGGACGAGGTGGCGAGCCCGACCGCCGCCGGTGGCGGAAAAAGGGAGGGCGTAGCCTTGTGCCGCGGTCGAAATGCGGCGAAGCAAAAGCGAGCATACGCATTTCGGGCACCGCAAACGGTAGCCGCAGGTTCAAATCAACCCACACCACCTCAGCGCAAAACCAGTTCAACATCCTGTCATCTCGACCAAATAATAATCCCCCCCGCATAGCGGGGGGTATTTCATTTTAGAGCTCTGCTCAGCATAGCCCTAATGCTACTGGCCGCGCACAAGTGCGCTTTTTATTGGCCTGCCAGCCATGCAATGGTGATCGGCGACCCGTAAACGGATTGCAAATCTTTGCAGGCTCCCCTTGTCAGGGGAGCTGTCGGCGACAGCCGACTGAGGGGTAGTCTTTCGTTTTCTCTCCCTCCGTCTTTTTGCTTCGCAAAAATCCACCTCCCTCATCAGAGGGAGGCAAGGCATAGTTTACCCTCTACTCCTTTTTAAGATTGTGCTTTTTCTGTTCATCGCTAAAGCTCTTTCCAACCACGCGACTATCGCGTGGTTTTTATTTATGTTGGCGAGGGGCATCTGCGGCCTTGTGTCAGCCCAGCATCACATCCAACAGCATCATGGTCGCAAACCCGAGCACAATGCCCATGGTGGCCGAATACGGCCAGGCCTTTTGGTTGCTCTGGCATTCCGGGATCAATTCGTGCACAGCAACCAGGATCATTGCCCCGGCGGCAAAGGAGAGGGCGTAAGGCAAGAACGCTTCCACATAAACCACCAGCAGGGCACCCATCACGCCGGCAATCGGCTCTACCGCGCCGGAAGCCTGGCCCAACAGAAAGCTCTTTTTTCGGGAATACCCTTCTCTTCTCAACGGAACAGAAACCGCGGCCCCCTCCGGAAAATTCTGCAGACCGATGCCTACCGCCACAGAAATGGCCCCCATCAGGCTCTCCGTTCCATAACCGTTTCCTTGCAGGGCACCAAAGGCAACCCCTACCGCCAATCCCTCCGGTATGTTGTGCAGGGTGATGGAGAGGATCAACATAACAATGCGATGCATCCGTTCGTTGGGCTTGCCCCGTGGGATGCCTGTGTTTCTTCTGGCAAGAGCAACGATCTTGTCGGATAGCCACATGAATAAAGCGCCAAGCAAAAACCCAACCGTCGCCACAAAGTACGGCGGCAGCTTGGATGCCGTTTCTGCACGCTCGATCGCCGGCTGCAGCAAAGACCAAAAACTGGCCGCGATCATAACACCCGCCGCAAACCCGAGCATAACGTTTAACCCTTTTGGGTTAGGGGACGTAAAAAAGACCACCGTGGCGGCACCCAGAGCCGTCACAAACCACGTCCCCAGGGTTGCCGCCAGTGCCATCAGGACAAACTTATCCATACCGCACCTCCTAAATACAGTATATTTTCTGTTTGCCTTGAGGTGCCGGATTCTTGGATTTGGTTTATGGGTTTTACCGTTTCTGCGGTCGTTCCACCCGGGAGGACTCCCCTCCTCGGCGGGGGGTGGCGTGGCTCATCTCACGCCACACACAGCAAAACCCGGCGGTCACACGAAACCGCCGGGTTAATTTTGGTTTCTAAATTCACACCATTTCCAATATCTCCGCCGCGTTGGTGTCGGGTTTCACCTTGGGCATCACAGCCTGGATCACGCCCTGCTCGTCGATGACGTAGGTGGTGCGCACCACGCCCATCCCCACCTTGCCGGCCATCTTTTTCTCTTGCCAGACGCCGTATTTCTCAATGGCGTCCCGCTCCGGGTCGGAAAGCAGAATGAAATTCAGCCCGTGCTTCTCGGCAAATTTCCGATGGCTTTCCACCGAGTCCTTGCTGATGCCGATCACCTCGATGCCCCGGCGGGCAAACTCGGCGTAGTGAAAGGCGAAGGCGCAGGCCTGGCGGGTGCAACCGGGGGTGTTATCCCGGGGATAGAAATACAGCACCACCTTTTTGCCGGCAAAATCCGACAAAGAGACCGGCTTGCCGTCCTTATCCGGCAGGGTGAAATCCGGGGCTTTTTGTCCCACCTCTAATCGCATAGCACACACTCCTTACAACAAAATATCCACCGCCAGCATCAGGCAGAAGCCCACCAACAGGGCGTAGGTGGCGCCACGCTGAGAGCCGTGGGCGTGGGTCTCGGGGATCATCTCGTCGCTGATGACGTACAGCATGGTGCCGCCGGCAAAGGCCAGGGCAAAGGGCAGCACCGTCTCCGAGGCGGTGCCGGCGAAATAGCCGATAAAGGTGCCGAGGATCTCCACCAGACCGGTGGCGGCGGCGATCATAAAGGTGCGCCCCGGCTTGACCCCGGCGGCCAGCATCGGCCCGATGATCACCATACCCTCGGGGATATTCTGCAGGGCAATACCGCCGGCGATCACCAAGGCTTGGGGGAGGTTGGCGGAGCCAAAGCCCACACCGGCAGCGATGCCCTCCGGCAGGTTATGTATGGCAATCGCCGCCACGAACAACATCACCTTGCCTAATTTGGCGTCCGGGTGCGCCTCATCCTCGGCCCCCGCCAGGCGGTGCAGATGGGGCACCAGTTTATCCATCAGGTTCAGACACACCGCGCCGGCAAAAATGCCCGCTATGGTCATCCATAGCTCCGGCCAGCCGGGGGCATCCCCCAGCGAGGGAAGCACCAGACCCAACACCGCCGCCGCCAGCATCACGCCGGCGGCAAAGGATAGAACGATGTCCGAAAACCGATGGGAAATCTTCTTAAATACAAATCCTAACAGCGCACCGAATACGGTGGCTCCGCCCACTCCCAGGGCGGTAATGGCTACTAACTCCATGACTTATCCTCCTAAAAAAACGACCCCGGTGATGTCCACCGGGGCCGCTTGTCTCTTACGCCTCAGAGAACAGGTCTTTGCCTACGCCACACAGGGGACAGGCAAAATCCTCCGGCAGATCTTCAAACTTGGTGCCGGGGGCGATACCAAGATCGGGGGCGCCGGCGGCCTCGTCATACACCCAGCCGCAGGCGTCACACACATACTGCTTCATACGCACAAACCTCCTTTTCTAGCTAAATTATGGTTTTCCTTTGGGTATAATACCCGTTTTTGACCCAATTACTCAGACAACTCCTCCGCCAGCGCCGCCAGTTGGGCACGGCTATCCTCATTGAGGGCGGACAGGATGCGGACGGAATGGGCACAATAGGTCAGGTTCTTGCTCTTCTCCAGCATCCCCTGCATCACCTTGGTGGCCATCGGCGCCCAACTGCCGTTCTCAATAAAGGCCACCCGGCGGTTCTGATAGTTCCGCTCGGTGAGATGGTCGATAAAGGTGCGCATAAAGGGAAACATATCCGCATTATAGGTGGTGGTGGCCAGCACCAACCGGTCGTACCGGAAGGCATCCTCCACCGCCTCGGCCATATCGCACCGGGCCAGGTCGCTCAGCGCCACCTTGACCCCCTTTTGCTCCAGCAGGGCGGCCAATTCCTCTACCGCTTTTTTGGTGTTGCCGTAGACCGAGGTATAGGCAATGGCCACGCCCTCACTCTCGGGGCGATAGGCAGACCAGGTATCGTACAACCCGATATAATCGCCCAGATTCTCGGTGAGCACCGGACCGTGCAGGGGGCAGATAACCGCGATATCCAGCCCGGCGGCTTTTTTCAGCAGGGCCTGCACCGGGGCGCCGTATTTGCCCACGATGCCGATATAATATCGGCGGGCTTCGCAGGCCCAATCCTCCTCTACGTCCAGCGCACCGAACTTACCAAAACCATCGGCGGAGAACAGCACCTTGTCGGTGCTGTCGTAGGTGACCATCACCTCCGGCCAATGCACCATAGGGGCGGTGACAAAGGTAAGGGCGTGGGTGCCCAAAGAGAGGGTGTCCCCCTCGCCTACCACCATGCGTCGGACGGCGTAGTCGTCGCCGAAAAACTGCCCCATCATCGCAAAGGCCTTAGCGGTGGCCACGATGGTGGCGTCGGGATAGGCGTTGGCAAAGGCGGCGATGCCGGAGGAGTGATCCGGCTCCATGTGCTGAACGATGAGATAATCCGGGGTGCGACCATCCAGCACCTCGGACAGCTTGCCGAGCCACTCGGTGACAAACCGGGCATCCACCGTGTCCATCACGGCGATCTTGTCGTCCAGGATAACATAGGAATTGTACGCCATACCATTCGGCACGGCATACTGCCCCTCAAACAGGTCAATGGCGTGGTCGTTGACCCCGATATAAGCAATCTCTTTCGTAATATACACAATCAGCACCTCGTTTTGGTTCGGTTAATCCCATTATACACGACCAGGCGCCAATTATCAATAGGGAGAAATAAGAAAACCCCGGTCGAATGACCGGGGTTTTCGATGAGGCATGCTTATTTCTTTTTCAGGATCATGGTCTTGGACTGCACCTTGTTGCCGTACTTATCGGTAACCACGCAATAGATGCGGCGGCCATTCACCGAGTTGCTCATCTTCACCGAGTAGGTGGAAGAGGTGATAGAGGACTTACTGTACTTGGTGCCGCTGGCGTTCTTGATGTACCAGGTGTACTTCAGCCCATCGCCGGAAGCCTTGATGGTCACCTTGGCGGTGGCGCCATTCTTGACATAGGTGGCGGTGGCGGGCTCACTGGTGATG
>SVON01000015.1 GCA_015066365.1 Oscillospiraceae bacterium | reverse complement strand
GCCTCCTTGTAAATTTTGTTTGGCGGGTCTGGCACAAACCATACACACAGCCGGGTGTTTCGCACCCCTCCGTGAAAAAACCGGGTTTTGCCCTGCATGGCAAACCCGGGGGTTGGTGTCAGTCACTAAAGCGCATAGAGCGGCTGTAAATCGCAAGTTTTCGACCTACTCCACCCGTTGGGCAGGCGCAGTACGCCGTACAACCTCTCTGCACACCTCAGTATTCCTTCGCCCGGTTTAAAATCGGACATACTCCACGGAAAAACCGGCTTCAAAAGCCGCAACCTCCCGCTTCATCGCATATCGTGCAGTCTGCTTGAGCTCAGATTTGGGCGCATTTAGGCCCTTTCCGAACTCGCGCATTGTATACTTTACAGCATTGTCAAGAAAAAGTCAAGTGTTTTTTTATATTTTTTTTGATGAATTTTCGGTGGATTTTTATACCACTAGATATAGTGTTTTAGGGAATTTTCGGGCACAAATATGGGGAGGAGTTGGGAGGGAGGAGTTAGGAGGGAGGAGTTAGGAGTGAAGAGTGAGGCGCGAGGGGTGAATGTAGGGCGGTGGGAAAGGCTGGGACGGTGCCCTGCATTGCATATAAGGTATAATATATAAAGGCGGGCGGTAGGTTGCCGCGCGTTTTGCGGCAAGGCCGCGAAATCTCGACGGACTTCGCCATAGGCGAATGTCCACGCCCCTACGGGTTCTATTCCAGCCCAGCACGTGGATCGTAGGGGCGGGCGCTTGCGACCGCCCACGTGCAAAATCCATCTTCGGCGGGAGTAAACCCCCGCCCTACGGATCCCCTCCAAGGTCGGTGCGGTTTCGTAGGGGCGGGCGCTTGCGACCGCCCGCGCCATTAGCACACACAAAAAAATCGGGGGTTGCGGATGCAACCCCCGGTTAATCCGGTTTTAATAATTCATCTAGCGTAACATGGAACAGCCGCGCCAATTCATAGGCCGTCTGCAATGAGGGTTCCACCCGTCCTGCCTCATACTTATTGTAGGTTGTGCGATCTATGCAGATGTGCTCCGCCACCACAGCTTGGGTCATACCGGCGGCTAGCCGCGCCTGCCGGAGCCGGGATGCATAACAGGTCGATGGCCTAAACTGTTTTTTCATAAAATCACCTCTTAATTTTTATCATAACAAACAGCATAACGTTTTGCAATACTATTGTTATGTATATTGCATATTGTTGTGTATATACAATAGTGTTGCGAGGTGTTATGTATATGCGCAAATTTAAAATTCCTGCTATTCCATCAACAACAAACAAATGTGTTCGTTTTCCCAACAACCTTATTGAAGAGGTTGAGCGGGAAATCGCGGGGAAGGATTGCACCTTTTCCGCCTTTGTGATCGAGGCGGTGCGGGTGGCACTGGAGAATCTACACGAAGAAGAGGAAGGCTAACGCCTTCCTCTTCTTTCGTTAGGGATTGTTTTTATAACACCTCATCCACCGCCGTTCGGCGGTCCCCCTTCCCCTCGAGGGGAAGGTGTCGCGGCGTTAGCCGTGACGGATGAGGTGGTCGCAGAGCGTAAACAATCCCCCAGTCAGCCTATCGGCTGACAGCCCCCTTTACACAAGGGGGCCTTCTTTTCTCTCCCTCTTTCACACATAAAAAAATCGGGGGTTGCGGATGCAACCCCCGATCTCATTCGGTGTGAAATTAAATTACTTAATCTCGACCTTAGCGCCAGCCTCTTCCAGCTTGGCCTTAGCAGCCTCGGCATCGTCCTTGGACACGCCGGTCTTGACGGGCTTCGGAGCGCCGTCAACCAGCTCCTTGGCCTCCTTCAGGCCCAGACCGGTCAGCTCACGGACAACCTTGATAACAGCGATCTTACCAGCGCCGGCGTCGTTCAGGATGACGTCGAACTCGGTCTTCTCCTCAGCAGCGGCAGCGGGGCCAGCCACAGCGGCAACAGCAACGGGAGCGGCAGCAGAAACGCCGAACTCCTCCTCGATGGCCTTGACCAGGTCGGACAGCTCCAGAACGGTCAGAGCCTTGATCTCTTCGATCATAGCAGTAATCTTCTCAGACATGATTCATTTCCTCCAATACGTAATTTTTTAATAAATTGGGTGCCTGTCGATGCAGGCGATTTGAAATGCCGATGAATTATTCAGCGGCGGGAGCCTCCTCAGCGGGAGCCTCGGCGGGGGCAGCCTCCTCGGCGGGGGCAGCCTCCTCAGCGGGAGCCTGCTCGCCCTTCTCAGCGACGGCGTTGAGCGCCACAGCCAGGCCACGGATCGGGCCATTCAGCACGCTGAGCAGCATGGACAGCAGACCCTCCTTAGAGGGCAGCTTAGCCAGCTCGTTGACCTTGGCGGCGTCGATAACCTCACCGTCCATAAAGCCGGCCTTCACCTCGAACGTCTTGCTGTCATCAGCATACTTGCACAGGATCTTGGCGGCGGCGGTGTAGTCGTCGCAGATAGCCAGAGCGGTAGAACCCTTCAGCACGTCGTCCAGACCGTTCAGATTGGCGGCCTCGGCGGCACGGCGCAGCATGGTGTTCTTGACGACGGTGTACTCGACACCGGCCTCACGCAGCTCGCGGCGCAGCTTGGTGTCGTCCTCCACAGTGATACCACTGTAGCTCACGATCACGCCGGTGGTGGCGCCGTTCAGCTTCTCGGTCAGAGCGGCAACGTATGCCTGTTTCTCTTGCAGAACCTTTTCGCTTGCCATTGTTTTGTTTCACCTCCGAATGATAGGATGATTGCCATTCATCCCAAAAGAAAACCTCTCCTATGGTGACCACAGGAGAGGTGAAAACGCACATACAGAACCAAAGTTCTTTGTGTGAAGCTCTCCTCGGCAGGCACGGCGAACCGTTTATGCACCTTTGTGCACCTGCTGTCTGTGGTAGAACAGCAACCGGGGTTTGACCCCAAGTTTATATCTCTCAACGACAATCTCTTGCCGTTAAAAGCACAGGCGCAAACAACGTCCGGTGGACGTTATTTGACAGAGATGCCAAGCATCTCGCATCAACCACCCAGCTTAGCGGGGTTGATCTTGACGCCGGGGCCCATGGTGGAGGCCACGGTGCAGGACTTGATGTACTGACCCTTAGCGGCGGCGGGCTTAGCGCGGACGATGGCGCTCAGCAGAGCGTCAAAGTTCTCCTGCAGCTTCTCGGTGCCGAAGGACACCTTGCCGATGGGGCAGTGAATGATGTTGGTCTTGTCCAGACGGTACTCGATCTTACCGGCCTTAGCCTCGGTCACAGCCTTGGCCACGTCGGGGGTAACGGTACCGGCCTTGGGGTTGGGCATCAGGCCACGGGGACCCAGCACCTTACCCAAGCGGCCAACGACGCCCATCATATCGGGGCTGGCGATGACCACGTCAAAGTCCATCCAGCCGCCCTGAATCTTGGCGACCAGCTCCTCGGCACCGGCGTAATCCGCACCGGCATCCAGAGCAGCCTGGACCTTATCGCCCTTAGCAAAAACCAGGGCACGAACCGTCTTACCGGTGCCGTTGGGCAGCACCACGGCGCCACGGACCTGCTGGTCGGCGTGACGGCCATCCACGCCCAGACGGACGTGAACCTCGACGGTCTCATCAAACTTCGCTTTGCCGGTCTTGATGCTCAGATCCAGAGCCTCGGCAACGTCATACAGAGCGGAGCTGTCAACCAGCTTGGCGCTCTCGACATACTTCTTACCATGTTTCATTGGTTAATTCCTCCATTTGGATGCTGCCAAAAAAAGCAGCGTAGTGGTTAAGCGGAATGTCAGGATTTTCCTCCCACTTTGTCCGCAACTTATTCGACGACGGTGATACCCATGCTGCGGGCAGTACCAGCGATCATGCTCATAGCACTCTCGATGCTGCCAGCGTTCAGGTCGGGCATCTTGGTCTCGGCGATCTTACGGACCTGCTCCATGGTGACGGAAGCCACCTTGGTCTTGTTGGGCGTACCAGACGCGGTCTCGATGCCGGCGGCCTTCTTCAGCAGCACAGCAGCGGGGGGAGTCTTGGTAATAAAGGTGAAGGAACGGTCGGCATACACAGTGATGACCACGGGGATAATCAGACCCGCGTCGTTCTTAGTACGCTCGTTGAATTCCTTCGTAAAGGACATGATGTTCACACCATGCTGACCCAAAGCGGGGCCAACAGGGGGGGCCGGGGTTGCTTTGCCGGCCGGGATCTGCAACTTGATGTAACCGGTAATTTTCTGAGCCATTTTCTATCGCACCTCCAAAATTCGTGGTAATCGGGAACTTATCCGAGCCCGGTAAAGCATCGGTGTCCCTCCCACATGCCGGAAAGGTGTCCGGCGCACAGGTAAGGGGATATTCCCCAAACTTTCTAAACGTACTGGGAACGGATTAGTCCATCCGCTCCACCTGGTCCAGCTCCAACTCCACCGACTGCTCGCGGCCGAACATAGAGGTCTTGATCCGGACCATATTGTTGTCTGTGTCGATCTCCTCGACCAGACCGGAGAAATTCTCCAGAGGACCGTCGACGATCATCACGGTGTCGCCCACCACGTAGTCTACAACGATCTCCTTCCGCTCCACGCCGAAACTGGCAATTTCCTTTTCGGTCAGGGGAACGGGCTTGCCGTTCGGGCCAACGAAGCCGGTGCAGCCGCGCACGTTGCGCACCACAAACCAACTCTCGTCGGTCATCACCATCTTCACAAAGACATAGCCGGGGAACAGCTTGCGTTCCACCTCTTTGCGCTGGTTGTCCTTCACCTCGACCACGGTCTCGGTGGGGATGTGAACCTTATGGATCCAATCCTGCAGACCGCGGTTTTCCACGATCTTCTCCAGGTTGGTGGCCACCTTGTTCTCATAGGCGGACATGGTGGCAATCACATACCATTTTGCCTCGTCCATAGTCCTGTGCCCCCCTTGCTTATTCGCCCAACAGCAGAGCGATGATCTCGGAAAGGCCGGCATCGGCCAGGCAGATGATGAGGGCGGTCACGGCGCACATGGCCAGCACCACACCGGTGTTCTTCACCACGGTGGGGAAGTTGGGCCACACGATCTTCTTAAACTCGCCCTTGGTATCCCGCAGGTACTTGGATACCTTGCTGGGAACGATGGTATTCTTCTCAGCGCCGTTCTTCTTGTTCTGAATACGGCCGATGATATACAGCACCAGACCCACGATGGCCAGCACAGAGACGATCACGAAGATCACCTTCTGGGTGGTCAGCTTCTCCGGGTCGAAGAACACTTCGACGTAGTGGCCGAAGCCGCCGTTGCCGATGACGGCAAACACGTCGCTCATCTCGCTGAAGAAGAAGCCCAGGCTGGCAATCAAGCCGCCCACCAGGAGTAAAAAGCCCCAAGTTAACATAATGCTCTCCTCTCTTTCAGCCGATCCTTACTTCGTCTCGCGGTGCACGGTGTGCTTGCGGCAGAAGCGGCAGTACTTGTTCATCTCAAGTCTGTCGGGATCGTTCTTCTTGTTCTTCATGGTGTTGTAGTTGCGTTGCTTACACTCGGTGCAAGCCAGGGTAATTTTGACTCTCATGTCGGTACCTCCTATAGCTATAAAGCCGGATATTTGAACCTCCCTCACGCCGAAACGGCTGAATAGGGGCCGTGCGCAAAAATGCGCACAAAAAATAAACCCCTTCCGAGGTATCACCAACTATACCACATATTGCAAGCCCGGTCAAGTGTTTTTTACAAGTTTTTCTATTATTTTTTTGGTAATTTTTTTGCACCACAAGATGTTGTGTTTTGGAACTTTGCGGAATACAACAGCGGGAAAAAGAAACGAGCGGTATATTATATATAAGGTATATTATATAAAGGCGTTATATAAGCACAAAAAACACCCCCGCATAGCGGGGGGTATTTCATTTTAGAGCTCTGCTCAGCATAGCCCTAATGCTACTAGCCGCGCACAAGTGCGCTTTTTATTGGCCTGCCAGCCATGCAATGGTTATCGGCGATCCGTAAACGGGTTGCAAATCTTTGCAGGCTCCCCTTGTCAGGGGAGCTGTCGGCGACAGCCGACTGAGGGGTAGTCTTTCGTTTTCTCTCCCTCCGTCTTTTTGCTTCGCAAAAATCCACCTCCCTCATCAGAGGGAGGCAAGGCATAGTTTACCCTCTACTTCTTTTTAAGATTGTGCTTTTTCTGTTCATCGCTAAAGCTCTTTCCAACCACGCGACTATCGCGTGGCTTTTGTTTACAAAAAAACACCCCCGCCGAGGCGGGGGTGTTCGTATAGGAAAGGAAAAGGGAAGATATTACTTCTTGAACTTGTTGCGGGCCACGTACTCGGTGTGCAGGATCTCGTGAGCCTTGTGGCTGCCGTACTCGCCCAGATACTCCTCGTACAGAGCCTTAACGAAGGGGCTCTCGTGGCTCTTGCGCAGGGTCATGCCGGCATCCTGGTCGTACAGGGCCTTGGCGCGCATGGCCTTGATGTCGAACACGTTACGCACAGAGGCGGGCTGGATGGGCTGACCGCCGCCGTTGACACAGCCGCCGGGACAGCACATGATCTCCACGAAGGTCCAGGGAGCGGTGCCGGCCTTAATCTGATCCATCACGTAGTTGGCGTTGGCGATGCCGGAGGCCACAGCCACCTTGATCTCCATACCGTTGATGGTATAGGTAGCCTCCTTCAGGCCCTTGGTGCCACGCACCTCGTGGAACTCCACGGCCTCGTTGGAGGTGCCGGTCAGCCAGTCGTTGGCGGTACGCAGAGCCGCCTCCATCACGCCGCCGGTAGCGCCGAAGATGACGGCGGCGCCGGTGTCGGTGCCCATGGGATCGTCGAACTCCTCGTCGGCCAGGAAGTTAAACTTGATGCCGGCGCGGTCGATCATACGAGCCAACTCGCGGGTGGTGATGGAAATATCCACGTCCTGATGACCGTTCTCGTTCATCTCCTCGCGACCCACCTCGAACTTCTTGGCGGTGCAGGGCATCACGGAAACGGACACGATCTTGGCGGGGTCGATGCCCATCTTCTCGGCGTAGTAGGTCTTCAGGATGCCACCAAACATCTGCTGGGGAGATTTGCAGGAGGACAGGTGGGGCAGCTGCTCGGGATAGTACAGCTCCGCGAACTTGACCCAACCGGGAGAGCAGGAGGTGATCATGGGCAGAGCGCCGCCATTCTGGATGCGCTGCACCAGCTCGTTGGCCTCCTCCACGATGGTCACGTCGGCGGCGGCGTCGGTGTCGAACACCTTATCAAAGCCCAGGCGGCGCAGAGCGGCAACCATCTTGCCCTCCACGTTGGTGCCGATGGGCAGGCCGAACTCCTCGCCCAGAGCGGCGCGGACGGCGGGGGCAGTCTGCACCACCACGTGCTTGTCCGGGTCAGCCAGAGCGGCCCACACCTTGGCGGTGTCGTCGCGCTCGGTCAGAGCGCCGGTGGGACAGACGTTGATGCACTGACCGCAGGACACGCAAGGAACGTCGTCCAGACCCAGCTCAAAGGCGCAGGCGATGTGGGTATCAATACCACGGTCGTTGGCGCCGATGACGGAGACCAACTGCTGCTTACAGGCGGCGACACAACGGCGGCACAGGATGCACTTGTTGTTATCGCGAACCAGGTGGGGCGCAGAGGTGTCCAGCGCGAACTCGCGCTTCTTGCCGTCAAACTTGCCGGCGTCCTCGATGCCGTAGTCGCGGCACAGCTTCTGCAGCTCGCAGTTGGTGGAACGCACGCAGGTCAAGCAGCTGCGGTCGTGGGTGGACAGAATCATCTGCAGGGTGGTCTTGCGGCTCTGCTCGATGCGGGGGCTGGCGGTGACCACCTCCATGCCCTCGGACACGGGGTACACGCAGGCGGTGACCAGACGGGCGGGACGACCGCCCTCAGACACCTCAACCATACAAATACGGCAGGCACCGATCTCGTTGATCTCTTTCAGATAGCACAGAGTGGGGATCTCCACACCGGCATAGCGGGCAGCCTCCAGAACGGTGATGCCCTTGGGGACGCTGATCTCAGCGCCGTTAATCTTTACATTAACCATATCCATTGTATCCACACTCCTTTCTTACTGTTTGCTGATAGCCTTAAACTTACAGGTGCCCACGCAAGCGCCACACTTGACGCACTTATCGGCGTCGATGGAGAAGGAGGCCAGCTTGTGGCCGGGGGCGATGTAATCGGTACGGGTGATGGCAGAAGCGGGGCAGGCCTTGGCGCACATACCGCAGCCGATGCACTTCTCAGGATCGATCACGTAGGTCAGCAGATCCTTACACACGCCGGCGGGACACTTCTTGTCCACCACGTGGGCCACGTACTCGTCGCGGAAGAACTTCAGGGTGGACAGCACCGGGTTGGGAGCCGTCTGACCCAGACCGCACAGGGAGTTCTCCTTGATGTAGTAGCACAGGCGCTCCAGCTCGTCGATGTCCTCCAGGGTGCCCTTGCCGCTGGTGATCTTATCCAGCATCTCCAGCAGGCGCTGGGTGCCCACACGGCAGGGAGTACACTTACCGCAGCTCTCGTCCACGGTGAACTCCAGGAAGAACTTGGCCATATCCACCATACAGGTGTCCTCGTCCATAACGATCAGACCGCCGGAGCCCATCATACAGCCGATGGCGGTCAGGTTGTCGTAGTCCACCTCGGTGTCGATCAGGCTGGCGGGGATACAACCGCCGGAGGGACCGCCGGTCTGGGCAGCCTTAAACTGCTTGCCGTTGGGGATGCCGCCGCCGATCTCGTGAATGATCTCGCGCAGGGTGGTACCCATGGGGATCTCCACCAGACCGGTGTTCTTGATCTTACCGCCCAGGGCGAAGACCTTGGTGCCCTTGGAGCGCTCGGTACCCATAGAGGCGAACCACTCGGCGCCGCGCAGGATGATCTGGGGCACGTTGGCAAAGGTCTCTACGTTGTTCTCCACGGTGGGCATACCGAACAGACCCTTGACCGCCGGATAGGGGGGACGGGGACGGGGCTCGCCGCGGTTGCCCTCGATGGAGGTCATCAGAGCCGTCTCCTCGCCGCACACGAAGGCGCCGGCGCCCAGACGGATGTGCAGGTCAAAGTCGAAGCCGGAGCCGAAGATGTTCTTGCCCAGCAGGCCGTACTCACGGGCCTGGTCGATGGCGATCTGCAGACGGGCCACAGCGATGGGATACTCGGCACGGACGTACACGTAACCCTGGGTGGCGCCGATGGCGTAACCGGCGATGGTCATGGCCTCCACCAGACAGTGGGGGTCGCCTTCCAGCACGGAACGGTCCATAAACGCACCGGGGTCGCCCTCGTCGGCGTTACAGACAACGTACTTCTGAGGGGCCTTGTTGGGGGCGGTCAGCGCCCACTTACGGCCGGTGGGGAAGCCGCCGCCGCCACGGCCGCGCAGACCGGAATCCAGAATCTCCTGGATCACCTGGTCGGGGGTCATCTCGGTCAGCACCTTACCCAGGGCGGCATAACCGTCCATGGCGATGTACTCGTCGATGGACTCGGGGTTGATGACACCGCAATTGCGCAGAACCACGCGGTTCTGGGTCTTGTAGAACACGGTGTCGGACAGCGCAACATGGGAATGATGATCGTCGTAGTTGCCGGTATCCTTGTAGACCAGGCGGTCCACCACGCGGCCCTTCAGCAGGTGCTCGCGGACGATCTCGTCCACGTCGCCCTCCTCCACACGGCTGTAGAAGGTGCCGTCAGGATGGACGATGACCACAGGGCCCAGCGCGCACAGACCAAAGCATCCGGTCTGCACGACCTTGATCTCATCCTCAAGACCGTTGGTCTTGATGCTCTCGTGGAAAGCGTTGATGATCTTGTTACTGCCCGAGGAGGTACAGCCGGTACCGCCACAGATCAGAACGTGTGCTCGAATCATAGTTGTTTACCTCCTCGTTTTTTACAGCTCGGTATAACCGATGGTATACTCGGCCACCGGCTTGCCGCCCTTGAGATGCTCCTCAACGATGCGGGCGACCTTGTCGGCGGTCATTTTAACATAGGTGACCTTCTCCTTGCCGGCCTCGAAGACCTCCACGACAGGCTCAAACTGACAGATGCCGATGCAGCCGGTCTGGGTGACGGTGACCGAGGCGGTCAGGCCGGCCTCATTCACCTGCTCCACAAAGGCGTTCAGGACGGGACGGGCACCGGCGGCGATACCGCAGGTAGCCATACCCACCACCACGCGCTTGTCCGAGGAGCCCTCGCGCAGAGCGACCTTGCCCTGCATCTTCTCCTTGATGGCCTGGAGTTCTGCTAACGATTTCATAGTATATCTTCCTTTCCTAATGATATCTTGTTTATTCGCAGGCTTTCTGTCCGGTGTACTGGTCGGACAGAAAACCCGATATCCATTGTAGCACCTCAAACTCTGCCAGAGATACCTCTCCCAGTATCTCCCGCAGCTGTCGGGTGTCCAGCTCCACCTCGTTGCCGTTTATGACGTGCAAAAAGTGGAAGTCCGTGTCGGGATGCCCCTGAATCAGGGTGGTGACCGTCGCCACCAGATCCCCCACGGGGGGACAGTCGATGTGGTCGGTGTAGAACACCGCCGTCACCTGGGTCCCGTGGTCGGTGGGGTGCGCGTCCTTGTGCCGGGACTGCACCTCCATCCAGCCACCCGTCTGTTCCGCCGCCATACGCAGCAGCGGCAACCCTAAGCCCACCTTGCGGGTGGTGCGGGTGGTATAGAAGGGGTCGGTGACCCCTTGTAAGATCTCCTCGGTCATACCGCATCCGTCGTCCTGCACCCGAAAGGTGAGGGTGTTGCCCTCTTCCAGGATGTGCAACCGGGTGAGAGAAGCCCCGGCCTTAACGGAGTTTTCGGCAATGTCCAGGAGGTTTAGGGATAAGTCTTTCATAAGCCCCTCCGCAAAAGGTCGATGAGGTTTTTCCGCACCAGCGCCGACGAATAGGGCTCATCCGGGATCTCCAGAAAGGCATCCGCCTCGCGGATATCCCACAGCACGTGGGCATCGGAGCCCAGCACCACGCGGGTGTCTGCCGGGATGTGCTTTTGCCGGTATTCGGCCTCTTTTTCCCCATCGTGGAGCTCCACGGTGGGAAAGTGCATCTCCGGGGGCAGAAAGCCCAGGGTGGCGATGATGCCGTTGGCCTGCCGGTCGATGTGGGCGGGATAGCACACCCCGCCGTACTGCGCCACCAGCCCCGGTGCCTCGTCCACCGCTATGGTGGTGGCGTTGGAGAGCAGGTCCGGCTCTACGTCGATCACCTCGTCGTCGCCGTTCATCACCCATTGGTCGCCGAAAATATCGGTGCGGTTGGGGATTTTGATCCGTCGCCCATCGATCACCCGGTCAAACTCCATCGCGGAGTCCAGATCCGGGAACAGACACACCATGTGGATGTCCTCGGCGGTGGTCAGCTCCATCCCCGGGATGGGGACGATGCCCTGCTTTTTCGCCGCCTCAAAGAAGGCGGGGCAGTTGCGGCAGGTATTATGGTCGGTGAGCGCCATCACCTGCAATCCATTCAGCACCCCCATCCCCACGATGTTGCCCGGGGTATTGTCGTTGTCCCCGCAGGGGGACAGACAGGAGTGAATGTGCAGGTCGTATGCATAGCGGCTCATAGCAGCCGGCTGATGGCAAGGGCGGTCTCATAAGCGCCCTGCTCACTGGTCAGCAGGTTGACACCCTTTTCGGCGGCCAGGCTGGCCACGCCCTCGTCGGGCACGACCCCCTCCGCCAGCAGAATGCAGGCGGTATCCGCCAGAGTGGCCACCGCCACGATGTTACGGTTGGACATAATGGTGATCCAAGCCTGGTCTGCACCGGCACGACCCATCACCCAACTGAGCAGATCACCGATATAGACGCCGGTGATCTCCCGGTCGCCGTCGGGTAGAGCATGAACGGTCAGATTGAACTTTTCCGCTAATTCTTTAACGGTCATCACGCTTCTCCTCTCTGGGTAACACACGGCACAGAATGCAATCGTCCATCGAGGCGTTGCCCCGCACCACATCCTCGGCAAAGGCGCGGCAGGTGGGGGCGCCGCAGGCGGCACAGTCCACACCGGGCAGGCTCTTGCGCAGGTTCTGGATCTCCGCCATCATCCGCATCGACTGGGCGATGCTGTCGGACAACTGGGAGATGGGCTGGTACTCCGGCAACTCCTCAAAGAAGTAGTCGGCGGGGATATAGGTCTCGTCGGCGGGCAGGCTGTTGCGGCTGACCGGCATATACCGGCGCAGGACGTGCAACCGTGCCCGGGCAATAAAGGGGTTCTGAACCGTCAGAACGCCGCCCACGCAACCGCCGGGGCAGGCGTTGAGCTCCACAAACTCCATCTGGGCGATGTTGCCGTTCTCGATCTGATCCAGCACGCGGATGACGTTCTCGATGCCGTCGGCAGCCAGATAACTGTCGTTAAACAGGGCCGAGGCCTCGCCACCGCTGGTGGCCCAGCCCACGCCGATGCGTCCGGAGGCGGACAGGTCTCCCTGCACCTCGCTGTGTCCCATGGCGTTGATGAGCTGAAAGTATACGTCGGTGATGGGGATCACCACGTCCACCTGGCTCTTGTAGTCGCCAAAGCCGTTTTTGACGTAGCTGGCCTTGGCGGGGCAGGGGGAGATAAAGCAGATGCCGATCTCCTCCGGCTTCAGGTCGGGATGCTCCTTCTGCGCTTTTTCCCGCGCCAGCTTGGCCGCCAGCTCAATGGGGGGCAACAGGCGCAGCACGTTCTCCTCCAACGAGGGGAAGCGCAGAGAGATCAGCCGTGCCACCGCCGGACAGGCGGTGGAGATGACCGGCTTTTTGACACCGGCGGTGTTCAGATACGCCCGGGTGTAGGCAGACAGCAGCTCCGCCGCCTGGGACACCTCGTATACGTCGTCAAACCCGATGTGCAATAAACCGTCCAGCACGTATTCTACGTCGTCCAGGTTTTCGAACTGGCCGTAGAGCGCCGGTGCCGGCAGGGCGATCTTCCAGCGGTAGCCATCCAGGTCGGACAGCTTGCCCATAACCGCTTTTTTTGCTTTTTGGGGGCAGGTGCGGATGCACTCGCCGCAGTCGATGCACCGCCCCTGGTTGATGACCGCCCGTCCGTCGCGGATGCGGATGGCCTCGGTGGGGCAGTGGCGCACACAGGTGGTGCAGCCGATGCACTTGTCCGGAGAAAGCAGTACAGAATGCTCGTATGTATTCATAGCGAACCTTCCTTATGTTGTTCCGCAGGTATTTACGCCAGATTCACCTTCATGGTGATGGTGGTGCCCATCCCTACGGTGGACTGAATGTCCATATAGTCGGTATAGCGCTTCATATTGGGCAGACCCATACCGGCGCCGAACCCCAACGAGCGGATGGTGTCCGGGGCGGTGGAATAACCCGCCTGCATCGCCTTCTCAATGTCGGCAATACCGGGACCGTTATCGCTCAGGATAATCTCGATCGCCTCTTCGGTCACCCGCACCTCGGCCTCGCCGCCGCCGGCGTGGATGACCATATTGATCTCGCCCTCGTACATAGCGATGGACACCCGACGGATGATCTCCGCAGGGACGCCCAGCCGCCGCAGGTCCTTTTTCACCTGCACCGAAGCCTGGCCGGCTGAGGTGAAATCGTCCCCGTCTACGTGAAAACGAAAAGACAAGGCTTCACTCATACCGGTTGCTCCTTTACTTTATTCCCCACCAGACCGTTAGAATACAGGATCCCGCAGGCCTCATACATCCGCTTGGGGGTGGCCAGCAGCACGATGCCGCTCTCCTCGGCCAGCTCGATGATGTCGGGGGTGGGCTGTTTGGACCGGACAAAGACGATGCAGTGCATATCCATCATCTCCGCGGTGCGTACCACCTGGGTGTTGACCAGGCCGGTGAGCAGGACGGCCTGATCCTTCACATAGGCCAGCACGTCGCTCATCATATCGCTGCCGCAGGCGGAATACACGTGATCCCCCAACCGCTCCTCGCCGGTCACCACGTTGGCACCCAGCAGTTCTTTAATGGTCGAAATCTTCATAAGATTTTCTTCCTTACTTTTTGGAATTAGTCGGCGTATTTCGCCAGAATACCGCGCACGTCGTCCACGGTCAGACGGCCATACACATCCTCATTCACGGTCAGCACGGGGGCCAGGCCGCAGGCGCCGATGCAACGGCAGGCGGTCAGGCTGTACTTGCCGTCGGGGGTGCACTCGTCGGCGCCGATACCCAGGATCTCGGACAGGCGGTCGAAGATGTCGCCGGCGCCCTTAACGTAGCAGGCGGTACCCAGACAGACGGAGATGTTGTACTTGCCCTTGGGGGACAGAGCAAACTGAGCGTAGAAGGTGGCAACGCCGTAGACCTTCTCCAGCGGAACGCCCATCCCGTCGGCAATGATCTTCTGCACCTCGATGGGCAGATAGCCGTAGATGTCCTGGGCCTTCTGCATGACGCCCATCAGCATACTGGGATCCTGCTTGTTCTCAGCAATGATCTGCAGCAGCTGGGCCTCCTGCTCCGGAGTGCCGTTAAAAGGGAGAGAACTGATTTTCTTTTGCATGATGGCTTTTCCTCCTTGGTGTTGAATTGCACGCCCAGCCCCGGTTTTTCCGTTTTTGGGCGCACGAAATAGACCTGTGCAGAATGCACTGAGTATACTATACCATATATATAAAAGAATTTCCAGTACTTTTTACGACTTTTTTCAAAAAATTGATAATTTTTTCACAATTTCGCGGATTTTTTTGGGGTTTTTCGGGATAGAGGAGGAAAATGGGGGGAGTTATGGACATTTGCCTGCGGCGAAGTGGGGCGGATGTGGGCATCCGCCCCTACGGATTCTACTCAGGTTGGGTGGGGAACGTAGGGGACGGCGTCCTCGATGTCCCGCTCCCGAACACAAAAAAAGCAGGGCATCAAGCCCTGCTTTTTTATCGGTTATTAAACTCTTTCAGCCCTCGTTGAGCCTCCCGTTTCATATCCCGTTTGGCGGCATCCTCCCGCTTATCATAGAGCTTTTTGCCCCGGCACAGACCCACCTGCACCTTGACCCGGCTGCCCTTAAAATACAGGGACAGGGGGATGAGGGAATAGCCCGCCTGCTTGGTAACGCCCAAGAGCCGCATAATCTCTCTTTTGTGCATCAGCAATTTGCGCACCCGTAGGGGGTCGCGGTTGAAGATGTTGCCCTTGTCGTAGGGGCTGATGTGCATCCCGTTGATAAACAGCTCGCCATCCACCACCGCGCACCAGGCATCCTTCAGGTTGACCCCGCCGGCACGCAGTGCCTTGACCTCGGTGCCGCACAGCTCGATGCCCGCCTCGTAACTCTCTTCCACAAAATAATCGTGGAACGCCTTACGGTTTTCGGCAATGGTCTTGTTGCCGTTTTTCTTTTGTTCTGCCACTGCGAAAACCTCCTTTTGGGGTGATTTAACAAGGGGTGATCTTGCCCCCCCTTGTCAGGGGGCTGTCAGCCGCTAGGCTGACTGGGGGGTAGTCAAACTCCCTCCGTCAAAAATCAACGATTTTTGCCACCTCCCTCGGAGAGGGAGGCTTTGCTCTATTCAAGCATTACCATTTGTTTACAGCTCGTTTCTGCCCTCCAGCGACCGGGAGAGGGTGACCTCGTCGGCGTATTCCAGGTCGCCGCCCACCGGGATGCCGTAGGCAAGCCGGGTCACCTTGATGTTCAGCGGCTTGAGCAACCGGGACAGATACATCGCGGTGTAATCCCCCTCTACGGTGGGGTCGGTGGCCATAATCACCTCGGTGACCGTCTCGTCCTCCAGCCGATGCAACAGCTCCTTGACCCGCAGTTGGTCGGGGCCCCGACCATCCATAGGGGAGATGGTGCCGTGGAGCACGTGGTACAGGCCGTTAAACTCCCGGGTGCGCTCAATGGCCAGCACGTCCCGGGGATCCTCCACCACGCAGAGGGTGGTCTTGTCCCGCCGGGGGTCCTCACACAGAGGGCAGGGGGTCACGTCGGTCAGATTGCAACAGATGGGGCACTCGTGGATCTTGTCCCGGGCCTCCTGCAACGCCTCGGTAAAGGCTTTGGCCTCCTTCTCAGGCATATACAGCAGATGAAAGGCCAGCCGTGCGGCGGATTTCCGCCCAATGCCCGGCAGGCGCTCCAGTTGTTCGGTCAGCCGCTGCAGCGGCAAGATGGAATAGCTCATAAGGTGACACGAATAATCCACCCCTGTTTTTAAAAGGCGGATTTCCGCTCCTCCTTCATTAAAATACTCACGAATACATACGGTATTCGTTGCGTTTTGTGCCTTGGATGAGCAAAAACCCGCTCTTTTTAACATCTCCGACCTCAAAACGAGGAGAGTTCGAGGGTTTTTGCTCAATTTGGGTGAAAAGCACCGAAATCGGGGCGGCGGTTCGTTGACGCGTATCGTTCGTCGTGGTGCCTCCCCCTTGAGAATGTCGCTGACACGCCATTCTCCCGACGCTGCTGCCAAGTGTGTACATTGAGGCAGGTTCGGATTACCCGTGTCCCCTTATCAGAACAACCCCGGCAGGCTCATACCGCCGGTGACGGCGCCCATCTTCTGCTCGGCATCCTTCTCGGCGGCGCGCACCGCCTCGTTGACCGCGGCCATCACCAGATCCGCCAGCATCTCGGCGTCCTCGGGATCCACCACGTCCGGGTTGATGGTCAGCTCCACCAGATGGTGCTTGCCGTCCACGGCGGCCTTGACCGCACCGCCGCCGGCAGAGGCGTCGTACCGGGTCTGCTCCAGCTCGGCCTGGACCCGCTGGGCATCCTCCTGCATTTTCTGAGCCTGGCGCAGCATGGCCTGCATATTGCCAGGGCCGCCACCCATGCCCTTTGGAATGTTTGCTTTCATACGAATTCCTCCAATATTGTGGGATGATCGATTAATGGGGGACATCCACGCGCCCCAACCGATTGCTTAATTCTCGTTGACACCCACGCCGGCGTCACGACCGGCGGTGAGCAGCTGGGACAGAGGGTCGATCTCCGCCTTTTGCACCTTCTGGGACCGGCGCAGTTTCATAGAATAAGTGCGTCCGGTCACCGTCTGAATGGCCTCCACCAGCGACTGCTTGTTGCCGCCTTCTTTCAGCACCTCGATGAGCAGGGGGCTGCTGATGCACAGAATCAGGCTCTCGCCGTTCTGCAACGCGGTGGTCTCCTGCAAAAACGCCCACAGGGGCGGGTTGGCGGTGCTCAGGTGCTCCAGCACCTGCACCCAGGGGGCAAAGGGCACCTCGCCCTCCGGCAGGGGGGGCGGAGCCTCCGGGGTCGGGATGGGCTCCGGCTCACCGGCCGGGGCCGGGATAGGCTCCGGCTGTGCCGCCGGGGCGGTCACGGCAGGGGCTACCGGCTGTGCCGGGGTGGGGGCGGTGGGCACACCGGCCTTGACCGCCACCTCCAGGTTATCCAGGCGGTGCAACAGCGCCGCCTTTGAGTCGTCCAAACGGGGGTCGCACAGGCGGATGACCGCCATCTCCATCTCCACCCGGCGGGATACGCCGCCCCGCAGACGGTCCAGCGCTCCTTGGAGCACCTCCATCATATGCAGGATGGTGGCCAACCCCAGGCCGGAGGCCTGCTGACGCATCCGGGCCAGCTCCTCGGGGGAGACGATGACCAACGCGCCGGGGTCGGGCATACTGTGCAGGATCATCAGATTGCGCAGATACCCCACCCACTCGGCGCACAGGCGCTCCATATCCTTGGCGGAGCGATATAGCTCGTCCACCGCCACCAACGCCGCCGGGGCATCCTGACGGGCCACGCAGTCGGTGAGGGCGGCCAGGGTCTCCTGACCGGCCATACCGGTGACCGAAGCCACCGTCTCCCGGTCGATCTCCTTGGCCACCGAGGCGCACTGATCCAGCAGGGATAGGGCGTCGCGCAGGGCGCCGTCCGCCATCCGGGCCAACAGCAGGGCGGCCTCGTCGGTGACGGTGAGCCCCTCCTCTGCCGCTACGTAGCGGATACGGGCCGCGATCTCCTCCGGGCGGATGCGCCCAAAATCAAACCGCTGGCACCGGGACAGGATGGTGGCGGGCAATTTATGAACCTCGGTGGTGGCCAGCACGAAGATCACGTGGGCCGGAGGCTCCTCTAAGGTCTTGAGCAGGGCGTTAAACGCACCGGCGGAGAGCATATGCACCTCGTCGATGATGTAGACGCGGTAGCGACCGGAGACGGGGGTATAGGCCACCTCGTCCCGCAGCTCACGGATGGAGTCCACGCCGTTGTTGGAGGCGGCGTCGATCTCGGTCACGTCCAGAACGGAGCCGGCGTTGATGCCCCGGCAGATCTCACACTCGTTGCAGGGGTCGCCGTCCACCGGATGCAGGCAGTTTACCGCCTTGGCCAAAATCTTGGCACAGGTGGTCTTGCCGGTGCCGCGGCAACCGGTGAACAGATAGGCGTGGGACAGACGACCGGTCTTTAGTTCGTTTTTGAGGGCGGTGGTCACCGTCTCCTGACCGCTCACGTCGGAAAAGGTCTGGGGACGCCATTTGCGGTATAGAGCCTGATACACACGCTCATCTCCTTTCTTTCGCTTTTCTTCTCTTGACGAAAAAGAAAAACCGTACTCTCTCGGGCATACGAACAAGCGGGTTGACTGCGGCACACGGACATCGACCGCTTAATGCTGCTCGGTTCCCCGCCTGACATGGTTCACAGCGCACCGTCGCACAGGACCCGCCTGCCCGTATGCCCCAAAGGGTACGGCTCTTTTCAGTTATCCTAATAATTATACTATATCAAAAACGAAAAATCAACTGGTTTTTGCGGAATATTGCCGGGTTTTTGTTGCAGGGCAGGCGCTCCGGCGCACCCGCAAAAACCCCCGTAACGAAAAAGAGTCTGCCCGGTTGGGCAGACCCTTTTCTTTCGTGACGTTGATTAGCCGTTGGCCTTCTTAGCGAGGGCAGACTTCTTACGGGCCGCAGTGTTCTTGTGCAGCAGACCCTTAGCAACAGCCTGGTCAATCTTCTTCTGAGCGGCGCGGACGGCCTCGACGGTGTTCTCACCGGACTCGATGGCGGCGTTGGCCTTCTTGATCTCAGTCTTCAGAGCGGTGCGGTTCGCCTTGTTACGGGCGGTCTTCACAGCGATGACCTTGACACGCTTCTTAGCGGATTTAATGTTGGGCATGGTTGCACCTCCTATCAATTTATAGTAATCACGCACAGAATATATTAGCACCTTTATTCGAAAAATGCAACAAAAATTTTCACAAACCTTGATTTTTTCAGGTTTTTACCAGTTTTCGGGGCAAAATAACCCCAAAAGGAGGTCGTTTTATATGAATTTTCGCACCGATTTAGCCATAGAGGCGGTGTCTGAGCGCGGGCCGGACCCCCGGGACGTGACCACCGAAACGGTGAAAACCGGCGATCTGACCATCACCCGTATGCGGATTTTGACCCCTGAGGGGGCGGAGGCGCTGGGCAAGCCCAAGGGGCGGTACATCACCGCCGCCCTGCCCCGGCTCACCGACGACGAGCACCATCTGGCTGCCTACGCCCAGGCGCTGGGGCAGGAGCTGGGGGCTCTGCTGCCCCCGGAGGGGACGGTGCTGGTGGTGGGGCTGGGCAACCGCACCGTCACCCCGGATGCCCTGGGACCGGCGGTGGCGGATATGGTGCTGGCCACCCGCCACATCCGGGGCGAGTTTGCCCGGTCGGCGGGGCTCACCGACCTGCGCCCCGTGGCGGTGGTGGCGCCGGGGGTGCTGGGGCAGACCGGCACCGAGAGCAGCGAGCTGACCCGGGGGGTGTGCCGGGAGATCCATCCCGGGGCGGTGGTGGTGGTGGACGCATTGGCAGCCCGCAGCACCGCCCGCTTAGGCTGCACGGTGCAGCTGTGCGACACCGGCATCTCTCCCGGCAGCGGGGTGGGCAACAACCGCAGCCCTCTGAACCGGCAGGTGCTGGGGGTGCCGGTGATCGGTCTGGGGGTGCCCACGGTGGTGGACGCCGCCACGCTGGTGTCCGAGATGACCGGACACGACGCCGCCCCCGCCGACCCGCCCATGATGGTGACCCCCCGCGAGGTCGACCTGATGATCTCCCGGGCGGCACGGCTGTTGGCGCTGACCATCAACGCCGCCCTGCAACCGGCCTATTCCCCCGTGGATCTGGTGGAGGTGGCAAGGGGGCTATAAACGCGAAAAAACAAGGCGTTCCCGGGGGGTGCCGCCTTGTTTTTTGTATAATTCTATGCAATTTATACGTGGGGTATAGAAATCACGCCATATTGCCGCTTTTTTCCATCAACACGGCGAGGGCGGCTAAGGGGGCGGTCTCACACCGCAGGATGCGGGGACCCAGGGTGGCGATGCGCCCGCCCACAGCGGTCACCGCCTCCACCTCGGCTATGTCAAAGCCCCCCTCGGGGCCCACCACCAGACTGACAGCGGTATCCGCCGGGGACACCAACTGCCCGATGGGGGCACCGCCGCCCTCGTAACAGAGCAGGGTGTTTTCGCGTTCAAACCTGGACAGGGCTTGTTTCCAAGAAATCGGGGTCTCCACCACCGGCAGAATGCCCCGCCCGGACTGACCGGCGGCCTCGTTTGCGATCTTCTGCCAGCGGGTCTGCTTTTTGGCGGCGTCTTTGCCGTCCAGCTTGACGATGCACCGGGACGTAGCCACCGGCACGATGGCGGTGACCCCCAGCTCCACGCATTTTTGGATAATCATCTCCATCTTATCCCCCTTGGGCAGACCCATATACAGGGTCACCGCCAGGGTCGGCTCGGCGGTGGTGGGGATGGCGGCATCCACCGACAGGGTGACCGTCTCCCGCTCCACCCCGGTGATGGTGCAGGCGAAATCCATCCCTTTGCCGTCGCAGAGGGTGAGGCTTTCGCCAGGGGTCATCCGCAGGGCTCCGGCGATGTGGCGGGCATCGGCACCGTCTATGGTGACAGAGGCTCCGACAGCCGGGGTATCGTCAATAAAAAATCGGGGCATAAAAACACCTCCTAGGTTGGATAGGGTTAAGCTCCCTCAAGGGGAAGGTTTTTTATGGGTCACCACATAAGGGATATGATGGAATAGACCAACGGCCGCGTCAGCGTACTTGGAATCATCCAATTTCAACCCGAACATACCAGCTTTTACCCAAACAAGTTCGTTCAGCGTAAACCAATCTTCAAATTCCAGGTCTTGCGCGGCGGTGCCGTCGACCTGCTTTACCGCTTCATAGGTGGACAATTCGGTGCCGTCCGGCAATGCGGCCAAGTGCTGAAGCACCCGCACCGCCAGACGTTCTAATTCTTGTTGTTTCATTTTTTACACACCAAGCACAGCCAGCCGCCGTGTTCGTGGCGCTCTGCCACGGTAAAACCGCACTCGGCCAGGGCGGACAGCACGTCCTGCTCTCTTGTGTCGATGATGCCGGACACGATGTACACGCCGTCCTCGGCCAGCAGGTTAGGCACGGCGGGGGAGAGGAGAATGATGGCATCCGCCACGATGTTGGCGGCGATGACCGGGTATTTTCCGGACACATCCTTTGCCAGATCACCCAAGCGAATTTCATACTTAGGGGCGGCGAGACCGTTCAGCGCGCCGTTCTCGATGGCGGTCTTGACCGCCAGAGCGTCGATGTCGATGCCCAGAGCAGACCCCGCCCCCAGCAGGCAGGCGGCGATGGACAGAATGCCGCTGCCGCACCCAATGTCCAGAAAATCACAGCCGGGGGTGATATGCTGCTCCAGGGTCTCCAGCACCAGCCGGGTGGTATCGTGACCGCCGGTGCCAAAGGCCATACCCGGGTCGATGGACAGAATGGCGCGGTTCTCCGGGTTCTCCGCCGTCTCCCAAGAGGGGCAGATGAGAAGTTTCTCGCCCACCGGCAGGGGATTGAAATACTTTTTCCAGTTGTTGGCCCAGTCCTCTTCGTTCACCTGTTGGCTCACCACCTCGTGGCAGATACCCACGGCGGTGTACCGCTCCCGCAGAAAGGCCACCGCCTCGGCGGGGTTGTCCTCGGGAGAGACGTACAGGTGGATGAGGGCAGTGTCCCGCTCCTTCGCCAGCAGATCCTCATCAATGAGATCGATGCGGGCAATCTCCCGGGCCCCCTGCTCCAGGTCGCTGTAATCCTCGATGTAGATGCCGTAGGGCACCACCATATTGGCAATCGCCGCCGCCTCGTCCACGGTGGTGGCGGGCACCTTAATGCATACTTCGGTCCAATCCATTAAGTTATCCTCCTTTGTAGAATAGAACAAGGCCCCCTCTCGCGGGTAGCGAAGCGACACGAGCGGCAATGAATGACAGTCCAGTGGACTGTCAGAACCGCGAGTGGACCGAGCCGCAGCGAGAGGCTGGCACGGCGTAAGCCGTGACTGGGGGAGTTGTTCTTTTCTCCTTCGCTTGGTGCTCCTTTTTTGCGAAAGCAAAAAATGTCGACGAAGCACCGTATAACGTTACTCCAACTCCCTCCGGCATTTGCCATTGGCAAATGCCCCCTCCCTCGGTGAGGGAGGCTACGCCCTATTCAACTGTTTATTTCCCTCATTTTACCATTATCTTATCGGGTTTTCAATGGTTTTGCTTGTCAAAGGGAAGAAAAAATGGTATAATGACTTGATTTATCGTAAGAAGGTGGGTTTCATTACTCCTTTCTCCTTCCTCATTTTTTCTGAAAGAGGTGCCAACCTATGGCTGACATCAAACAGCATATACGCAATTTCTGCATCATCGCCCACATCGACCACGGCAAGTCCACCCTGGCAGACCGTCTGCTGGAGATGACCAACACCGTGGCTCTGCGGGATATGGAAGAACAGCTCCTGGACAGCATGGATCTGGAGCGGGAGCGGGGCATCACCATCAAGGCCCACGCCGTCACCCTGCAATACAAGGCCAAGGACGGCGAGGAATACACCCTCAACCTCATCGACACCCCCGGTCACGTGGACTTTAACTACGAGGTGAGCCGTTCTCTGGCCGCCTGTGAGGGGGCTCTGCTGGTGGTGGATGCCAGTCAGGGCGTGGAGGCCCAGACCCTGGCCAACACCTATCTGGCGCTGGAGCACGACCTGGAGATATTGCCGGTGATCAACAAGATCGACCTGCCCGCCGCCGACCCTGACCGGGTGGCCACCGAGGTGGAGGACATCATCGGCATTGACGCCTCCGAAGCCCCCCACATCTCCGCCAAGGCAGGCATCGGCATCGAGGAGGTGCTGGAAGCCATTGTCAAACTGCCCCCGCCGGAGGGGGACGACAATAAGCCGTTGCAGGCGCTGATCTTTGACAGTTACTACGATAGTTACCGCGGCGTCATCGTGTATTTCCGCGTGATGGACGGCGTGGTCAAGGCCGGCGACACCGTCAAGATGATGGCCAGCGGCGCCACCTTTGACGTGGTGGAGGTGGGCGTGATGCGCCCCGGTCGGCTGGAGCCGGCTAAGGAGCTGCGCGCCGGTCAGGTGGGCTATCTGGCCGCCTCCATCAAGACGGTGGGGGACGCCCAGGTGGGCGACACCATCACCCTGGCAAACAAGCCCGCCGCCGCGCCCCTGCCTGGCTACCGTAAGGCCAACCCTATGGTGTATTGCGGCGTGTTCCCGGCGGACGGCGCCCACTACCAAGACCTGCGGGAGGCGCTGGAGCGCCTGCAATTAAACGACGCCGCCCTCACCTTTGAGCCGGAAACCTCGGTGGCGCTGGGCTTCGGCTTCCGGTGCGGGTTTTTGGGTCTGCTGCACATGGAGATCATCCAGGAGCGCCTGGAGCGGGAGTATAATCTGGATCTGATCACCACCGCCCCCAGCGTCATCTACCGCATCACCCTGACGGACGACACCGTGGTGATGGTGGATAACCCCACCAACTACCCGGACCCCACCACCATCAAGATGGCGGAGGAGCCCATCGCCGACGCCCATATCTACGCCCCCAACGACTACGTGGGCAACATTATGGAGCTGTGTCAGGAGCGCCGGGGCGTGTTTAAGGATATGAAGTACCTGGACCCCACCCGAGTGGACATCCACTACGAGCTGCCGCTCAATGAGATCATCTACGATTTCTTTGACGCGCTGAAATCCCGCACCAAGGGCTACGCCAGCTTTGACTATGAGCTGAAAGGGTACGTCAAGAGCGAGTTGGTCAAGCTGGACATCCTGCTCAACGGCGAGATCGTGGACGCGCTGTCCTTTATCCTGTTTGCCGGCAACGCCTATACCCGGGCCCGCAAGATGTGCGAAAAGCTGAAGGACAACATCCCCCGCCAGTTGTTTGAGGTGCCGGTGCAGGCCGCCATCGGCGGCAAGGTCATCGCCCGCGAGACGGTGCGCGCCATGCGCAAGGACGTGCTGGCCAAGTGCTACGGCGGCGACATCACCCGTAAGAAGAAGCTGCTGGAGAAGCAGAAAGAGGGTAAGAAGCGGATGCGCCAGCTGGGCAGCGTCGAGGTGCCCCAGGAGGCCTTTATGGCGGTGCTGAAGCTGGACGATGAATGATGAACTATCTTTCAAAAGGGAGAGCTCTTTATGTTTTGCAAAAACTGTGGACAGGAAGTAGCGGAAAACGCTCGGTTTTGTGCCAGCTGTGGAACGGCTATTCCGGAAAATAACGTTTCCGCTACTATTATCAATAAAAAAAGATCGCCCTTGAATATTGTTCTTATTGTTTTCCTTTGTATTTTTGCTTTTTTAGGACTACTTTTTTTACTAGACACGATTGTTCTTGATGGCGCACTTTTTAACAAATCAAATACTGCTCCTCTTAATGCAAACAAGAACCCCACTATAGTTGAAGATGAATTAAGTAAACTTGACACTTTGAAAAAATACTTGAAAGAAAACGGCGATTTGAAGGGTTATAAAAAAGCATATAGTGGCGACTATGTAGTATATGACATTTCCTATAACACGGATAAAAACGACATTATTTTCAGTTATACTGAACTTGAAGGAGTTACGGAAGAAAATGTTTATACCTATTCGCGTGAGAATATTGATTCCTTCACCTTGATTTATCTTAACGGGGAATCATCTTTATCAAAGGTGAATTGGTATTATTTTTTCACAGACTCCTCTAACTATAGTGCCTCCGCCAATATAGACAAAACCATTTTTAGCAAATCGAACGACACTCTGTCCAATGTAGATATTACGGGACTGATTTCGGCGTCCCATTATGATATTACGAAAAGTCTTTTTGTTAATGATGTATTGTCAACTCTTGCGTGCGCAAAAGAACTCTTAGAAGGGGCAGGCATAAACGTAACACTCTCCGATTTAGGTTATACCGCTTTCCAGTGAAGCTCTGTTTCTAAAAACGGGTCAACAGTAACAAAACAACTGTCCTAGGCAACCATTGGTTGCCTAGGACCTTTTTTATGTTGTTCTAACGCTCTCTGCCATTTGCTATCGCAAATACCCACATCCGCCCATATAAACTTCTTGCCTTTTCAAAGTGGGTATGCTAAAATAAAGTCACGTTAAAAGTAAGGAGGAATTATGATGAAAAAGATGTTGGCTTTGGTTCTGGGTTTCGTGCTGTGCTTTGGTCTGACGGCCTGTGGCGACAGCCAGGTGCCCTTGGCTCCTGTAAACGCTCCCGACACCGGTGAGGTCATTTTGACCGCCGAAAACGCCTTTGATTATCTGGCCTTTGATATCAAACTGGACAAGGTACAGCGTTGGCATGCAGAAACGGCTACTAGGCCCGGTCAGACCGCCCCCACCATCCCGGAAGAGGAGCGCGACGGCTTTGGCCAGTGTACCGTGCTGCTGGACGTGTTTGCCAAGAAGGCCGTTACCTTTGACAGCGTGACCATCACCTACGACCTGGTGGCCACCCGGGATGTGTACACCCCCATCGAGGGCAAGACCCTGCAGCTGAAATACGACGGCACGGCGGCGGATTCCTTTTTCTATTCCTGCAAAGTCCCCGGCGATAACCCGGAGTTTCAGGTAGTGATCAAGTCCATTACCGGCAAGGTGATCACAAAATAAGGCTGTTTTGCCCGACTAAAAAATAACGGAAAAGTCCTAGGCAACTCACGTTGCCTAGGACTTTTTTGTTGTATCGCACAGGACGGGAAAGCCTCCCTTGTGCAAAGGGAGGTGGCCGCGCGTCAGCGAGGTCGGAGGGATTGTCTTACCGCCTCGTCAATATACTCACACACGCCGCGAAAATTTTTGTTTATTTCATTATTAGGAATTCGGATTATGTGAATCTCATATTCCGACAAATAGTTTGTTCTTTCTTTGTCCTTCAACATTTTGGCATCTTGAAAATGTTGTGAACCATCTAACTCAATTGCAAGGCGTGCTTCTGCACAATAAAAATCAAGAATGTATTTACCGATTATTTTTTGTCGCGTAAACTTAACTGGATAGGTTCTTAAGAAATCATACCAGAGATGACGTTCTTCTTTAGTCATATTTTTGCGCAGTTCTCGTGCAAAAGGGACGTTGTCTCGATTATGTTTTCTGTCCATAACAATCCCTCCGTCATTTGCTTGCGCAAATGCCACCTCCCTTTGCACAAGGGAGGCTTTGCTCTATCCAACCTTTTACTTGCCTACGCAGAAATTGGCGAACACCTGGTCCACCACCGCCTCGGTGGCGCGCTCACCGGTTAGGTCTAAGATGGCGTTGATGGCGCCGTCGATGCTGACGCTCACCGCATCCAGGGTCAGCCCGGCGGTCAATGCCCCGGCGGCTTCCTCCAAGCAGCTCAGCGCGGTGGCGGCGCAGAGCCGTTGCCGCTCGGTGGTGAGCACCGGTTGGGCGGCGTCCAACCGCCCTACGCCGGTGACCTCCTCCACCGCGGCGGTGAGAGCGGCGACCCCCTCGCCCTCTTTGGCGGATAGGGTCACCACCCGGTCAAACCGGGTGCTCAGCCAGACGGTATCCGCCTGCAGGGGCTTGTCCGCCTTATTCACAATGGCGATGGCGGTGCGGTCTTTGAGGCTTTCCGCCAACGTTTTATCCTCATCCGATAACGGCACCGAGCCGTCAAACACCGCCAAGACAAGGGCGGCTTGGTTCATTCTCTGCTTTGCCAGGTCCACGCCCACACGCTCCACCGTGTCGCCGGTGTCCCGGATGCCGGCGGTATCCGCCAACCGCAGGGTGACCTCGCCCACGCGCACCGTCTCCTCCACCACGTCCCGGGTGGTGCCGGCGATGGCGGTCACAATGCTCCGCTGACAGCCGGACAGACAGTTCATCAGGGTGGATTTGCCCACGTTGGGGCTGCCCACGATGGCGGTGTCCACCCCCTCCCGGAGCACCCGACCCGCGTCAAAGGTGGCAAGCAGGGTTTCCATCGCTCCGATGGCCTCGTCCACCGTGGCGGAGAGGGTTTCCGGGGATAGGTCCGGGATGTCCTCGTCGGGATAGTCGATGTACGCCCCAAATTGCGCCGCCACCGACAAAAGCGACTCCTTGACCGCCGTCAGACGGCGGAACACCGCGCCGTCCCGGGCGGCGAGAGCCGTCTGCGCCGCTAGGCTGCCGTCGGCGGCGATAAGCTCCATCACGCTCTCCGCCTGGGTCAGATCCATCTTGCCGTTTAAGAAGGCTCGGCGGGTGAATTCGCCCGGCCCGGCGGGGGTTGCCCCGGCGTCCAGGCAGGCGCGTAAGACCTTTTGCAGGATATACCGACCACCGTGGCAGGACAGTTCCGCCACGTCCTCGCCGGTATAGCTGTGGGGGGCGCAAAAACAGAGCAGCACACACTCGTCCACGTCCCCATCCGCGTCAAACACCCGCCCATAGGCGGCGGTGTAGCCGGCGAGCTTGTCCGGGGTTTTATGCGGGTCGGCGGGGCGGAAGACCCGTCCGGCGATGGTCAGGGCGTCCGGTCCGGACAGGCGCACCACACCCAGACCGGCAGAGCCGGCCGGGGTGGAGATGGCCGCAATGGTATGGTTCATAGGGATGACCTCCTTGGGGGAGCGAAATCAACATGGGAGGGCACAGAGGCCCTCCCCTACACAGCCTATTTTACTCGACAGCACCGCGTTTGTCAATCCAACAGCTTTGCCAGTGTTTCCGCCAGAATTTGCCCGGAATACACCGCCTCCGCCACCGTGTTGCCCTCGGCGCCCACCTCCACCAGCATCCAGCCGGGGGAGAGGTGCTGATTGTACCGGCTGGCCACCGTATTTAAGGGGCGCATCAGGTCGGGACTCACCTTGTCCAGCGCCGCCTGCAACTGGGTGGACAGCGCCAGGTTTTTGCGCCAGTGGGGGTGGGGCAGGGCGTCGGTGGTCACCGTGCCGGTGATCAGCATCATCTGGGCGGCCTGCTTGCCCTCCACCGTGGCGGTGGGCTTCACCACCGCGCCGTTCTCCATCACCGCGTCCCGGTGGATGTCCAGCACCACCTGGATGGAGGGATATTTCTCCAGAATTTTCTGCGCCGTGGTGGCGGAACGGGTGTACGCCCCGGTATACTGGGGGCTGTCGTGGACGGTGGTGTCGTGGATAGCGGTGATGCCGTGGGCCTCCAGGGTCAGCCGGATGGCCTCGCCCACCGCACAGACGTTTTTCTTGTGGTTCTTGGTGCGGTCCCGGTCGCCGGGGTTATAATACCCGGCGTCATAGGTCATATACCCCTCGGTGGTGTGGGTGTGCAGGATCAGCACCTGGGGGTCGTCGGTATCGGTAAAGGTCACCGGCAGTTTCTCCTTCAGCGCCGCCGGGATATCCTCGGTCTTGCCGGAACGGTTGAGGGTGGCGATGCCGGTCTTCTTTCGGTTGCCGGTATCCATCTTGCGGGTAACGACCTTCCCGCCGCCGTCCTTTTTGCCCGGCGGGGTGATCATGGTGATGGCGGGGGTATTCCCCCCGATGGGTGTCACCGCCGGCAGCTCTACCCGGGTGGAATCCTCCCGATTGGGCAGATCCCCCGACCCCGGGTCGGCCTGGGGCGTATACACCTGCACCGCAGGGCGGTCAAACAGGTGGCTGTCCAGCGCCGCCGCAGTGGAGGCCGGTTGCCGTAACCCCAACGCCAGATAGGCGGCGTCCTTGGCGAAGCCCTGCCAGTTGATGGGCAGGCACAGCACCACCGCCCCTGCCGCCAACAGCGCCCCCCACCGGCGCAACTTCCGTTTTGTTCTGTGTCTGTTCATACCATCACCCAAGGGATGTATATGCTGGGGAATGGGGCGTTATGCGTGAGGGGGGGAGGGGCGTACGGCGTTCACCCGCAACAAGGCGACCCTACGGCATAACCAAGATAAAAACTCACCACAGCCACCAAAAGTAACAGCCACCAGTACCGGATAAAAAACCGTTTCATGATCCCTGCGCAAGAGGTTTGCTGTCTTTCCTTGTTCCTGTCTTTTACGTTTTTCATCAAATTACCTCCGTTATTTTTCTATAATCCGCCGAAAATAGCATAACCTATTTTTCGTCATTACGCAAGCGCGTATACGCAAAAGCGGACAAATCGGTACAATAACGACAGAGGTGAGACCGTGATGAGTGTAAAAGATGCCGTAGTCGTGCGCTTTTTGGAACTTTGTCAAGAGCGCCATATGCGCGTCAACGAATTGGCGAATTTATCCGGGGTAACCCCCTCCACCGCTTACAGTATGATGGACGAGACCCGGCGGGATATTTCCATCACCACCATTAAGAAATTCTGCGATGGGCTGGATATCTCCCTTGGGGAATTCTTTGCCGCCCCGGTGTTTGATGAATTGGAACAGGAAATAAAGTGAAAGAAACCCACCCACACCATACCGGTGCGGGTGGGTTTTTGTTTATTTCTTCAGGTCGTAGTACACCGCGTCAATCTTGGGCAGCTTTACCGTCTCGCCCTTATCGTTTTGGTATTCATACGTGCCCTTGCAGGTGCCGTAGAGGTGGATGGTGTTCCCCTTGACGATGGGCTCTGCCCCGGTGGGGCACTCCACCGTAGCAAATAAAACGCCCTCCTTGTCCCCGTCGGTTACCTGCACGCGCAGAGCCACCGTGGTGTTCCACCCGTCCCGGGGCTCCAGCACCTCAATGACCTCACCGGAGAAGACATAGGAGGTGCCTACGTGCCGGTCCGCCTTTTCCGTAAAGGTTTGGATATCCAGGATTTGGCAACTGTATTTATAGGTGCGCTCGGCGCTGGTCTCCCCCTCGTAGGGCTGGCGGTTATCCACGTTATAGGCCCCCACCAGAAAGCCGAGGACAAAGCCCGCAAACACCAGACACAGCCACAAAAGCCACGCACTCCTGCGCTTTTTCTTTTGGGGTTCCTGGAGCAGAAAATTCTGACAGCCGCGGGGGCAAGCGCCGCCCTCGTATTCGGTTCCGCAGGTGGGACACAGCATAGGGATTCCTCCTTGTTTCGGGGATAGTGTACGTTTATTATAGTGGATTTTGCCGTATTGTGCAAGGGGAGATTTTTGGGGGTGGTCTTTTGCGTATACCGGTAGAACCTTGCCAGAGTGGCGCCTAAATCTTTGCTTGCATTGTTTTCCGAATTATGCTATACTAATTATGCTACACAAACTGAATATGCACAACTGGGTGTCTTTTTTTTTGGAAAAGTACGCTCTTTTCTGTCGTTTTCGTGTCTGGATATTGGCAAAAATGCAAATCCCACGACACGATTACGGTAGAGATACCCGTTGTGTTTCAGTTTGTGTAGCAACAATCGGGGTTTGCGTTTTTCGGTGCGTCGACTTCGGTTGACGCACTTTTTTATTTTCAACCGAGAAAACAATAAGAAAGAAGGTTATAAAAGAATTTCATAAAGAAAAAGTTGTTTTTCGGATCATAAGAAAGTAAAAAACTACACAATTACGGAGGAATTCATTATGAAAAAAATCATTGGAAATACATTGCTTGTTCTGGCTTTTGTTGTGGTTGCGATTGTTGCTGTGGCGGATGTGGATCATGATACGTTTAGCATTCTCGGCTTATTATATGCTTTTTGTCTTATAGGGGGAATCGTTCTTCGTATTGGTGATTTCTTCAAATGGAGAGCTAAAAAGCACGCCGAAGGCTTCCAAGAAGCGGCGCAACAAAAAGCATCCCGCTATTGCTCCAAGTGCGGCAGCGGGTTGACCGCAGACACCGTCTTTTGTCCTAAATGTGGAAATAAGGTGAGCTAACAAAAAGACCACACCCGGTTGGGTGTGGTCTTTTGCGTATAAGCTGAGGTCGGTCAAGGCTCCCTCTCCGGGGGAGCTGTCGAGCCGTTTTCGGCGAGACTGAGGGAGAGATAATGTTAACTCCCCCTCCATCATTTGCTTCGCAAATGCCACCTCCCCTGACAAGGGGAGGCTTTTTCCTATTGTAACATAATCGCAAAAAACACCCACACCAAAACGGTGTGGGTGTTTTTGCATAACCAATAAGGTTGTACGCTCTTCGTAAGATCAGCGCTTGCTGAACTGGGGAGCGCGACGAGCGGCCTTCAGGCCGTACTTCTTACGCTCCTTCATACGAGGATCGCGGGTCAGGAAACCGGCCTTCTTCAGGGAAGAACGCAGGTTCTCGCTGTCGTACTGCAGCAGAGCACGGGCGATGCCGTGACGGATGGCGCCGGCCTGGCCGGTCACACCGCCGCCGGTAACGCGGCACTCGATGTCAAACTTCTCGGTGGTCTCGGTCAGGTTCAGGGGCTGACGCACGATCAGCTTCAGGGTCTCCAGGCCGAAATAATCGTCGATGTCACGACCATTGATGGTCACCTTGCCGGTGCCCTGGTACAGACGGACGCGAGCCACAGAGGATTTACGGCGACCGGTGCCGTAGAAAAAGGGTCTGGTATTGTAATCCATTGTCGTATCCTCCTTTTATTACAGCTCGAACACTTCGGGCTTCTGGCTGGCGTGAGGATGCTCCGCACCGGCGTAGCAGTGCAGGCGGGTCTCAGCCGCGCGGCCAATGTGGGTGTTGGGGATCATGCCGCCAACAGCCAGCTCCATGGCCTTGGTGGGGCGCTGGGCCATCAGGGTGCCGTACTTGGTGGTCTTCAGGTTACCGATCCAGCCGGTGTGGCGCTGCCACTTCTTCTGCTCCAGCTTCTTGCCGGTCAGAACGGCCTCGGCGCAGTTGATGATGATGACATTGTCACCGCAGTCAACGTGGGGGGTGAAGGTGGGCTTGTGCTTACCGCGCAGCAGAACAGCAGCCTCGGCAGCCACACGACCCAGGGGTTTACCGGCGGCGTCGATGACGTACCACTTACGCTCGACCTGACCGGCTTTAGCCATAAAAGTCATAGTTGTTTCCTCCTATAATTTGTGTGGGGATCCGCAAGCGATCCCATGTCGGCGGGTTTGGGTTAAAAATCCGCCGTCGTTTTCACGAACGCGACTTATAATACCATAGTCATTTACGGCTGTCAACCCCCAAATCCCGGAATTTTTAATTTACAGCCCTCAATCTCTCGTTTTCTCTCGTTTTTACGCCGTTTTGCTCTGTTTCTCGTTTTTCATTTCATTTTTACAAAAGCCCCGTAACCCCAGTCATACCAAGGGTTTGTGGGTTTTTTGGGGGGAGAACACAACATCTTGTGTCGGCGCAAAAATCGCCCAAAAACGATGGTGAAAGAGGAGATATTTGCCCCCTTTTTCGGGGTGCAATTTGGTGGTTTTGACGGGGGTGAGGGAGCGATACCGAAACTTTCAACTCTGCTCCGATCCTCTCTCCCTCCGTCATCGGAGGGAGGCTCCCTCTCCCAAAGGAAGAGGCAAGAGAACGCGGAAAGCTATGCGAAAAAAGGCAGACCCGGTACGGGCGTACCGGGTCTGCGGAAAACCCTGCAAGCCCGAGATCACGCCTGGGGGCGCGAAGATGACAAAGACGCTCCCCCGTCGGCGGCACTCGGATTGGCAGGCACTTGCAGGCAGGATCAACCGTGGCTGCTGCACATCGGACTGGCGGGAATTTGCAGGCGGCGCAGGGCTTGTTCCCGTTCTTCGCCCTCCAGGGTCAGGATGACCCCCATCACTTCCCAAAACTTCTCACTGGCACTAATCGCGGCAAAATTCATAGGTAGCCCTCCTTGTTGGTTGATTTCGGTGGGGTTTTCCCCTTTCCGTGTCTTTATTCTACCAAACGCAGTGGGCGATAATACGGACAATGGTTAGGAAGGTTTTATCGTGGTTGGTGAGGGGGTGTAGGGGCGGGCGACGTCGTCCGCCCGAAAAGCCTCCCTCTCCGAGGGAGGTGGCTTTTTTGTGGCGCAAGCCGCAAAAAAGACGGAGGGAGTTAAGCTAAGCAAAAAACCTGCCATTTTTACTCCCTCAGTCTTTTCGCCTACAGCGAAAATCCAGCTCCCTCGAAGAGGGAGCCTTCGCTCTATCCAACGGCAGTGGAGAGTGTAGGGGCGATGCCCCCGTTGCTCCGTAACTACCTCTCCGTCGCGCATCCGCTCGACACCTCCCCTGACAAGGGGAGGCAAGCCAAGGTTGGTGCGTCACATAAAAAAACACCCCTGAGGATGAACCTCAGGGGTGTTTTACTGCTCCATTAGAACTCGATCTTACCGTAGAGGGACATGCTGTCCTCTTTCTCAGAATTGGTGCGGGTGGGGGCGACGTCGTCCGCCACCGGCAGAGAAAAGCTGCGGGACTGGAACTCACGCACCGGACGCTCCGGAGCGGTCACCTGATAGTCCCCGCCGCGGCGCTCACGGCGCTCACCACGGTTGCGGCCCTCGCCGCGGTTGCCGCCACGGCCACCGCGAGAACGGCGCTCCCCCTTATCCTTGTTGGGGTTGTCGTCGGAGGGGCCGATGACCACGTGACGGTTGGGGTCGGAGCCCACAGACCAGGAGATCACGCCCTCCATCTCCTGCACGGTGGTGTGGATGATGCGGCGCTCATAGGGGTTCATAGGCTCCAGAGAGTTGCGGCGACCGGTACGGGCCGTCTGACCGCCCAGACGGCGGGCCAGAGCCACCAGAGCCTGCTCCCGCTTCTCCCGGTAGTTGCCGATGTCCAGGGTGACCCGGTAATAGGCGTTGTCGGCCCGGTTGCCCACCAGACCGGTCAGGTACTGCAGGGCGTCCAGGGTCTCGCCCCGGCGACCGATGATAAAGCCCAGATTTTCCCCATCCAGGGTGATGGTGCAGTGGTTATCCTGCTCGGTCACGTCCATGGTGTAGTCGGTAACCCCCATGGCGTCCAGCACGCTGCGCAGATAGGCAGCGGCGGCCTCGGCGGCGGAGCCGCCCTTGACCTCGCCCTTGACGATGGCGGTGGTGCCGCCAAACAGACCCAGCACCTTCTTCTCCGGCTCCTGCAGCACGGTAAAGGTAACGGCCTCCTCGGCCATACCCAGCTCGGCGCAGATCTGCGCCTTGGCCTCTTCGACGGAAGCGGCCTCTTTGATTAATTCCTTACTCATCTTGTTTATCCTCCTCTGCGTTGTCGATCTCGTCCAGCTCGACGATCTCTCCGATGATCTTATCCGGCAACGGCGCAGGGGTGGCGGTGGTGGTTGCCTTCTTTTTCTTGGTGATGTCGCCCTTGGCCTTGGCGCGCTTCTCGTTCTCTTCCTTCTGCCAGGCGGCCTGCTCTTCCAGATGGATCTGGCGCAGACGCTCCTTCTCCTCTTTCTTACGGCGGCGGCGCTCCGCATACTCCAGCTCCGCCTGAGCACGGGCCTTGGCGGGGGAATACATCTTGTTCAGCACCACCGTCTGGACCATAGCCAGCAGGTTGGAGAACACCCAGTACACCGCCACACCGGCGGGCACGGTGAAGGAGAAGATCAGGGACATAATGGGCATCATCCAGGTCATCATACCGGTGGAGCAGCCGCCGGCGGCCTGCTGCTCGGCCGACATAGCGGCCTGGCTGTACTTCATAGACAGCTTACCGGACAGGAAGGCGGAGATACCCGAGGCAAAGGCGATGATCCACAGCCAGTTGGGGATCAGACCGTCCTTGGCAGGCTCCTCCAGCAGAGAAATGCCGAAGATGGAGAACTCCTCGCCGGTCTCCACGATGGTATTGACCGACTGGGTGGCCAGCGCCACGTAGCCCTCTTTCTTCTTGGGGTCGTCCTTGGCGGTCTTGTCTGCCTGGATGCCGCGGTCAGCGATCTTATCGATCATCTGCTGTTTGAGCTCCGGCTTTTTCTCCATCACCTTAAACAGATTCAGCTCCCGGTACAGGTGGTCCTGACCCAGAGTGTTTTCATACTCCGCCTTTTCGGTTTCGTTGGCGGCGTTGGCCTTCACCACCTCGATGCAGGCCGCAATATCCTGCTCCGGCACGTCCTGGATGTAGGTCAGCGGCTTATAGATAACACCGATGACCGAGAACAGCACCAGCATCTGAAAAATCATGGGCAGACAACCACCGGCCATCTTGACCCCCTCTTTTTCGTACAGCTCCTGCTGCTTTTGCATCATCTTCTGACGGTCCTGACCGTACTTCTTCTGGATACGCTCCAGCCGGGGGGCCAGACGGGCCCGCTCCATCTGATTCTTCTGGTTGCTGATCGAGAGGGGGAACAGCACCAGACGCACCAACACAGTGAACAGCACCAGCGCCAGGAAATAGTTGGACACCAGCTCGTAGATCCACTGCATCAGCTGTCCCAAATAGGGAGCAAACAATTCGAACATGGAAAAACCTCCTAATTTATTTTTTCTGCCGACGGTGGGAGGTAGAAGAGGTGTCGCCGACAGATATGTGCGTAGTTATACGTCCCGCTTTTGGCGGCGGAACAGCTTGTCCGGCACCGGGTCGTAGCCCCCCTTACACAGGGGGTTGCACCGGCAGACCCGCCACAGCGCCAGGCCGGAGCCGAAAAAGGCACCGTGCTTCTGCAGCGCCTCCACCGCATAGACGGAGCAGGTGGGGGAGAAGCGGCAGCAGGACGCCTTGCGGGGGGAGAGATACCGCTGATAGAACCGCACCAGGCCGATGAGCCAGGTTTTGGGCAGATACCACTTATTCACGGGGGATCACACCCATTTCTGTCAGATGGCGGCGCACCACCGGGATCAGGGTGGTGGACTTCATCTCGGGGGTTTTGGTGCGGGCCACAAACACGATGTCGTAGCCCCCCACCAGCGGAAAGTGGGGGCGAAAAGCCTCCCGGATGATCCGGCGGGCCCGACTGCGCTTGACGGCGCACCCCACCTTTTTGCCGGTGGTGATGCCCACCCGGGGATAGCCCAGCTTGTTGCGGCGGACATAGGTAACCAGCCCCGCATGCACCCGGGAGTCTCCCCGGTAATACAGGGTGCGGAAGTCTTTATTCTCGCATAAAGTCTGCCAAGTGGCCACGATACGTCCCTCGTTTCGACAGCGAATGATCCGGTAGAAGAAAGACCCCCTTGCCTAAAGGGAGGCGTTTGTGGGAGCCTATCCGGTTTCTGTAATAATAAAAAAGGCCACGGGCCGGCGTCGCCGTCGTGGCTTTTTTTTAGTGGGTCAGGCGAGCGCGGCCCTTAGCTCTTCTGCGAGCCAGAACCTTACGGCCGTTGGCGGTAGCCATTCTCTTGCGGAAACCGTGCTCCATCTTGCGATGACGCTTCTTGGGCTGATAAGTACGGAACATTCTTTGCTCCCCCTTTCGATTTTTGAGTGGTGTTGCGGACCGTGAATACACACGTCCACAACCTAACAATGTGATATTATATAGAACCTGTCCCGAAAAGTCAAGGCTATTTTGCATCAAAACCGGAATTTTCCGAGATATTTTTGCACCCTTGTGGATAATGTTTCCATCCACCACAAGATATTGTGGAAAACCTCGTGGAAGATGGGGAAGTTCTTGGGCGCGCGAAGGGTGGTGTGGGGTGATAGGAGGGAGTGAGCCAGGAGAGTTGGGCCCATCCAGGGCAAATCGGCCCGCTCTGAAAACGGTTTTGTGGGTTCGTAGGGAAGGGATAAAACCGTATCCTCCGCACCGCCGCAAAACGAAAAAACCGGCCCCGGCAAATTCGCCGAGGAGGAGGGTTTCTTTCTCCTTTCTCCCGGCTCCTTTTTCACGTTGTCAAGAGTGGCTTATACCAACTCCCTCTCTAGCACCCCATTTTCACCCCATAAATGCCCCCAAAACGGCGTTTTTTCTAAGCAGGGAATATTGAGAGCACAAAAAGACAAAAAAATTGCAAAAATGGGGCAAAAAACATTGAAAAATTTTTTCCTATATGTTACAATATTAGTATGTGGGAAAATAGCCCCTTTTTGCAATAACCACGTCCGTTTTTACGAAAAACACACCGCAAAAACGAAGGAGATACAAGACTATGGATACCGTCAATCAGATATGGGATCGGGTGTTAGAAACCATCCGCAATTCCGATATCAGCGAAATTGCTTACAGCGTCTACATCAAGTGCATGGAGCCTCGGGACATCGAGGACGGCGAGATGGTGGTGACGGTCAAAAACGACTGGCTGAAAAACACCATTCTGGAGCTGTATAGCGAAAAACTGCTGGAAGCCCTCAAACAGACCCTGGGCATCCCGCTGGGTCTGCGCATCCTCTCGCTGGAGGCGGCGGCAGACGACCCCGGCGCCACCGCCGCCCTGCCCATTCTGGGCAACGGGTTCCCCACCGCCCTGGCAGACGAGGACTATTCCTTTGACAATTTTGTGGTGGGCAAGGGCAACAACTTCGCCTATGCCGCCTCTCAGGCGGTGGCGGATAAGCCGGCCACCGTCTATAACCCGCTGTTCATCTACGGCGGCTCCGGTCTGGGCAAGACCCACCTGCTGTGCGCCATCTGCAAGGAGATCCAAAAGAAGAATCCCCGGGCCCGCATCCTGTATACCAAGAGCGAAACCATGACCAACGAGGTCATCGAGGCCATCCACGACGGCACCACCCCGGAATTGCGGGCCAAGTACCGTCAGGTGGACGTGCTGCTGGTGGACGACATCCAGTTTATCGGCGGTAAGGCCAGTACCCAGGAGGAGTTTTTCCATACCTTTGATCACCTGCACTCCAACGGCAAGCAGATCGTTCTGACCAGTGACCGGCCTCCCCGGGAGATCGCCACGCTGGAGGAGCGGCTGCAGCAGCGGTTTGTGATGGGTCTGATGGCGGACATCCAGCCCCCGGATCTGGAGACCCGCGTGGCCATCATCAAGCGGAAAGCCAAGATGCTGGACCTGCCCATTGAGAACGATGTGGCCATGTACATCGCCAACCAGCTCAAATCCAACGTCCGCCAACTGGAGGGCGTGGTCAAGCGGCTGAAGGCCCAATACCTGCTGGGCAACGAGCAGCCCAACCTGATGGCCGCCCAGAGCGCCATCCGGGACATCCGCAACGACAACCAGCCGGTCCCCATCACGGTGGAGCGTATCATCACCGAGGTGGCCCGCACCATGAACGTCACCCCGGACGACATCCGCTCCAAAAACCAGTCGGCCTCGGTCAGCCGGGCCCGTCAGATGGCAGCCTATGCGGTGCGCTCCATCACCAACCTACCGATGAAGGACATCGGCGAGGAGCTGGGACACCGGGATCACACCACCATGGTCTACGCCATCCAAAAGGTGGAGAAGCAGATGGAAAAGGATCCCAACTTTAAAAATATGATGAACGACATCATCAAAAACATCAGCGAAAATTAAAGAGAATCACGTCGGTTTTCCGGGTGACATCCCCGGAAAACCCCTCTCTTTTATTATTATACCTTATTATAATGTTGATTAATTATAATGTTGATTATACTGTTGCGCGGTTATCCTTTCTCACCGTTGTTTTGCCTAAAACCGTGCGTATTCTTCCACAAATATTGCACTTTCCACTCACGGTTTTTCACAGCCCGGTGGAAGTGCAAAAAAGCCTTTCACTTTTACCCAAAATTTACCCAACGGCATGTGTAAATTTCAGGGTGGCTCAACGCGCTTGTTTCGGGGGCTTTCGCTGGTTTTCCACAAATTCACAGCCCCTACTACTACTACTGGAAAATAGATAATTATATTGGATTAAATAAACGGATAAAAGGTGGTTTTGTTATGAACATTCTTTGCAACAAGGTGGAACTTTTAGAGGCGGTCAGCAACGTACAGCGAGCCGTCTCCACCAAGGCCAGTCTGCCGGCTCTGGAGGGCATTCTCCTGCGGGCTCAGGGCAGCACCCTGTATCTGGCCGGCTTTGATATGGAGCTGGGTATCACCACGACCATCCCCGCTCAGGTCAAGGAGCCGGGTGAGATCGTGCTGTCGGCCCGGATGTTCGGCGACATCGTGCGGAAAATGCCCAGTGAGAGTCTGTCCATTTATTCGGATGGCAAATACAACACCATCATCCGCGGTGACGTGACCGAGTTTTCCATTATGGGTATGTCGGCGGCAGATTATCCCGACATCCCCAGCATTGAGGACGGCGCTTCGGTCACCCTGTCTCAGCCGGTGATCAAGAGTATGGTGCGGCAGACCATCTTTGCGGTGGCCGCCCCCAACGATCCCCGCCCCATCTATACCGGTACCCGCTTTGAACTGAGCAACAATCACCTGCGTTTGGTGAGTATGGACGGTTACCGCCTGGCCATCCGCAACGAAGAGGTGGCGATGGAGGAGGAGATGTCCTTTGTGGTGCCCGGAAAGACGCTGCAGGAGATCCTCAAGCTGCTGAAGGATGAGGAGAAGCCCTGTTCTCTGATCGTGGGTCGCCGGCATATCATCTTTGAGATCGACGGCTATGCGGTGATCTCCCGTCTGTTGGACGGCGAATTCATCGCCTATGAGAAGATCATCTCTGCCGAGACGGACTCCACCATTACGGTGAATACCCGCACCTTTATCGATGCGGTGGACCGCGTTTCTCTGGTGGTCAACGACCGTCTGAAATCCCCCCTGGTGTGCGCGTTCCGCAACGACACCATTTCCGTGTCCTGCACCACCCCCCTGGGCAGCGCCAACGACTCTATTTCCGCCGTCCTTGAGGGCGATCAGGTGGATATGGGCTTCAATTCCCGGTTCCTGTTGGATGCGCTGAAAAACAGCGAGACCGACGAGGTGAAGATCGAGCTGAACGGCCCCGCCAAACCTATGAAAGTTCTGCCGAAGGAAGGGGACGCGTTCCTGTTCCTGGTTCTGCCTGTGAGGTTGAAATAATGGAGAAACAACGCTTTATCTTAGAAGGGGAATACATTCGTTTGGATGACCTGCTGAAGCTGACCGGCTGTGTAGAAACCGGCGGTATGGCCAAGGTGCTGATCCAGTCCGGCGGTGTGACGCTGGATGGCGAAGTATGCACCATGCGGGGCAAAAAACTCCGGGGCGGCGAAGTGATCGCGGTGCCGGAGATGGGCGAGGAGATCGTCGTTGTTTGTCCGTGAACTGACCTTTGATGGGTTTCGTAACCTGCATCCCGGTCGGTGGGAGCCGAGCGGGGATGTTAATATTCTCTACGGCGACAACGCCCAGGGCAAAACCAATGTATTGGAGGCTTGCTGGCTGTTTACCGGGGGGCGGAGCTTTCGGGGTGCCAAGGATGCCGAAATGGTGCAGTTTGACCGGGAGCAGGCAAGGCTGTCTATGCAGTTTTATGCCGGTCATCGGGAGCAGGAGGCCACCGTCACCATCAAGGGACGGCGGCAAGCCACCCTTAACGGCGTTGCGTTGCCCACTGCCGCCAAATTAGCCGGCACCTTTTGCGGCGTGGTGTTTTCTCCGGATCACCTATCCCTGATCAAAGACGGGCCGGAGGGACGCCGCCGGTTTATCGACGCCGCCATCTGCCAATTAAAGCCCGGGTATATCGCCACCCTGAGCGAGTACCAAAAGACCCTGGCCCAACGGAATGCCTTTCTCAAGCAAAGCCGGGTGCAGTACAGCGATACTCCTACCCAGGCGCAAGAGATGCTGGAGCTGTGGAATTACACCTTAGCCGTGAACGGCACCAAGATCACCAGGGCCAGACAGCAATACGTGCGTCGGTTGGCTCCGGTGGCACAAAAAATC
>SVON01000014.1 GCA_015066365.1 Oscillospiraceae bacterium | reverse complement strand
CGTAGTGAGAATAGTGAACGTCACGCACCTCGAAACCGGCGCGGTCACGGGACAGACCGCCGGGACCCAGAGCGGACAGACGGCGCTTGTGGGTCAGCTCGGCCAGGGGGTTGTTCTGGTCCATAAACTGGGACAGAGGGCTGGAGCCGAAGAACTCCTTGATGGCCGCCACCACGGGGCGGATGTTGATCAGCGCCTGCGGGGTGATGGCGTCCATATCCTGCGCCTGCAGGGTCATACGCTCACGCACCACACGCTCCATGCGGGAGAAACCGATGCGGAACTGGTTCTGCAGCAGTTCGCCCACAGAGCGAATGCGACGGTTGCCCAGATGGTCGATGTCGTCGGTGGTACCGATGTGGTGAGCCAGGCAGTTCAGATAGTTGATGGAGGCCAGAATGTCATCCACCGTGATGGTGTTGGGGATGAGCACGTCGGTCTTATACTCCAGCTCGATCTCATTCTCCACGTCGGAGGTGTTGTTGACCGAGGTGATGGGCTTCTTAACCCGGGACAGCAGCGCCTCGATCAGGTCCTCATCAGACAGATTCTGATCCAGGATCTCCTTCAGCACGTCGTACTTGACCCGCTCGTTGATCACCTTCTTGACCGCCTCGTATACGGTGGGGCTGACAAACTTGGCGATATCCACCATACCGGTGGACACGATCTTGATCTCGCGGACCTCGCCGTGCTCCTCCACGTTGACGTAGGCAACGGAGACACCGGCATCCTCCATCTCCTGAGCCTGAGCACGGGAGATGACGTCGCCGGGCATCGCCAGCAGCTCACCGGTGGTGGGGTCGGCGATGGGACGGCTCAGGGTGCAGCCGGCCAGACGGTTGGACAGACCTAATTTCTTATTATATTTATAGCGACCCACGCGGGAGATGTCGTAACGGCGGGGGTCAAAGAACAGGCCGCGCAGATGCTGGCTGGAGTTCTTGACGGTCGCAGGCTCGCCCGGACGCAGCTTGCGATAGACCTCCAACAGGGCCTCTTCTTTATTCTTGGTGGTATCCTTCAGCAGAGTGGCCTTGATGCGCTCGTCATCGCCAAAGAACTCCAGGATCTCGGCGTCGGTGGACAGACCCATCACACGGGCCAGCACGGTCACCGGAATCTTGCGGTTCTTGTCGATGCGCACGTAAAACACGTCGTTGGCATCGGTCTCATACTCCAACCAGGCACCGCGGTTGGGAATGACGGTGGAGGAGAACAGCTCCTCACCGTGAATGTCGTGCACCATATCGTAGTACACGCCGGGGGAACGGACCAGCTGGGAGACAATGACGCGCTCCGCACCGTTGATGACAAAGGTGCCGCTCTCGGTCATAATGGGGAAATCGCCCATAAAGACCTCGGACTCCTTGATCTCGCCGCTCTCCTTGTTCAGCAGGCGGACACGGACGTACAGGGGGGCGGCGTAGGTCACGTCCCGCTCCTTGCACTCCTCAACGGTATATTTGGGGGTCTCCTCCAGACGGTAGCCGATGAAATCCAGCACCAGGTTGCCGTTGTAGTCGGTGATAGCGGCAGTCTCGTCAAAGACCTCCCGCAGACCCTCCTCCAGGAACCACTGGTAGGAATTCTTCTGCACCTCAATGAGGTTGGGCATATCCAGCACTTCGTTGATCTTGGCAAAGCTCATTCGGACGTTGTTGCCCAGCTTTACCGGTTTGATATTCGTCATTTGGCCCGATCACTCCTGTCTTGTAAAATTTCTGCTCCGTTTCCGGGCGGGGCAGAGGGATTGAATCACCAGATGAATGTATCCTTGATTTGCCTGATTTTGCAAGAGTTTCTACAGAAAAATGAAAAATTTTTCTTGCTTTTTTTGGCGAAATGTGCTATGCTAAAATCGCGCAAAAGGGTAGACTTCTCACATTAAGGCAGTATAAGATAATATATCAAAGATTTCGGTTTGTCAAGCACTTTTTTCTGCTTGGCTTATTTTTTTGCAAAAAAGCGGAAAATTCTGGTATTTTCGCACCATTTCATCCAAAAAAGCGACGCCGGGGGTTCGTTGCAGAACACCCGGCGTCGTTGTTATATTTGTCGTTTTTGCTTTTACGCTTCTTTTGGCAAGCCAATCGGATTCATCCTACGGAAGCCCACGTTCGCCCAATGCTCCGCCCCACACTCCGGGGCGTTACGACCGTGGAAGAAAACACGCACGTTTCGCCTGTCAATACCCCGTCACCCATAGGCGGCAGATGGCGGCACACTCCCGCGTCCAATAATTGAGGGTCAGGTGGAACGGGGTCAGGCAGGCCAGACCGCCCACCGAGTCCGCCCCGGCTTTCAGCGCCAGTTGATCGGCCCGGTACTGGTGGAACACCTGGGTGGCCACCGCCACGTGGGTGCTCCAGCCCCGCTGACGGACGAGCTCCATCGAGAATTGCAGATTCTCGTGGGTGTCGGTGGCGCGCTCCTCACAGGCGATGCGGTCCGGGGCGATGCCCTCCTGCTCTACCAGATACTTTTTCATCACGTAGGCCTCGGTGTAGGTCTCCCCCGGCCCCAACCCGCCGGTGACCACGCAGTTGGCACCGGGGTGCTCCCGGAGATAGGCCGCCGCCACCTTCAGGCGGTCTCGCATCATCCGGCTCGGCTGATTCCCGTGGATCTTGGAGCCCAAAACGATAACGGTGGCGTTGTCCACCGGGTGGGTGGTGGCGGAGTGAATCATCAGGCCGGTGATCACCCCACCCAGCAAAGTGACGAGGCACACCAGCACCATTCCGGTTATGACCATACGCTTTTTCCATCCTTTCAGCGGTTGTGGGTTGGGGCGGCGCAGACCGCCCCACAGCAGGAGCAGCGCCACCAGCCCCGGCAGAGCAGCCCCAATGCCGAACACCCCGTCTGCCACCACCGGCATCATCGCCCAAACCAGCAGCAGACTGCCGGCTGCCAGCAGGCACCACTGTGCGCGGGTTCTCTTGGCGGTCATTCCGTCCCCTCCTGTTCCGAAAACACCGCCCCAAAAACTTGGGACGGTGTCTGACTAATCCATGGTTGTTATGAATACACTTTACCGGGGGTGATCTTCCCATAGCGGGCCATCAGCAGTTCCGGCATGGTCACGAAGACGTAGCCCTCTTTCAGCAGCCGGTCCATCATCTGAATGGACGCATCCACCGTGGTTTCGTAAATGTCGTGCATCAGCACGATAGAGCCGTCCTTAATGCCATCCTTGCCAAAGGATACCGACAGGATCTTTTTGACGTTGCGGCTCTCCCAATCCCGGGTGTCCACCCCCCAAAAGGCGATGGGGATGCCGGCCTCTTTGGCGTATTTCTTTACGGTATCGTTGCAGCTGCCGCCGGGACACCGCATAATCTCCGGTTTGTGACCGATGAGCTTTTCGATCTTCTTGGCGGTCTTTTCCATATTGTCCCTGACCTTTGCGTAGGAGAGCTTGGTCAGGTTGGGGTGGTCGTAGGAGTGACTACCCACTACGTGCCCCTCTTTCTCCATCCGCTTAATCAGGTCACCGTACTTATCCACCCGCTGACCCAGGACAAAAAAGGTGGCCTTGACCCCGCGCTTTTTCATCGCATCCAACAGACGTTCGGTATAGGGTCCGGGTCCGTCGTCAAAGGTCAATGCCACCAATTTCTTCCCCTTAAGATCCGTATAATCCCGATACGGCAAATTTTTGTTGAGGGTGGTCGTGGTGGGGGTGGGCTTGCCCGCCGCTTTGAGAGAGATGCGGGTCTTCAGACTTTTGATGGTTTCGTCCTTCTGCTCCAGCTCCTGCGCCTGCTCCCACAGCTCCTTCTCGTGCTGTTGGATCTGAGAGGTGGCGTTATCCAGCTCTTTTTGCAGAGATTCCAGCTCCTGCTGCTGCTGGGATTGCCGGCTCCGGGCCGCGTCCAATTCTTTGTTCAGCGTATTCAGCTCCTGCCGGTAGCCGTCACTCATTTTCTCCTGATCGTGCGCCGTCTTGACGGTGTACACCGTCAGGCCGCCCAACGTCACCAGCAACACCAAAGACAGGCACAGACCCACCACGGCCCAGCGTTTTCTCTTCACGTTTCTGGATAACCGGTAAACGGTTCTTGGCATGGGGATCTCCTCCTGTCCTATTCATTGGTTTTATTGTAACATACCCCCGAAAAAATGCAAGAGAAAACTGTTGAATTTCCTAAAATTTCCGGGAATTATCAAGAAGGCTTGCTTATTTTGTCGTTTTGTGTTATACTATCCGGCGAAGTCATACGATTATCAACTGGAAAGGACGATTTTACCTATGGCAAAACCGATTATTCTGTGTGCCGACAGTACCTGTGACCTGAGCGCAGAACTGATTGAAAAATATCAGGTAAAGATTCTGCCGATGCACGTCAATCTGGAAGAAAACAGCTATTTGGACGGCGTGGACATCAACCCCGACGCCATCTATGACTACTACCACGAGCACAAGGTGCTGCCCAAGACGGCGGCGCTGAATATGGATGAGGTGCTGGAGTTCGTCACCCCCTATATCGAGGCGGGCAACGACGTGCTGTGCGTCACCCTGGGCTCCGGTCTGTCCACCACCTACAACTCCTTCCGTCTGGCGGCTATGGAGACCGAGGGTCTGTACGTGGTCGACTCCAACAGCCTGTCCACCGGCTTCGGCCTTACCGTAATGGCCGCAGGCGACCGCATCGCCGCCGGGATGCCGGTGGCGCAGATTGCCGAAGAGGTGCAGGCCCTGACCCAAAAGGTAGAGGCCAGTTTTATCGTGGATAACCTGGAGTTTCTGCACAAGGGTGGCCGTTGCTCCGCCGTGGCTATGCTGGGCGCCAACGTGCTGAAGCTCAAGCCCTGCATCGAGGTGTCCAACGAGGGCGGCAAAATGGGGGTCAGCAAGAAATACCGCGGCACCCTGGAGCGGGTGCTGGAGGACTACGTCAAGGACCGTCTGGAAGGCCGCGATGACATCCGCCAGGACCGCATCTTTATCACCCACGCCGGCATCGCCCAGGAGCGCATTGACCTGGTGCGTGCCGCCATCGGCAAATATATGCAGTTTGACGAGATCTACGTGACCCGCGCCGGTTGCACCATCTCCTCCCACTGCGGCCCCAACACCCTGGGCATCCTGTTTGTCCGGAAGTAATAATTGGTATAAAAAGAGGGTCTGTGGCAACGCCACAGACCCTCTTTTTTATTTTAGGTCAAATGTGTGAAGACAATTGGGACAAAGCGCCTCTTTAGTTTCCTTTGAGAAAGAAAGGGGTTCTTGACAGTAGGGGCAGACCGCATCCACGTAGGAGCCTTCTTCTGTAGGAATGCTTTCTTTGGATTCAGCCCCATCTATAGAAATAGGATAAAACACATCCGGACGCGGAGTATACTCATTTTTCTCTACCTCTTTTTTCTCCGACTGAGGTTTTCGGTTAATAATGGCAGTATCCACAATTTCGCCAAAACCGTAGAGCAGCAACGACGACAACCACGCAACCAACGGTCCTACAATCCATAATAGTAGTCCCCAGCCCGCCAGGTCGTCATCCTGTCTCATTAATTCAAAGCCTACTACCAGCACGACAAAGCACTGAATCGCAAACACCCATTTAGCCACCTTTTTGATGGTACGGCCAACATTTTTAAACATCCCGTTTCCTCCTTGCTGTTTGATATTTCCAGTATACTGCCCGCACCCAGGGTTGTCAAGATTTACTCCCTCAGTCACGGCTTACACCGTGCCAGCTCGCTCGCCGCGAAGCGGCCCCCTCTTTGTCGCTTCGCGACATTTTCCCCCGCTATCGGGGGAAATCAGCCCTCAGGAGTGAGCCTTCGCTCTATCCCTCCTCGGAGGGTAACTCCGTAGAGGCGGATTTTTCGATCCGCCCCACGCAAAAAGCACCGAAAACCTGCAACTTGTAAAAATTTTAACAAACTTTTACACTTTTTAGCGTTAAAGCATTGACATTTTAAAGTGATAGGAGTATAATGCGTTCTAACATCTCCTGCGGCAACGTAAAAATAGAGGAGCTTTCCCCCGCCGCGGGAGAGTAAAATAATAAGTTTTGGAGGAATGAGACATGGCAAGAGTGTACAATTTTTCTGCCGGCCCTTCCATGCTGCCCGAGGCAGTGCTGGAAAAGGCCGCCGCTGAGATGCTGGACTACGAAGGTTCCGGTCAGTCAGTGATGGAGATGTCTCATCGATCTAAGGTGTACCAGAGCATTATCGACAAGGCCGAAGCCCTGCTGCGCGAGATCATGAACATCCCCGAGAACTACAAAGTATTGTTCCTGCAGGGTGGTGCTTCATCCCAGTTCGCGATGGTGCCCCTGAACCTGATGACCGGCTCCGGCAAGGCGGATTACATCGTCACCGGTCAGTGGGCCAAAAAGGCCTTTAAGGAAGCGGCCCGCTACGGCGACGCCAAGGCGGTGGCCTCCTCTGAGGATAAGACCTTCTCCTACATCCCCAAGTTGACCCGTGACGATTTCCGTCCCGACGCGGACTACGTCCACATCTGTATGAACAACACCATCTACGGCACCGTCTACCACGAGCTGCCGGACACCGGTGACGTGCCGCTGGTGGCGGACATCTCCTCCTGCGTGCTGTCGAAGCCCATCGACGTAACCAAGTTCGGCGTTCTGTATGCCGGTGCCCAGAAGAATATGGCCCCCTCCGGTGTCACCGTGGTCATCATCCGAGAGGATCTCATCGGCAAGGCTATGGACATCACCCCGACGATGTTCAACTATCAGACCCACGCCGACAACGGCTCTATGTTCAACACCCCGCCCTGCTACACCATCTACGTGATGAAACTGGTGTTGGAGTGGATCAAGGAGAATTTCGGCGGTCTGGAGAAGATGCAGGAGCTGAACGAAAAGAAAGCCAAGCTACTGTACGACTTCCTGGACAATTCCAAGCTGTTTAAGGGTACCGTGGTGCCGGAGGATCGCTCGCTGATGAATGTGCCCTTTATCACCGGCAACGACGAGCTGGACTTAAAGTTTGTCAAAGAGTCCACCGCCGCCGGCTTTGTCAACCTGAAGGGTCACCGCTCGGTAGGCGGTATGCGCGCCTCCATTTATAACGCTATGCCATTGGAGGGTGTAGAAAAACTGGTGGCCTTTATGCAGAAGTTTGAAGAGGAGAATGCCTAATGAACATTTGCACGTTAAATAAAATTGCCGCCTGCGGTACCGACCGCTTGGGGGCGGCTTACACCGTCACCGACCAGATGGAGAACGCCGCCGGCGTGCTGGTCCGGTCGGCGGCCATGCACGAGATGGATCTGCCGGACACCCTGCTGGGTATCGCCCGCGCCGGTGCCGGTGTCAACAACATCCCGATCGATAAGTGCAGCGGCCAGGGCATCGTGGTGTTCAACACCCCCGGTGCCAACGCCAACGCCGTGAAAGAGTTGGTGCTGGCGGGTCTGTTCCTGGCCTCCCGTAAAGTTGTAGACGGCATCCAGTGGGCCCAGACCCTCAAGGGGGAGGGCGACGCGGTAGGCAAGCTGGTGGAGAAAGGCAAATCCGCCTATGCCGGTCCGGAGCTGCTGGGCAAGAAGCTGGGCGTTATCGGCTTGGGCGCCATCGGCGTGCTGGTGGCTAACGCCGCCGTGGCGCTGGGTATGGACGTCTACGGTTACGACCCCTATCTGTCGGTGGACGCGGCCTGGAAGCTGTCCCGCCACATCCACCACGCCAATACCTTGGATGAGATCTACGCGGAATGCGATTACATCACCGTCCACGTGCCGTTGGTGCCGGACACCAAGGGGATGCTGAACGAGGCCGCCTTCGCCGCCATGAAGGACGGCGTGCGGATCCTCAACTTCTCCCGTGCAGGGTTGGTGGATAGCGACGCCATGCTGGCCGCTCTGGCGGCGGGCAAGGTAGCCACCTACGTGGTGGACTTCCCCACCGACGAGATGCTGGGTGTGGAGAACGTGGTGGCCATCCCCCACCTGGGCGCCTCCACCCCCGAGAGCGAGGACAACTGTGCCGTGATGGCCGCCAACCAACTGAAAGCCTATCTGGAGGACGGCAACATCATCAATTCGGTCAACTTCCCGGACGTGAACGTCCCTCGCGTAGGCGACGTGCGCGTATGCGTGCTGCATAAGAACATCCCCCATATGCTGGCCCAGATCTCCTCGGTGGTGTCCGCCTGCGGCGTCAACATCGAGTCTATGACCAACAAATCCCGCAAAGACCTGGCCTATACGGTGCTGGATATCGTGGGCGCCGTGGCCGACGACGTGACCGACAAGATCGCCGCCATCGACGGCATCATCCGGGTGCGGGTGCTGTAAAACCTTACGAATTACCTCATTCTATTTTTCCTCTACACAAAAAGAGCCTACCCTCACGGGTAGGCTCTTTTTGTTATCTTTATCACTCATCCAAACGGACAATGTCCTCATAGGTTTCCCGGCGGACCGCCACGTAGCTTTCGCCATCCCGGAGCATCACCACCGGCGGGCGGGGGATGCGGTTGTAGTTAGAGGCCATAGAATAGTTATAGGCGCCGGTGGTCAGCACCGCCACCAGATCGCCCCGCTTCATATCGCCGGGCAGTTTCACGTCCGGCTGGATGATGTCGCCGCTCTCACAGCAGCGCCCCACCACGTCGGCGATCATATCCCGGTGGGCGGTCATCTTGGTTGCCGGCAGGACCGTATACTCCGACTGATACAGGGCGTACCGGGGGTTGTCGGTCATACCGCCGTCCACCGATACGTAGTTTTTATACCCCTCGATGCGCTTCACCGCGCCCACGGTGTAGAGGGTCAGACCCGCATCCGCCACCAGGGAACGCCCCGGCTCCATATAGATATGGGGCATCTCGATGCCGGCCTCGGCTACTCTCTCTTTCATCCGGGCGGCAACGGCACGGATATTGGCGGCAATATCGATCTCCGGGTCGTTGGCGGTATAGCGCACGCCATAACCACCACCGATGTCCAGCTTCTCGGTGACGTAGCCGAAGGTGTCCTTCATATCCTTGAGGAAATCCACCATCACGTCCACGGTGGCGAAATACACCTCGGAGTCAAAGAGTTGGGAACCGATGTGACAATGGAAGCCCTTAAGTTCCACGCCGGTAGAGGTCAACGCCATCCAGGTGATGTTCGCGGCATCGCCGGTGACGATGGCCGAACCGAACTTGGAGTCCGCCTTGCCGGTGTTCACCGCCTCGTAGGTGTGGCAGTCGATGCCGGGGGTGATGCGCAGCATCACCGGCTGGGTGACGCCACGACGGGTGGCAATCTCGCTGATGGCGGTCAGTTCCTCGGGGTGATCCACCACAAAGCAACCCACGCCGTAATCCAGCGCCAGTTCGATGTCGGCATCGGTCTTATTGTTGGAGTGGAAGTACACCTTATCCATCGGGAACCCGGCCTTATAGGCGGTGGTCATCTCGCCGCCGGACACCACGTCCACCGACAGACCTTCTTCCGCCATGATCCCGTACATCCGCTTAAAGGAGCAGGCCTTGGAGGCAAACAGGACGTGGCCCTTGTCCCCAAAGCACTCCGCCAGGGTGTCCCGGTAGATCCGGGCCATCTTGCGGATGCGCTCCTCGTCCATCAGGTAGAGGGGGGTGCCGTACTTTTCTGCCAGGGCGGCGGTGTCCTGCCCCGCAAACAGCAGGTGGTCACCGCAGACCGACAGGTTTTCACAAATCAAATCTCTTGAAAAATCCATGGGAATTAAAATCCTTTCGCTAGGGGTTGCTTACAGCATCGTAGCCCGCAGTTCCTCGCCGGACAGGGGGGACAGGTCGGCAGGGGGAATGTCAAACACCGTCTTGCACCCGGTCTCGCCCCGGTTGGCGGCCTTGCACACCGCCCGGGCATAGGCCACCAGCACGCTGGCGGTAAACTCCGGGTTGGAGTCCAGCTTCAGGCTGTACTCGATGGTGTGCTTGTGCTCCTGCTCCTTGCCGGTGGCGCCGGTACGGATGACAAAGCCACCGTGGGGAATGCCGGCGTGTTCCCTCTGCATCTCCTCAGCAGAGATAAAGGTGACGGTGGTGTCGTAATCGGCAAAGTAGTTGGGCATCTCCTTAATCACCCGCTCAATGCGGGCGGTGTCGGCACCCTCTGCCGCCACCACATAGCACTCCCGCAGGTGCTTCTGCCGGGTGGTCAGCTCCGGGTTGTCCCCCGACCGCACCGCCGCGAGGGCGGCATCGATGGGCACGGTATACTGCCGGGCATCCACCACCCCGTCAATACGGCGGATGGCGTCGGAGTGGCCCTGGCTGACCCCGCGCCCCCAGAAGGTGTAGTCCTTGCCCTGCGGCAGGATGGCGGAGGCATACAGCCGATTCACCGAGAACATACCCGGGTCCCAACCGCAGGAGATCAGCGCCACGTGTCCACCCGCTTTGGCAGCGGCATCCACGTTAGCAAAATGGGTAGGGATGGCGGCGTGGGTGTCAAAGCTGTCCACCACGTTAAAGTCTGCCGCCATCGCCGGGGTCATCTCTGGCAGATCGGTGGCGGAGCCACCACACAGAATCAATACGTCAATATTGTTCTTATAACTGGGCAGGTCGGAGATATGGTACACCGGGGCACCCAGCACCGTTTTGACGGTGGCGGGGTCACGGCGGGTAAACACACCCACCAGCTCCATATCCGGGTTCTGGTGCAGGGCGCACTCTACGCCCCGTCCCAGGTTGCCGTAACCGTAAATGGCGATTTTCATAAGAAATCACTCCTTAGCATCCATAGTTTGCGTATATGGAAAATGTAGGGGACGGTGCCTACACCGTCCCGGGCCGATGTGGGCATCGGCCCCTACAGGGTTTATTAGAACTTAGTCGAGTAGATTTTGCTCACGCATGAGCGCAAACAGTTTCTCGGCATTCTGCTCTTCCATGGGGGTCAGGGGCAGGCGGAGGTAGTTCTCGCCATAGCCCATCTTGGCGATAGCCGCCTTCACCGGGATGGGGTTGACCTCGCTGAACAGGGCATCCACCAGCGGCAGCAGCTCCAACTGCTTTTGGGTGGCGGCGGCGGTGTTGCCATCGAGATAATCGTGCACCATCTTGCTGGTGGCGGCGGGCAGAATATCGGACAACACCGAGATAACACCCTTGCCGCCCAGGGACAGCACCGGCACGATCTGGTCGTCGTTGCCGGAATAGATGTCGATCTTATCACCGCACAGATGGGCCACCTGGGCGATCTGGCTGATGTTGCCGGAGGCCTCCTTGATGCCCACGATGTTGGGGTGCTCTGCCAACGCCGCCACGGTGGCGGGGGCGATGTTGCACCCGGTGCGGCTGGGTACGTTGTACAGGATGCAGGGCACCGAACTGGCATCCGCGATGTCGGTGAAGAACTTAATCAGCCCATTCTGGGTGGCCTTGTTGTAATAGGGGGTCACCAGCAGGACGGCATCCGCCCCCACCTGACCGGCGTATTTGGTCAGTTCAATGGCATAGGCGGTGTCGTTGGAGCCGGTACCGGCGATGACCGGCACGCGACCTGCCACCCGCTCCACACAATAGCGGATGACCTCTTTGTGCTCGTCGTCCGACAGGGTGGAGGCCTCGCCGGTGGTGCCGGCCACCACGATGGCGTCGATGCCCTCGGCGATCTGCCAATCGATCAGGCGACCGAACTGCTCATAATCCACGCCGGTCTCGGTCATGGGGGTGACGATGGCGGTAGCGGCGCCGGTAAAGATGGTGTTTTTCATAATAAAACTTCCTTTCTATAAACGCAAAAAGAGGACAGCAGCATAACGCGGCTATCCCTCACAACTCCAGTATGGGTCATTGGTGGATAGCGCTCCGCATTTCTGCGACAACAAGGCGGATGTTCTCCGCACTGCCAGCCCACCGCCTGCCACAGCGGCGACTTCGGCAACGGCCCCTTTCCCCCACGGTCTTGGCGACCACCCGAACGGGTCACGGTGGAGTACTGTTGGCGCGATGCACCTCTATCTTGGATTGAGTGTAGCATAATCCCCCGCCCTTGTCAATAATTTTTGCGCATTTATTAAGGAATATGAGCACATTCTCCCCTTTTTTGGTTGACAAATGCGGGTGCGGTCGGGTATAATAGTCCCGTTCTATGGAGATGTACCCAAGTGGCTGAAGGGTCCGCACTCGAAATGCGGTAGGGTGTTAATAGCACCGCGAGAGTTCAAATCTCTCCATCTCCGCCAAAAAAAGAAACACCACCATCCGGTGGTGTTTCTTTTTTCGTTGTAGGTTTGTGCGTTTGAACTCTCGAAAAGCCAACGGCTTTTCGCAAGGTTTTGCGCGCAGATACTGCCGACCCGTATCACCTCGGCGCAAAACCAGGGTTCAGAATCCCTCCTTCGGTTCATTTCCCCGGGCGGATATGGAATCCGCCCTACCATCTTGCACCGATCTCGAATTAGCCTTGTAGGGGACGGGTTCCCCGTCCCGTTTGCGGGCGGGGCGACCCCGCCCCTACAGGGTCTATCCCACCTTGTTGCGAAATCGTATTTCACACACAAAAAAGCCACCCCATCCGGGGTGGCTTTTTTTGACTCCCTCCGTCTTTTCGCCTGCGGCGAAAATCCACCTCCCTCAAGGAGGGAGGCTACTGGGGTTCTTCCACTTTTCCTCTTCTCACCTGATTCGGCGTGCAGCCGTAGCGACGGCGGAACAGGCGACCGAAGTGGTTATAGTCCGCAAACCCCACCGCCAGCGCCACCTCGGTGACGGTATACTCGCCGGTGGTCAGCAGGCTCATCGCCTTACGCAGGCGGATCTCGTTGATATACTGAAGCGGGGACAGGCCCACCCCCTCGTGGAACAGATGGCCCATCCGGTCGGTGCTCAGGCACAGCATCCCGGCCAGTTGCCCCACCGCAATCGGCTCAGCGTAGTTTTGCTCAATATACCGGAGTACCGGGGCGAGCCGCTCCAGATCCCGGCGGCGTTTGGTGACACTCCGAAGGGACAGGGTCTCGGTACGGTAGTTGCGGCTGAGATACACTAAGAGTTCGGTCACCAGAGCCCGGCAAAGATGGTCGTACCCCTCTGCTCCGCGGCTGTGCTCCTCCATCATCCGGCCGATCAGCCCGCGCACCGTTTCATCCCCGCGGATGTGGGACTGAAACCGGGCGTTATCCTCCAAGAGCCCCCCGGCTACGTCCGCCGGGTCAAACACCAACAGCCACGCCTTGTAGGGGGTGGCGGTACTGTAACCGGCGTGCATCTCGCTCCGGTTGGCGATGATCAGGTCACCAGCCTGGACGTGATAGAGCTGCTGGTCGATGTGAAAGGTGCCCCCGCCGGAAAGAATATAGTGCATCTCCAGATGCTCGTGCCAATGGACCGGAAAGATCTCCCGGCACCCGTCGGCCTCATTGACCGCCAACTGGACAGGGAGCACCTTGTCACTAAGCACTTTCTTTTCATAATACGCCAGATTGGGCATACCGCACCTGCCTTTTAGATCTCAGGGATCTCGATTGTGATTTCGTGGCCCAGCTCGTTGGACTTGACGATGCCATCGAGGATGGCCTGGTTATAGACGATGTGACCTCGGCGATCCATCCCGCACCGATGACAACGCTATCTAAGCTCTCTTTGAAACGGGCTTGCCTGTCGGCCATAGGCGCATCCTCTTTAGTTCATCACAGACAGCAGATACTCGATGCTTATCTTGGCGCACTCCATCTGGGTGCGTCCCCCGTTGGCGTGATCCTGCTCGACGATGACCCACTCGGTACCCACCGCCTCGGCGGCCTCCAACAGACCCTTCACATCCTGACTCCCCTCGCCCACCGGGCACAACTGAAAATCCTCTGCCCCAAAGGTGCCGCTATAATCCTTGATGTGCACCGTGGGGGCGCGACCGGGGAACCGACGCAAGAACTCCACCGGGTCCTTACCGCCCACCTTGACCCAGCACAGGTCAAGCTGTGTTTTCAGCAGGTCGGCGGGAATCTCGTCGTAATATGCCTCCAGAGCGCACTTAGCGCCGCCGGGAACAGTCTCCAGCTCAAAGTCGTGGTTATGGTAACCCAGTTGCAGACCAAAGCTTTTGCATCGCTCGCCCAGCACCCGGAACTTTTCGATGTTGTCTGCCAGAAAAGTCTGGTCGGTAGGCTTGTGGAACCAGGGCACGGCGATGTATTTCATTCCGGTGGCGGCATAGTCCGCCATCAGCGCATCGTCCCACATCAGATCCGCCCCCACGTGGGCGCTGACCAGGGCAAGGCCCACCTCGTCCAAAATCTTCTTGATTTCCACGGCGGTCATCCCGTAGGTGCCCGCCAACTCCACGCCGCTGTAGCCCATGGCTTTGATGTCCTTCATACACTGCACAAAATCCGCCTCAGCGGCATCGCGGATGGAATACACCTGAATGGCAACGGGAAACTGTTTCATAAAAATACTCCTCTCAAATCTTATTCAAACTCAATTACCCGCCCCGTCTTAGCGGAGGTGAACACCGCCTCCATGAGCTTCATCACCCGGGTCATCTGGTCCGGGGTCACGTACAGGTCGGCTCTCCCCTCCAGATGCTCCACGATATTGCGGTAATACTCGGTCATATCCGGCCACAGGTCGGGGATGGTCACCTCCTGGATGGTGTCCTCCCGGCGGGGTGCCATGGTCTTGGTTAGTCCCGCCGAGGTGATCACCGGTTGCACGTCCTGATCGTCCTTGCCCTTGGCGCAGACGATGCGGGCATCGTTGCCCCAGTTATCCATCCACATGGTGCCGTCCTGCCCCAAAATCATCCACCGGGGCAGGGTGATGAAGTTACTGGTACCCACGTCCACGTGATAATGGACACCGTTATCAAACGTTAGGTCCACAAAAAAACCGTCATCGGCGTCCAGGTTTGTGACGTAATTGAGGGTAGCATAGACGGATTTGATCTTCGCCTCCGGGAACAGCATCACCGCCTGATCCAGCAGGTGAATGCCCCAGTCGTATACCATACCGCCGCCCTGCTTGGGGTCTTGGCGCCAATCGCCGGGGATGCCGTGGGCACCGTGGACCCGGCTCTCAATGCGGTGGATGGGACCCAACATTCCTTCTCCCAACGCCCATTTCAGCAGGTGATAACCTCTGTCCCAACGGCGGTTTTGGTGCACCGTCAGAAATTTTCCGGCTTTTTCGGCGGCCTCCTTCATCTCTTCCAGATCCGCCACGGTCAGGGTCACCGGCTTTTCGCAGATGACGTGCTTGCCCGCCTGCAGAGCCTGTATGGCGATGGGCTTATGCTGATCGTTGGGGGTGGCGACCAGCACCACCTCCACCTCGCCGTCCGCCAGCAGGTCCTCCAAGCTCTCATACACGTGCAGACCGCGGTTACGGGCGTATTCCCGACGGCACTCTCGGATGTCCCAGATACCGGCCACCACCGGGTTGCCCATCTTCTCCAGATGGTTCACGTGCCAGGAGCCCATACCGCCCAGACCAACAATGGCTAATTTGTGTTGCATAAACCTGCCTCCTTTGGCTGTCTTTATTACCATTATAGAGCAACAAAAACCTTTTTCCAAGTCTTTTTTGCGACAGAAATCATATATTTCTGCTGTTTTTATGGGTTTTTCATCCGTCAAATAGACCGTTTTCGTACCGAAATTATAAAAAAGCGCCCCGCTTCTTGACAGAGCGCGGTGGGCGTTTTATGATAAGGGGGAGTTATGAAACCCTAAAGAAAAGAGGTGAGGCGGATGAACGCCATCGTCAACGGCCGGCTGGTGTTGCCGGACGGCGTAGCGGAGGGGCAGGTTCTGCTCTACTCCCATAAAATTGAAGCCATCGTGCCGCCGGAACAAGTCCCTGACGACGCCACGCCCGTGGATGCCAAGGGCGGCTACGTGATGCCGGGGCTCATCGACCTGCACGTCCACGGCTATGCCGGGGTGGACGCCACCACCGCCACCGCCGAAGAGCTGGTGCAGATGAGCGGTGCTCTGCTGAAAACCGGCGTCACCGGGTTTCTGGCCACCACCATGACGGCAGACCCCGCCACGCTGAGAGCCGCGTGGGAGAATTGCCGTGTGGCCATGAGTGGCTGTCCCACTCTCTTGGGCGTGAACGCCGAGGGTCCCTTTGTCAGCCCCGCTAAGTGCGGTGCCCAGGACCCGGCCTACGCCATCCCGCCCGACCCGACGCGGATGGTTCCCTATGCCGACGTGATCCGGCTTGCCACCGTCGCCCCGGAGTGGCCGGGTGCTGCTGAGGCGGTGCGGGCACTGACCGCGGCGGGCATCACCGTGGCGGTGGGGCACACCGCCGCCGACTACGACACGGTGATGGCGTGTATCAACGCCGGCGCCACCCACGCCACCCATCTGTTTAACGCCATGAGCGGGCTTGGCCACCGTGCCCCCGGCGCGGTGGGGGCGGTGTTGAACAACCCCGTCACCTGCGAGCTGATTGCAGATAACCACCACGTCCACCCGGCTTTGTATACGCCGGTGTGGCGCATCAAGGGTGACCGCCTCTGCCTAATCACCGATTGTCTGGCTGCCGGTGGGCTTCCCGCCGGGGAATACACCCTGGGCGGCGCCCCCGTCGTCAGCGACGGCACCCTCTGCCGCCGCAAAGACGGCACCCTGGCCGGCAGCGCCGGAACGCTGATGCGCAACCTGAAGCATTTCTATGAGACCACCCACCTGCCCCTTTGGGAATGTGTCAACTGCGCTACCCGCCACCCCGCCGCCGTCCTGGGTCTGGCAAAGCAAAAGGGGGCGCTGACCGTGGGGTGCGACGCCGATATGGTCATCACCAACAAGGGGTTTGACGTCACCGCCACCGTATTGGGCGGAGAAACCGTCTATCCCGTGTAAATGCAAAAAAACTATTGTATTTTGAAGAATTATATGCTATATTTGCTAAAAAAGGAGGAATGCAAAATGAAACGTTTTATCGCCTTATTCCTGTCCGTGCTGATGTTGGTCACCCTGGCCTGCGGTTGTGGCTCGGAGGAGCCCCTCAGCCTGACCCAAAACCCGGATGACGCCTCCCCCTCAGGTGCGTCCCAACCGCTGTCCGCCGATGTGCTGGCCGGTAACTGGACCTTCCATATGGATGCAATCGCCTATACAAAGCTGAACAGCGGAGGATCGAACTTTGCCGGGATGGAGCAGCTTCTCGAAGAGCTTCAGTTACCCAAGGAAGAAATCGACGTCACCTTTACCGCCGATGGTAAACTGATTTTTGACGTGCCGTCCATCACCACCTGTATGGAGAATATGTTTAACGTTATGCGGGATCTCCTAAAGGACAAAGAACGGTGGATCTCCCTGATGATGAAGGCGCAGAACAAGACCCGGGAGCAGCTGGAGGCTGAGGCCGCTGAGCAAGGCACCACCCTGGACGCGAAACTCGAAACCACTGCCACCCTCTTCAATCTCTCCATTGATAAGATGCTCACCCAGCTGCCGGAGGAACTGGAGAAAAGCAAAGAGTCCAATTACGTCCTTGAGAACGGCAAACTGTATACTTGGTCCAACACCTCTGCACGGGACGAAAACAAGTATATGAAGCTTCATTACGACGGAACCAAGATCACGGTTTTGGAAATGAATGGCGATGAGGTGCCCGCAGGCACCATCACCTTCACCCGCCGCTAACCCATACAATAAAAAAGAGCCGAGGCGGATGCCTCGGCTCTTTTTTTATTTATTCCAACAGTTCCAGCAGTTCCTCCACCGTCAGGTCGGTAACCGCGGGGGTCTTGTTGCCCACCACCTGCTCCGCCAGCAACCATTTACTCTCCTGCATAGCCAGGATCTTCTCCTCAATGGTGTCCTTGGCAATCAGCCGCACCACCTGCACCGGATTCTTCTGCCCGATGCGGTGGGCCCGGTCGGTGGCCTGATTCTCCACCGCCAGATTCCACCAGGGGTCGTAGTGGATGACCATATCCGCCCCGGTGAGATTCAGGCCTACGCCGCCGGCCTTCAGCGAAATCAGAAACACCGGGGTCTTGTCCCGGTTGAATACGTCCACCAGCCGGGCCCGCTCCTCTTTGGGGGTGGAGCCCTGCAACACGTAGTGGGGGATGCTCTCCTCCTCCAGACGCCGTTTGATTAGGGCTAACATAGAGGTGAACTGGGAGAACAGCAACACCTTATGTCCACCGGCAGAAGCCTCCCGCAGCAGGTCAATGCAGGCATCCAGCTTGCCGCTCTGCCCGGTGTAGCCCTCACAGCACAGCCGGGGATCGCAACAGATCTGGCGCAGGCGGGTCAGGTGAGCCAGCACCGTCATCCGTTGCCGTCCGGTCAGCTTGCCACTACCGGATAACTGCCGCCGCAGATCCTTGATGGCGGCAAGATACACCTGGCGCTGAGGCCGCTCCATCTCCGCCGGAAGCACCCGCTCGGTCTTGGGGGGCAGCTCGGTGAGCACCTGTTGCTTTAACCGCCGCAGGATAAAGGGGGACACCAGTTCCCCCAGCCGTTTCAGCACCCGGTTGTCCTCCTGCTTGAGGATGGGTTGCTCAAACCGGGAGCGGAATTTCGGATAGGTATACAAAAAGCCCGGCATCAGAAAATCAAAGATGCTCCACAGTTCCCCCAGCCGGTTCTCCACCGGGGTACCGGTGAGGGCAAACCGCTGGGCAGAATGAATGGATTTGACCGCGCGGGCATTCTGGGTCGCGCTGTTCTTGATATACTGGGCCTCATCCAGCACGTGATAGTGGAAGGTGAGGTCCCGGTACTGCACCACGTCCCGCTTGAGTATGTCGTAGGAGGTGACCACCACGTCGTAGTCGGCCACCGTCTCCAGCCGGCGGCGTCGCTGGGCGGCGTCACCGATGACGCACAGCACCCGCAACTGAGGGGCAAAGCGGGCCATCTCCCGCTCCCAGTTCAGCACCACCGAGGTGGGGCACACCACCAGCGAGGGCGCCGTCACCCCCCGCTCTCTGGCGTTCTCAAACAGAGCGATCATCTGTACGGTTTTGCCCAGACCCATCTCGTCGGCCAGGATACCGCCAAAGCCCATTTCCTCCATCGTTCTCAGCCAACGGTATCCCGCCCGCTGATAGCCGCGCAGTACCCCCTGCAGAACCTCCGGCACCTCGTATTTAGCCGAGGCGGCTTGGCGGTGGCGTTCCACCAGCTGTAAAAACAGCCGATCACGGTGTCCCTCCTGCCGTCCCAGCACGCTGTCCAGATACAGCGCCCGATACCGGGGCAAAGCCACCTTGCCGGTGGCCAACTCCTTGGCGCTGAGTGCCAAACCCTCCATCAGATCGGACAGGTCTGCCAACGCCCCGTCGGTGAGCGGCATCAGCCGTCCGTCCCGCAGACGGTGGAAGGGCTGATGCTGTCGATAGCCGGTGAGGATGCCGGAAAGCTCCGCCGGATTGAGGTCCTGCAGATCCACCGTCATTTCGATCAGGTCCTCCACCAGACTGGCACCCAGGCGGATCTTCGGCACCGGAGCCAACCCCTGCCGGCGGAAGCCGTCGGTCTGGGTGACCGTGGCCCGACCGGCCAACCGGGGCAACCCCTGGGTGAGAAAGCCGTACCACTGGGCATCGTCCATCCGGGCGGTGAGGGTATCCGACCCCAACCGTCCGGTAAAATACTCGTCCAACACCAACCGTACCGGCAGCTCCGCCAACGGATCCTGCCAGGGTTGGGGGGCGGTGTCGTAGCCCACCGTCTGACCGCCGTAGGAAAAGGTCACCTGCGCGGTCACGGTACCGTCCGGCAACCGATCCAACTCCACCCCGATGTCCGGGGCGGTGGGGGTATGGCGGTCCAGGATCGCCGCATCCCCCTGCAGGGTGACGAAGGGGCGCAGAACCGCCAACACACCGGAGCAGAACGCCGGCAGCTGCTCGGCGGACACCACAATGCCCTTGCGCCGCCGGGAAGTGGCGCGCACCCACTCCCCCATCCGCCGGGTATAATCGGTGGTGGTGCGGTAGAGTTTGCCCTTATACAGAAGATACAGCCGTCGGGCACCGAACAAAGGCAGCACCTCGTCCCCAAACAGCCGTACTCCCTCCCCCTCCCGCTCTACGGTAAGGATCAGGGTGGGGGTACCCTCGGTGAGGGTCACCCGTCGCTCTCCATCGGGGGCATAGACGGTGAGTCCCGCCCCCTGCAACAGCTTAAAAAACCGATCAAACGCCCCGCCGGTCAGGGGCAACTCCCCCACCCCAAAGGGGGACGCCGCACCCGGCTGGGCGGTGATCGCCGCCACCTCTGCCAACAGAAAATCCAGCAGAGGGCGGCTTTCCGCCAGAAAGGCGTCCCGGTGGTGGAGCAGGGTCAGATCCCGTCCGTAGTCCACCGATTCACCCCGCTCCATCCACCCGGCAAACCGAGCCAGATTCTTGATCAGATAGGGCTTTTCGCGTCCCACCGTAAAGGTAAGCAGAGGGGTGCTGCCGGTCAGGTGCAGACGGGGGGTGAGCACCACGCCGGGGGTCTCCCCCTCCGCCACCGTCAGGTGTACCCGACGGGCCGCGCGATACCGGTCGATGAGCAGGGTTGCCACCGGATCCTCGGTGGGGGCGGATGCTGAGGCAGGGGCGGTGGTGCTTCCGCCGGCCATATCCACGTAGTATTTGTAGACCAGCGCCGCCACAAGGTGCTTACAGGCCTTGTGGGTAGCCCGATAACGGCTGCAGCCGCAGTGGATGTGCTCCACCTCACCGACGGCGTCAAAGCCCACCTCCACCTGATAGCCGGCGGAGGGCTCCTCCACCCGCGCGGTGAGCCGTCCGGCATACACCGGGTCAGGGCGTACGGTCAGCTCCTTCACGCACCCGGCGTCATAGGCACCGATGCCCCGTAGATAGGCCTGGCGATTCTCCGCCAGCAGACTGATTTTTTTCAGCGAATACAGCGCCATATTCCTACCCCCTTTCGCAGTTTTGAGTATCCTATTATTATACGCCTCCCGATGATTTTTGGCAAGAGATTTTCCATAACTTGCATTTTTTGACAACCTGCGGTATACTGATCTTATCATCTTGACCAAAAGGAGGATGCATTATGCCCCATCCGATCTACTTGATCGCTTCCGATATTCACGGTTCCGCCTATTACGCAGACGAACTGGTGGAGGCCTTCCATCGGGAAAAGGCGGACCGGCTGCTGTTGCTGGGCGATATTCTCTATCACGGGCCCCGCAACGCTCTGCCCCTGGGCTACGACCCCAAAAAGGTGATTGCCCTGCTCAACCCGCTCAAGGAGCAAATCGTCTGCTGCCGGGGCAACTGCGACGCCGAGGTGGACCAGATGGTGCTGGATTTTCCGCTGATGGCGGATTATGAAACCGTCACGGTGGAGGACCAGCTTCTCTTCCTCACCCACGGTCACCTCTACGATCACCAAAATCCCCCACCGGTGCGGGCCGGGGACATTGTGCTCCAGGGACACACCCATGTGCCGCTGTGCGAACACCAGCCCGGCGGTTGGTGGCTCTTAAACCCCGGCTCGGTGTCCATTCCCAAGGAGAACAGCCCCCACAGCTATCTGCTGTTAAAGGACGGCACGTTCTATTGGAAATCCCTGATGGGCGAAACCTATCACACCGCCCCCTTGTTCGGGTAAAAGGAGGAAACGGCTATGAAACAAACCAAGAATATTCTCTGGGGTGTCATTCTCGTAATTGTGGGCGTCCTGTTCGGTCTGAGCCAAATGGACCTGTTGCCCTTTGATCTGTTTTTCAAAGGTTGGTGGACACTGTTTATCCTCGTCCCCAGCGTGGTGGGGCTGATCACCGACCGGGATAAAATGGGGTCCCTGGTCGGCCTGCTGTTTGGCGTCTTCTTTTTGCTGGCGGCGCGGGGGATCCTCGCGTACAGCCTGTTGTGGAAACTGGCGTTGCCGGTGCTGATCGTACTACTGGGCCTCTACCTGCTGGTGGGCGGCTGGCGTAAAAAGAACGCCGCCCCCTTTAACGCGCCCCCCATCCCTGCCTCCGGCCACCCCCGTGCGGTGGCGGTATTCAGTGGGGAAGAGGTGCGGTACAACGGCGAAGCGTTCCACGGATTAGAGGCCATCGCCGTCTTTGGCGGGGTGGACGGCTATCTGTACAACGCCCAGATCACCGAGGACTGCACCATCTGCGCCACCGCCGTCTTTGGCGGCGTGGAGCTGCATCTCCCTGCCGCCGTCAACGTCAAGGTGGAGCATAACGGGGTGTTCGGCGGGGTAGAAAACCACGTTGACCACCCCTTCACCGAGGGGCTTCCCACCGTCTACGTCCGTGCCACCGCCATCTTTGGCGGGGTGGAAATCCACTAAACAGCATAAAAGAAAGAGCCTGAGCAACACCGGTTGCTCAGGCTCTTTTTCTTATCTCAGTTTCACCACCGCGGTGCGTATGCCGCCACCCACAATATCTACGTAGCCGTAGCTATAATCGTACCCCAGACTGCCGGGGTTAAAGAGATACAGCCCATCGGCGTATTCCTCATAGGCCACGTGGGTATGCCCAAACAGGACGATATCCGCACCGGCTTCTCTGGCCGCCAGATCCAGGCGGTACAGCCCGTGCTTGACCCCGTGGAGATGCCCGTGGGTGAAATAAAACCGCTTGCCACCAAAGCACTCCTGGCGAACGGGAAGACCGGAGGCACCGAAATCGCAGTTGCCCGGTACGGTGTAAAAGGTGCGGTCGGGATACAGGTCGGCTACGTCCTCTACCTGCCGCAGTCCATCCCCCAGAAAGATCACGTGCCGGGCTGTGGGCTGGGCCTCAACAGCCTCTCTGAGTAAATTCAGCTTTCCGTGGACGTCGGACACCACCAGAACCCGCATCTCTGTCACCTCGCATAATTTCGCTGTGCTTCTCATACAGTATACCACAGATTTTATGGCAGGGCAACCTCTGCCGTGACAAAGGAGTCGATGTGATGAAAGAGCCGTCCTTCACCCCGGAGCAAACCGAAAAGCTGCTGGCTATTGCCGGACAAAAACTGGGGGTGGATCCGCAAAAACTCAAGGAAACCTATCAGCAAGAGGGACTCAAGGGACTCTCTGCCGCCCTATCCCCGGAGGCGCAAGCCGTCATCGGGGATAAACAGAAAACCGCCGCTCTGCTCTCTGACCCGGCCATCCAACGCCTGCTCATCCAGCTGCTGGGGTAAGGGGGTGGCCTATGGACGACCTGAACGAAAAATTGAACCGTCTGCTCTCCGACCCGGAGGGGCTGGCGAAGATCCAGGCGGCGATGACCGCCCTGGGCGCAGGCGCCGAAACGGCCCCGCCACCCCCGCCGCCTGTCCCGGAACCCGGTGGCGGCGGGCCGGATCTGGCGGCGCTGACCAAACTGGTGCCGCTGCTCTCCGGCCTGAATCAGGAGAGCGAGGACACCCGGCTGTTGCAGGCGCTGCGCCCCTATCTCCACGGAGCAAGGGCGGGGCGGCTGGACGACACCATGCGGCTGTTAAAGCTGGTCAAACTGCTCCCCCTATTGCAGGAGCAGGGAATTCTGAGCGGGTTAGGCGGTGGTAACGGTGGCCGATGACCTAATGCAGCTCCAACGGCAGGCCGCCCATCGGGTGCGGCAAATGCAGGAGCATTCCCGCCGGGTGTTTGAGGCCCATCAGGGGTACCCGCCTCAGCCGCTGACCCAACCGGACTGGACGGAGCAATTAAGCTCGCCGGGGCTGTATCACCGCCCATCGGCTGAGCCGCCGGCACCGCCGAAGCCCCCACCGGCACCGCCCCCCACCCTAACGCTTCCCCGCCTGGACGAGGAACAATGGCTGCTGTTGGGGTTGGCCTTTCTGCTGTTTCAAAACGGCTGTCAGCCGGAGCTTGTTTTGGCGCTGCTGTATTTGGCGCTGTGAGAGGAAGGGGGGAATGCAGGGGCGGATGCCCCCCATTCGTCCGATACGACAGAGGGCTATCCTCACTCCTGCAAACTGTTCTTGCATTTCAGAAGGGAAACCAGTATAATAAAAGGCGGTGAAGCTGACGCTTCACCGCCTCGTTATTTCTTATAGATCCTTTTCGGCTGTGTGCAACAAATTCAGCAACGAAGAGGCAAACTGGGGATACTGCTTTTGCAGGTCGTCCGGCAACACCTGGGGCAACCGGTCCTCCTGAGCCAGCTGACGGGACAGATGCCCCACCTCGGTCACTGCCATAGACACCCGATTGAGGGCGGCGGTCTGATAGCGATACTCCTCTACCGAGAACATAGCACGGGGGTTCTTGGGGTTGGCCCCGTACATCTGGCGGAACACCAGATAGGTGGTCTGGATGAGGGCATCCGACACCTCGGCGGTCAACCGCTTATCGTTGCATTTCTGCAGTATATCGAAGAGAATGTGCAGAGAATTCACCACCAGTTTCTTATTCAGCACCGGCAATACACCGGCGGGGGTCATACGCTTATCCTGCACGTTGGGGTCGGTGTCGGGGATCTCCTCCACCGCGATCATGGTGCCGGACTTATCGGCGGTGCGCCCCAACAGATAGTCGCAGGACACGCCGTAATAATCGGCGGCGGCCACCACAAAGTCCAGACCGCACTCACGGATGCCCTTTTCGTAGTGAGAGAGCAGAGCCTGAGAAATATGCAGGTCAGCGGCGGCTTGTTTCTGGCTGATGCCGCGCTCTTTACGCAGCAGAGTCATCATCCGGGGAAAAGCGGCATTCATACGCGGCACCTCCTGTCAAAAATAGCACCACCAAAAAAATGGGGTGCAAAAGAGATTTTACTCGCAAACGAGCCCAATGTCAAGGAGAATTTTACAGATAGTTGATTTTTTCGGCAAAAAAATCTCAGATTTCAACAAGGAGTAACCTATGAAGACCTACAAGATCCACCTGATCCGCCACGGCATCACCGAGGCCAACCAAGACGGCCGCTATATCGGCCGCACCGATCTGCCCCTCTCCCCCGAGGGGCTGGCGGCGCTGCTCAGCCTGAAAGAGAACTACCGGTACCCCGGTGGGGTGCGGTTTTTCACCAGTCCTCTGACCCGGTGCAAGCAGACCTTAGAGGTGCTGTATCCCGGCTGTCAGCCTCAGGTGGTGGAAGGCCTGGCCGAGGTGAATTTCGGCGAGTGGGAGAACAAAAGTCTCCGGGACCTGAAAAACGATCCTCGCTTCCTGCGCTGGATGGAGGGAACGGACCGGTCCATCCCCGGCGGCGAGGACAGCGAAGCCTTCCGCACCCGGGTATGCGCGGCTTTTGAGGGTGTGGTCAACGACCTCATCCACGCCGGTGCCACCGAGGCGGTCATCTGCACCCACGGCGGCGTCATCACCCTGCTGATGCAGCTCTACGGCCTGCCCCGCCTGGACCCTAAGGAGTGCCTGGCCGCTTCCGGCCAAGGATTTACGTTGCGGGTCACCCCCTCCATCTGGATGAATGAACCCCTAGCGGAGGTGCTGTGCATGATCCCGTGGGAGAAAGAAACGTAAGCCTCCGTACTCCCCCCCGATAGGGACAATCCCTTTCGGCACCTCCCTGCTCCTCTTCGGTAATTGCCGCAGGCAATTCGGGCACGGCGGCACCGCCGCAGAAAAAGCACCGCCGTAAGACGCCGTGCAGCGGAGGTGCTGTGCATGATCCCGTGGGAGAAAGAAGCGTAAGCCTCCGTACTCCCCCCCCCGATAGGGACAACCCCCTTTCGGCACCTCCCTGCTCCTCTTCGGGAATTGCCACAGGCAATTCGGGCACGGCGGCACCGCCGCAGAAAAAGCACCGCCGTAAGACGCCGTGCAGCGGAGGTGCTGTGCATGATCCCGTGGGAGAAAGAAGCGTAAGCCTCCGTACTCCCCCCGATAGGGACAACCCCCTTTCGGCACCTCCCTGCTCCTCTTCGGGAATTGCCGCAGGCAATTCGGGCACGGCGGCACCGCCGCAGAAAAAGCACCGCCGTAAGACGCCGTGCAGCGGAGGTGCTTTGCATGATCCCGTGGGAGAAAGAAGCGTAAGCCTCCGTACTCCCCCCGATAGGGACAACCCCCTTTCGGCACCTCCTTTAATATTTTTGGTGCTTTTATAAAAAAACTATTTACAACGTGAATAATTGATGTTATACTGTATTTAATAATCCGTAAAATTTTGGAGGTTAATACTATGAAAAAGGTATTCGCTGTTCTTTTAACTATCGCTCTGGTTATGAGTTTGGGTATGTCCGTTTCCGCCGCTTCCAGTCCCGAAGGCGTCAGCTATTACAAGGTGTACGTCATCGACGGTCAGGGCGCTGACACCGAGGTGATCAAGGTTCCCGTAGGCGAGGATGCCACCATCACCGCCAACGCCGACCCCAGTAAGGGTGATTTTGACAAGTGGATGTTCTATAAGGCGGATGGCTCTGCTGCTGTGGAGGGCAAGGACTATGAGATCGTGTCCGGCACCGCTACCGGCTCCCCCATCACCATCATCCCCCTGTGCAACCTGATCGTGACCGCGAACTACGGCGGCAAGATCACCGAGTTCGACATCACCAACAACGAGCCCACCTCTCCCCAGACCGGTGACAACACCGTCGTCGTTCTGAGCTCCGTTATGATGCTGGCTCTGGCCGGTGTCGTTGTGGCCAAAAAGCAGTTGGCGAAATAATTTCACAGAAATCAAAACGCGGCAATGGGTACATTGCCGCGTTTTTTCTTTGTCCCGTTCCCACCATCCCCCCTCTTGACTGCCCCGCATTTTTCTTTTATAATAATTAGGATAGGGGATTGTCGCGTCCCTGCGCGAAGTGCCCCCCACTCCAACCCGAAAGGAATGACCCTTTGTGTCTAACCATAAACCACGGCGCCGTCTGTGGCTGATCGTGCTGATCCTGTGCCTGCTGCTGTTTTTGGGTGCCCTGGGTCTGCTGGTGTATTACCTGTGGCCCACCAGCGCCCCCATCGTGCCGGTGCCGGATTTTGCCCCCACCGCCACCGATACCGCCGACCCCAACCCCACCGGCGGCACCTCCACCACCCAGGCGCTGATCGACAACCCCATCGACTTTGCCGCCAAGCAGGCAGAGAACCCTCACATCGTGGCCTGGATCCAGATTCCCGGCACGGTGATCGACTATCCCATTATGCAGAGCGGCAACGACGTGCCGGAGAACTTCTATCTGGATCACGGTCCCAACCGCAAAGCCAACCGCAACGGCAGCATCTACATCCAGCAGATCAACCGGGCGGATTTCACCCACCCCAACACGGTGCTGTACGGACACAATATGGCCAACGGCTCTATGTTTGCCGCCATCCGCCAGTACCGCAAGACCTCTTTTTTCAATAAAAACCAGTACATCTATATCTACACACCGGGACACATCCTCACCTATCACGTGTATTCCGCCTTTATTTACGACAACCGCCACATCCTCAACTCCTTTAATTTTATGGACCCGGAGGAGTACGGCGCCTTTTTGGAGCAAACGCTCAACCCGGCATCTATGTCCCGCCAGGTGCGGAAGGGGGTAGAGGTCACCACCGACGACCGCATCATCACCCTGAGCACCTGCACCGGCAACAGCTGGGAACGCTATCTTGTAGAGGGGGTTTTAATCAGTGACCAACCCACAAAATAAGCATCATCCGGAAACCTCTGTTCGTGAAGAAGATCTGCTGATCTGGGGTGACGACACCAAAGACAATACCAAGCGCAAAAGCAAACGCCACTCCAAGCACCGGCATCACTCTTCCCACGAGCATCATTCTCACCACGAGCATCATTCTCACCACGAGCATCATTCTCATCACGGGCACCATTCTCACCACAGACACCGTGAAAAGCCCGAGGAGCAACCGGAAGAAGAAAAAACGCTGCCGACGGAGGAAGCCGAAGAAGCGACCCCCGCTCCCGAAGCAAACCAGCCGGAAGAGTTCACCCCGGAGGAGGAGCTCACCCCGGAGGAGCAAAAGAAACGCAAGAGAAAACGCGTGTTAAAGATTATTCTTCGGGTGCTGCTGATTATTTTCCTCGTGTTGCTGGGCTTGCTGCTCATTTTGACCGGCATCCTTATCTGGATGTATTATCAGGGCAAGAGCGAACTGCTCAACGACACCCCGCCCAAAATCACTCCGCCGGAGGAACTGGTGGAATACTACGACGAAGACCAGATCGTGTACAACGGCACCGCCTATAAGTTTAACGAAAACGTCACCGCCGTCCTGGTGGTGGGCGTGGACAAGCAGGGCATTCTGGAGGAAAGCGTCTACGGCAAAAACGGTCAGGCAGACAGCCTGTTTTTGGCCACGCTGGACACCGAAAACGGTGACATCCACATCATCCCCCTCTCCCGTGAGACCATGGTGGACGTGGATCAATATGCGGTGGACGGCACCTATTTGGGCGTAAAAGAGACCCAGCTCTGTCTGGCCTATTCTTACGGCTCCAACGGCGAACAGGGCAGCGAAAACGTGGTGCGCTCGGTAAGCCGTCTGTTGTACGGTGTCCCCATCAACAGTTATATCTCCATCGACCTGGATGGCGTCAAGGCGATGACCGACGCCATCGGCGGTGTGCCGGTGATCGGTCTGGAGGATATTTCTCACCCCTATTTCGGTTACGTCATCACCCGCCAGGGCGAGAGCACCACCCTCAACGGCAAGGACGCGCTGGCCTATATGCGGCACCGGGATGACGATGCCGAGGCCAACCACCGGCGTATGCAGCGGCTCAAGCAGTTCTTCACCGCCTTTATCAACCGCGCCGGCAGTAAACTGAAGAGCGACATTGGTCTGCTGCCCACCTATTATAACACCGCCAAGCCCTATACCGTGACCAACGTCAACCTCTCCAAGATTACCTACTTGGTGGGTTGCACCCTCACCGGCAACAACTGGAAGAACCCCAGTTATCACTCCATCAGCGGTCAGGCGGTCAAGGGGGACAAATACACCGAGTTTTATGCAGACAGCACCTCGGTCTTTGAGGCGGTGCTGGCCGCCTACTATAAGCCGGTGGGCCCCGCCCCCTCCACCGCCGCGTCAGAATAAATGGCTGTGGGCATTTTGCATAAGATTTTATCCCAACAACGTGGATAATTATTTAACAAAACACTTGCCCTGTGGCGAAAAATGCTCTATAATAAGACTGTCAATAAAATACCTTTCAAGGAGGAACTAACAATGGCACTGGTAAATACCAAAGAAATGTTCAAAAAAGCTTATGAGGGCGGCTACGCCATCGGCGCTTTCAACGTCAACAACATGGAGATCATCCAGGGTATCGTTGACGCCTGTAAAGAGCTGAACAGCCCTGTCATCCTGCAGGTCTCCGGCTCTGCCCGTAAGTATGCCCGTCATGCGTATCTGTACAGCATGGTCAAGACCGCCGCTGAGGAGACCGGTCTGCCCATCGCCCTGCACCTGGACCACGGCTCCAGCTTCGAGCTGTGCAAGGAGTGCATCGACGGCGGTTTCACCTCCGTAATGATCGACGGTTCTCACCTGGATTATGAGGAGAACGTGGCCCTGACCAAGAAGGTTGTGGAATATGCCCACGCCCACGGCGTCACCGTCGAGGGTGAGCTGGGTCAGCTGGCCGGCGTTGAGGACGAGGTCAGCGTGGAGGCCGATAAGGCTCAGTACACCGATCCCGACCAGGTTCTGGACTTCGTGACCCGCACCGGCGTGGACAGCCTGGCCATCGCCATCGGCACCAGCCACGGCGCTTTCAAGTTCAAGCCCGGTCAGAACCCCCAGCTGCGCTTTGATATCCTGCAGGAGGTTATGAACCGTCTGCCCGGCTTCCCCATCGTGCTGCACGGCGCTTCCTCTGTGATGCAGGAGTACGTGGCTACGGTGAACCAGTACGGCGGCCAGATGGCCGACGCCATCGGCATCCCCGAGGATATGCTGCGTGAGGCCGCTAAGATGGCCGTCTGCAAGATCAACGTGGACTCTGACCTGCGTCTGGCTTTGACCGCCGGTATCCGCAAGCACCTGGCGGAGAACCCCACCCACTTTGACCCCCGTCAGTATCTGGGCGACGGCCGTGAGAACATCACCGCCGTGGTCAAACACAAGATCGAGAACATCCTGGGCAGCGCCGACCGCGCCTAATCGTTTACGACCTCACACAGGCGCAGAGAACACTCTCTGCGCCTGTTCTATTCTCTTGCAGGAGGTACATCCTATGCTGTTAGTGCTGGATATGGGCAATACCAACATCACCCTGGGCGTGTTTGAGGGCGACAAACTGCTGCTGCAGTCCCGCATCGCCACCGACCGCACCAAGATGGAGGATCAATACGCCGTAGAGCTGATGGATCTGCTCCGGCTGTATAAGCTGGAGGTGACCGCCTTTACCGGTGCTATCCTCTCCTCGGTGGTGCCCCCGCTGAACCACGCTCTGTGCGGCGCGGTGAAAAAAGCCACCGGGCTGACCCCCTTGCTGGTGGGGCCCGGCACCAAGACCGGGCTAAACATCCGCATCGACAACCCTGCCACCCTGGGCGCCGACCTGCTGGTGGGCGCGGTAGCGGCGGTGGACGCAGTGGGCTACCCCTGCATCGTGTGGGATCTGGGCACCGCCACCACCGTATCGGTGGTGGATAAAGACGGTGCCTATCGGGGCGGCGCCATTATGCCCGGCATCCAGACCGCGCTGAGTGCCCTGGCCTCCGGCACCTCTCTGCTGCCCCAGATCAGCGTGGACGCCCCCGATAAGGTCATCGGCAGCAACACCATCTCTTGCCTGCAGTCCGGCGCGGTGTACGGCAACGCCGCCCTCATCGACGGGATGAACACCCGCATCGTGGAGGAGCTGGGCTACGATGCCCCGGTGGTGGTCACCGGCGGCTTGGGTCGGGAGATCGCCCCCCAGTGCCGCAGTCAGGTACAGTATATGGGCGAACTGCTCTTGGACGGTCTGCGCCTTATCTACGAGAAGAATAAAAAATAATCCCAACCTACCCGGTGGCGGGACAGCCTACGGCGTCCCAGCCGCAACGGATGGATGGGTTTAATATATACGTCCAAAACGTGGTATCTCGTTAAGAGAACGACAGTAAAGGAGTGTTATTATGACTACGATTAAAGACAAAACCCTGCGTCTGGTGCAATTGGGTCTTCTTTCCGGCCTAATCATTCTACTCCAGGCATTCATTGTGATTCCTCTGCCCGGCAGTTTAACGCTGACGTTGGTGCTGGTTCCCATCGTCGTGGGTGCCGTCCTGTACGGCCCCAAGGCTGGCGCCCTTTTGGGCGGTGTGTTTGGCGCGACCGTGTCTTGGATGGCAGTTCAACTTCAGTTGGGTCTTCTGACCAACATGATGGTAGAATATAATGCCGTGCTCACCGTCATCATCTGTATGCTGAAGGGTATCGCCGCCGGCTGGGTTGCCGGTTTGATCGCCGCGGCTTTCAAAAACAGCAGCAAACCTTTTGTGGGCATTCTGCTAGCCGCCGCAGCGGCGCCCATCGTCAATACCGGCATCTTCTTGCTGGGCATCTTTACGGTGTTTAAGGACGTTGCGTTAGAGTGGGCGGCAAAACCGGAAATCGGTTACACCGGCGGCTCTATTCTGTATATCGCCATCTTCTTGCTCGTTGGCATGAACTTCGTCATTGAGTTTGCCGCGAATCTCATCCTTGCTCCCAGCATTTCTAGCATCGTTAAAGCCGTTAAGAAAATGCACTAACAAAAAAGGTCTGTGGCATTCGCCACAGACCTTTTCTTTTTACAGCAGCACCGACAACGCCAACATCTCTCGGGCTTTGTCGTACATCTCCTCAAACTGCGCCACCGGCAGGGGGTTGCACCCCCGTCCCAACTCAAGGGTAAAACCGGGACGGTGATAGGTCTGAATAAACCAATCCTTGAACCCGGCGTGGACCGCCAACCCCTCCGGCTGCGCCACCGCATAGCCGGAGGCCTCCGCCATCACCCGGGCCATCATCTCACTTTGGGGCGGGGTGTGCTCCCCATAGGCCCAATAGATCTCCTCCCCTTGGCTGTGGAGGGCCACCACGTGGCGAAAGGCATACCGCCGGCACAGCGCGCAAACCGCACGGGTCTCCGGCTCGCTTTCCGGGGCGGGGCCGGGATATTTACGGGCTCCGGGCAAATTTTTGCCGTTTTTTTGCGCTAAGGCTTGCATTTCTGCCCATCCTGCATTAAAATTAGAATTGATATCCACCCCACGGGCATTGGCTTGCCACAGACCGGGGGTGTCCGCCCCGGTGGCGCGGGCCAGCGCGGCGTATTCCCCGGCGGCACCGCTGCCGTACCGAGCAATCTCCACCCCGTCCGGGTTCACCAGAGGGACAAACCAGATCTGCCGCCCCTGCATTGCCCGGGTCACCGGAATGCCACAGAGGGTCAGTCCCCCTTGCAGGGCGGTACACAACTCCTCACACAGGCGCAGAGCACACAGGGCGGTGAGCCACTCCTGCCCGTGAAAGGCGGCCCCCATCAGCACCCGCTGCTGACATGCGCCGACCGACAGCACCAGGGCGGGGATATCCCGTCCCAATAGACTGCGTCCCACCGGCACGCTCCGCAGGGTGGGGTACCGCCCCCGCAGAGCGGCGCACAACCCCCGCACCACCCCATAGTCCATCGGTTGCGGCGTTGTCAACCACCCCTGCACCCCAATGCGCATAACCAAAAACCCCTTTCAGGAGGATAAGATGAGTAATTTAACCGAAAAAGCCATCGCCCGCTCCACCGTGTTTCAGGGCTGTCTGCTCCGACTAGACGTAGATCAAGTAGAACTGCCGGACGGCAACACCGCCCCCCGGGAATACGTCCGCCACCCCGGCGGCGTGGGCATCGTCGCCCTGACCGAGGAAAACGAAGTGCTGCTGGTACGGCAATACCGCTATCCCTATGGCGAGATCCTCACCGAGATCCCCGCCGGCAAACGGGACCCGGGTGAGGACCCCCTCACCACCGGTATGCGGGAACTAGAGGAGGAGACCGGCTATCGTGCCGCCACCTATACCCCTCTGGGCACCCTCTACCCCACCCCCGGCTGTCTGGACGAGGTGGTGTATCTGTATTTGGCCACCGGTCTGACCCAGTCCGAGGCTCACCCCGACGAGGATGAGTTTGTGGAGGTGGAGCGCTGTCCGTTGGATAAGATGGTGCGCCGGGTGATGGCCGGTGAGATCACCGATGCCAAGACCCAAATAGGCATTCTCAAAACCAAGCTGTTGCTGGAAAGTAAGGAGGGCTAAACTATGTCCAAAGGCGTGAAAGGCTTTTATATTTTTACGTGGGGGTTGCTGATCCTCTCCACCTTTTTCCAGTTTCTGGGCATCGCCAGCGTCACCAACCTGTTCGGTCACGCAGAGAGCGCGGTGGAGATCAGCTTTCTGCCCCTGTGGATCTTAGCCACCGTGTTGCTGCCGGTGGCGGCGGTGCTGTGCGGCGTATTCAGCAAAAAAGAGAATTGGCCCTATCTGCCTATGGCCATCGCCCTTGTGGGGACGCTGCTGGCGCTGATCGTGGTGTTCTCTATGAGCGGCGTGGATGCCTTTCAAGAGCGGTTTGACACCCGTGGCTTCAACGATACGCTGGGGCTGACCACCTTTAGCCTGCTGTACCGCCACGGTCTGCCGGTGCTGGTGGGCGTGTTTTTGATCATCCTCTGCCGTCTGAACCACCAAAGCGCCCGGGATGCCCGTGTGCAGGCAGAGAACGACGCCTATAAAGAGCATTATCAGTTGGACGGTAAACCGTTGTTTAAGGACGAAGAGAGCACCCTGGGGCTCAACGAGTATGCCGAGGATTTCAGCGTGGTTAAGAAAACCAAAAAGCTGAAAAAGAGCCAAAAGATCGCCAAGGAAAAACAACAAAAGAAACGGTAATAGTCTATATATACACCGACCTGCCGACGAATATGAAAAAAAGAGCTGTGTTTCGTTTTGAAACACAGCTCTTTTTTTAGATGTTTTCGATCTTGATCAGGGTGGTGGCACCGGTCTCGCCGGGCACACCGCCGGTGATGACGATGTGGTCGCCTTTGGTCAGCGGCAGGGTCTGCTCCGCCACCTTTTTGGCGGTGTAGAACAGCACGTCGGTGGAGGTGAACTTTTCACACATCGCGGGGGTCACGCCCCAGGAGAGCGCCAATTTTCGCCAGGTGGCCTCGTCGGTGGTGAGACCGATGATGTCCACGGGGGAGCGGAAACGGGAGACCATCCGCGCGGTCATACCCGACAGAGAGCAAGCCACGATGGCCTTGGCGTTGATGTCGATGGCCATACCGCAGGTGGAGTGGGAGATGGCGTCCACCGTATTGCGAATTTCAAAAGACGCGGTATAGAATTTCTTCTTATAGTTGATGCTCTCCTCAGCGGTCTTGGCGATCTTCGCCATGGTCTTCACCGCCTGCACCGGATATCTACCAGCGGCGGTCTCGCCGGACAGCATAATGGCGCTGGTGCCGTCGTACACCGCATTGGCCACGTCGGAGATCTCTGCCCGGGTGGGACGGGGGTTGTGGATCATACTCTCCAGCATCTCGGTGGCGGTGATCACCCGCTTACCCATCATACGGCATTTGGTGATCAGCTTTTTCTGGAGGGTGGGCAACCGCTCAAAGGCGATCTCGGTGCCCATATCGCCCCGAGCTACCATAATGCCGTCGCAGTGCTGGCAAATTGCTTCGATGTTATCCACCCCGGACTGGTTCTCGATCTTAGCAATCAGCTCGATACCGCTGACCCCCAATTCCGCCAGGTAGTTGTGGATGTCGATCAGATCCTGCTTGTCCGACACAAAGGAGCAGGCGATAAAATCCACCCCGTTCTTCACACCAAAGGCGATGTCCGCCTTATCCTGCTCCGACAGGTACACCTGCTTTAATACCTTGCCGGGGAAGCACATACTCTTACGGTCGGACAGCTCGCCGCCCTCCACCACGGTGGTGACGATGTTCGCCCCGTCGATGGCGGTGACCTCAAAGGACAGCAGACCGTTGTTCAGCAGGATGGTATCCCCCACCGCCATCTCGGCAGGCAGGTTTTGATAGCTGACCGATACCACCTCCTGGTTGCCCACCACCTCGTCGGTGGTGAAGGTGAAGGTGTCACCGGGGCAGAGGGTGATCTTACCGCCCTCAAAGGTTCTGATGCGGTATTCCGGACCCTTGGTGTCCAGCATAATGGCGATGGGTAACCCCAGGTCGGAGCGCACCTGCTTGATTAAGTCGATGCGCCGCTGATGGTCCTCATAGTTGCCGTGGGAGAAATTAAGCCGAGCCACGTTCATCCCCGCCTTGCACAGCCCCGCCATCACCTCATAGGTATCGCAGGCCGGGCCGATGGTACACACGATTTTGGTCTTCCGCATCAAAAATACCCCCGTATCCATGAAATCGTCTTTATTATACCACCATTCCCGACAAAATCAAGTTAGGGAAAAGGGAAATTCATAAACCCCACAAGAAAAAACCGCCCTTGCGGAACAAGGGCGGTTTTTTGGGTTATGTCTTTATTTCATTTTCAGCCGAACTGTGACTGTTTTTACCTCGTTTCCGTATTGGTCGGTAACGACGCAATACACCAAGCGGTTCTTGGATTTGCTGTTCATCGTCGTCGAATAGGTAGCCGAAGTCACCGAGGACTTGCTGTATTTGCTGGCGCCCTCGTTCTTGATATACCAGGTGTACTTCAGCCCGTCACCGGACGCCTTGACGCTCACCTTGGCGGTCTTATTTTTAGCCACCGTCACGGTCTTGGGCTGGGTTACAATGGACACAGCCTCCCGCAGGATAAAGGTCTTGGACTGAACCGTCTTGCCGTACTTATCCGTGACGATGCAGTAGATCCGGCGACCCTTCACCTTCTCACCCATGGTTGCAGAATAGGTGGAGGAGGTGATAGAGGACTTGCTGTACTTACTGCCGCCCTCGTTCTTAATGTACCAGGTGTACTCCAGCCCGTCACCGGAGGCGGTGATCTTCACCGACACCTTGCTCCCCATCTGCGCGTAGGCGGCAGTGGCAGGCTCTTTGGTGATGCTGACAGATTCCCGCAAGCGGACGGTTTCGGACTGCACCATATTGCCGTACCGGTCGTACACACGGCAGAACACCAGACGATCCTTCACCTTGTCGGTCATGGTGACGGAATAGCTGGACTTGGTCACAGAGGATTTGGAGTACTTAGAAGAGCCGGCGTTCTTGATGTGCCAGGTGTAGGTCAGGCCTTCTCCCTCAGCGGACACCTTCACGGTGACCTTTTCGCCCATCTTGGCATAACCGGTAGCGGGTCCCTTGATGATGGTCAGGGCGGGTGCCTTCATCGATAGAGTCACCGGGTCGGTGGTCGCCGTGTTACCGTTGCCATCGGCGATCACGCAGTACACCTGCCGTCCGTCACGGCTTTCATTCATCTCCACCGAATAGGTGGGGCCGGAGAAGGAGGCCGTCTTTTTGAAGGTGTCGCCACCCTTGTCCTTGTAATACCAGGTATAGGTCAGGTCGGTACCGATGGCGGTCAGGGACACAGATGCCGTCTCGCCCTCATCCACCTCCACCGAGGTGGGCGCGGTGACCAGCCTGACCTTTTCTCCGGTGGGGGGACACAGATAGGTGAAATAGATGCTGCTTCCGGTCCACCCATCCCAATCCACCGAGAGCACGGTGGCGGGTCGGCCGTTGACCGTCACGACGGTGTTCTCGTCAAACTCGCACTGAAAGTGGCCGTTCACCGTCTGGGTGACCAGATAGAAGCCGATCTCGTATTGATGACCCGGCACGAATGCGCCGTAGTGAGCCTCATCCAGCGTCAGGTCGTGCCAACTGAACTCATCCACGCAGAAGAGATCCGAATTGGTTTCCGCGTACCAATCCACCTCCGTCTCCTCCCAGGGGTTCTGCACACCGGTCAGGTGGATCTCACGAACCCGTGCGGTGGGCGCTTGGTATTCATACGATACCACCGCCATCCGGTTGTTGTCGTAGAGCTCCACCGTGGCCGGCTGACCGTTGACGGTGGCGACGGCTCCGGGGGCAAAGACCCGATTCTCCTCGGCGATCAGGGTGATGCGGCACTGGTACGCATAGCCGGCAATAAAGGTGCCGTCCACGTGCATGGCCTCCGTGTCATTGACCCGCTTCCACGCAACACCCCTTTTGCTGTACTGGGTAGACCCCGTATCCTGCTTGTAGCCGTCGGTGTCCAGCCCTATCTCATAGTCCGGCTTCTGCCCGGCGATGGGCTGATCCACACCGGAAACGGCGATCTCGCCGATCTCCTGCGGCTGGCAGTAATAGGGAGTTCCCATCGTCAGGGTAGCGTAATTCTTGTGCGACAGACTGCCTGTCTGAAGCAATTTGCCTCGTTTATCATAGGTCCACAGCCACACGGTATGCGTGGTTGCAGGATAGTTATAGGTGGAGAATTCCCGCCCGCTGATGGTGGCCACGTCCACCTCCACATTGTAGTATTTGCCGGCCTTGAAGGTGTCGGTGGCGCTCATCAGCCGCCAACCGTCCACGCCGTTGTCCGACTCGTACCAACGGCGGTAGGTGCGGTCGATACCGTTGCCGCGGATGTAGCAGGCAGAGATGTCCACCGTCATAGTATAGTCCGGCTTCTGGCCCACTGCCGGCTGGGTATAGTTGAGTCTGAGCTCGTCAATATAACTAATGTAGTGGCAGATATCGCACTGGAAATCCTTGTCCGCATCGATGTGGGCGCTCAGGCGGGATACCTTGCCGCATTCTTCGCCCACGCACACCGCCACGTGACCGACCTCTTTCCGCTTGGCCTCTTCGTATTTGCCGGTCTGGCTGTGGTAGTATTCGTAATACTGATAATTGTGCTTACCTTCCAGCCGCACCGTGATGGTTTTGGCCTCGTTACCATCTTCATCGGTGATGATGCAATAGAAGGATTGTGGACCACTGGTGCACGCGTCGGTGGCGGCCAGCACCCGCAGGGTGGGACCGTCAAAGCATTCATCGTAACTCGGCTCGGTCAGAGGAACGTAACCCCATTGGCCGACGGTAATGTTCTGATAGCGGTACCAGGTATAGGTCAATTCGCTCTTGCCCTCTGCCTTAACGGTGAAAGTAGCATAGTTGCCGGGCAAGGGCTCTTCGTCAGGGCTGGTGACCAGTACGCCTCTGGCGTCTTTGGGCTGTTGGGTGATCAAGATTTTCGGCATATCCCGGCGGCAGATGTCGCACGCGTCATCCTCATTCTCGTCCTCGTGAGGACGGATACTGACCGTCTTTTCGCACCCCTCGCCCACGCACTGAAGGTTGTGATAGTTGGGGGCGGTAGCGGCGTTTTCGTAGGGGTCACTGGGATAGTCTCCCTGATAATACTTGAAATACTGATAGTTGTGCTGTCCCTGCAGCATCACTTCGACGGTGCGGGCCTGGTTCCCCTCTTCATCGGTGATGATACACATATAATACCTGGTTGTGTAGCAGGCATCGGTGCCGGCATAGATATACAGATCGGGACCGGTGAATTTCTCACCCATATCCGGATTTTTCAGCGGCACGTATTCCCACTCGTTGGCACCGATATAGTGTCTTTCATACCAGGTATAGGTCAGCTCGCTCTTGCCCACCGCCTGAACGCTGAAATGGGCCAGATTGCTGCCGTCGCAATCCTCATAGGGACTGCGCACCTTAACGTTCTTCACATCTTGAGGCTGCTTGAGGATCTGGATGTTGGAATTTTTGGCATAGTTACAGACGGTACACATACCCCGTTTGTCATAGGTATGGGCAAACCGGTTGCTGTAGTGTTCGGCATCGTCGCACAGCAGACACACCTGCCAATGCCGATTTTCATCCCAGGACCAGGACTTGACCGGACGGGCGGTGTGTCCATCCGTAAAAGTCACCGCGTGCTCTTGGTCAAAGTGCTCCTGCCAGTCGTCGTTTTCCACACACACCGGGTCGGCGCAATCACAGCCCTCAAATGCGGCGATATCCGCACAGCACACCAGGCAGAATTCGCAATCGTCGCAAAGGTCCTCACAGTCGGAGCAATACTCGCCGCAGTTGGGGCAGATCTCGGCGCACTCAGAACAAGCGCCGCAGGAGGGGCATACCTGCACGCAGTCGCTGCACATTCCGCAACTCTCGCAGAAATCGTCGGCGCACTCACGGCAGGCATCACCGCACCCCACGCAAAGGGGCTCGTCCTCACAACACCCTCCGCAAGCGGGGCAATGATAGCCGTTGTCGATGGCGCAATACAAACACAAATCATAGGCGTCGCAGTATTCCACGCAGTTGGCGCAGATACCGCACTCACTGCAATATTCCCAGTTGCTCTCGTCGTAGCAATCGGTGCAATCGGGGCAATGCAGACCGGCATCGATGGCGCAGGCCTGGCAGATATTCACACCCACTTCCGAGGTGCAGGGCCCACAGTACTCAGAGCAGTTTTCACACAGCTTACACTCATCACACCAGAGCACCTCAAAATAGCATTCTCCGCAACCGGGGCAATGGCTTTCCTCGGCGCAATCCACACAGAGCGTACCCTCCCCCAGGTAAACACTACAGGCGTCGCAGATGTCTGTGCAATTTTTGCACAGACCGCACGAGTCGCACCACAAAAGCTCTTTCAAATAGCACTCGTAACAATCGGGGCAATGGTACCCCTTGTCGAGGGCGCAGTCCACGCAAATGTCCCCATCATCGCCGCAGTTTTCGCCGCAAAGTTCCCAACCGGAGCAGTCGGCACAGATACCGCATTCCAGACAGAGTTCACAACACTCGGCGCACTCGTAGCAATATTCGCAATAGGGCGACCCGTCAATCCATTCGTCACAGTTTGGGCAAACGTGACCTGCATACACCGGCAATGCCGCCAGCGGCACCAGCCCCATCAGCAGGGTCAGCACCAAAAGGATACTAAGTAATCGTTTCATCGTTCACTCCTCCTTGTTCAAGATAGAGTGGTGGGTTATCCCTGTTCCACCCACGCCGTATCGCTGTACACTACGTTGCCGTTGGCATCGGTGATGACACAACGGTATTGGTAATGATAAGTGAACTCGCTGTCATCAATACCGAAGGAAATGGTAGCCGTCCCCATACCGTCGGCCCAATCACCGACGAACGGCGTCCAGTCAAGTCCGTCCCTCCGATACTGCCACTCATAGGTATAGGGAGCCTTGCCGCCCTCCACCACAACAGAAAAGGACACACGATCAAACGCCTGCGCCGTCTCGTTCTGGGGCTGGGTAACAATCAAAAACGGGTCCAGAAGCTCCACCGGACGCATGGGATCGGAAATCACCTCGTCGCCCTCGGCGTCGGTGATGACACAGCGGTACTGATAGTGGTTGTCAAAATGGGTGCTCTGGATGGTGAGCGCAAGGGTATCCGACTCCACGTCACAATCCTGCCACATATCCATTCCGTCACAGAGATACTGCCAACGGTAGGTATAGGGCTCGGTGCCGCCGGAAACGCCCACGGCAAACTCCATACGGTCCCCCTCGCTGATGGCCAGATCAGGGGTCTGCCAGTCGATGGTCAGAGGCGCTACCTCTTCCTTCTCTTCGATCCACACCACCTCAGTGGTCACCTCATTACCCTCGGCATCGGTGACGAAGCAGCAGAACAGATACTGCTTATCAAAGTGCTTCTGCTCCACCGAGAAGGACAGCATATTCTGGTTGCCCAGAGTCAGTATCTCGCCCTCGGCATCGGTCCACTGGGTCACGCCGTCGCAAACGTACACCCAGCGATAGGTGTAGGGGGCGACGCCGCCCTCCGCCACCACACCGAAGCCTACCTCGTTGCCCACGGCGGCGGTGGTATTCTCGGGCTGCATGGTAATGGTCAGGTCTGCGACCCGTCTTTCAATATAGGCCACGTTGGAGATGACCTTATTGCCGGCGGCATCGGTGACGATGCAACGGACACGGAACTTGTTTCTAAAAGCCACTTCGGACGCGGTCAAAACAGTAGAAACCATATCACCGGTGACAATCACGGCCTTATCAGGGACGTTCGCCCATTCGCCCATCTTGTTATCGGTGTACTGCCACTGATAGGTATAGGGCTTGACGCCGCCCTTGACCACGATACCAAAGCCTACCTCATCACCCACGGCGGCGGTGACATTCTCGGGTTGCATGGTGATGGTCAGCGGAGCCTCCTTCTGGCGCAGAGAAACCGTCTTAGACTTATCGGTCTTGCCGTATTTGTCGGTGACGATGCAATAGGCATAGCGACCATCCACCGCATCGCTCATGGTGACGGAATAGGTGGCCTTGGTCACCGAAGACTTGGAATACTTGGTCTTGTCGGCGTTCTTGATGTACCACTGATAGGTCAGCCCATCGCCGGTGGCCTTGACGGTAATCTTGGCGGTGGCGCCGTTGTCCACCTTAACGCTCTTGGGCTGGGTGGTGATCGTCGCCTGCTGACGCAGGACGATGGTCTTCGACTTGGCGGTCTTGCCGTACTTATCGGTCACCACGCAATAGGCGTAACGTCCGTGGACCGTGTCGCTCATGGTCGTCGAATAGGTGGCCTTGGTCACCGAGGACTTGGCGTACTTAGTCTTACCGGCGTTTTTGATGTACCAGGTGTACTTCAGCCCATCGCCTTTGGCTGCCACCGTTGCCTTGGCGGTCTCGCCCTTTTTGGCATAGGTGGTCTTGGGCTCGGTGGTGATGGTCGCCTTCATCCGCAACACAATGGTATTGGACTTGACGGTCTTGCCCTTCTTGTCCTTGACCACACAGTAAACGTAACGGCCGCTGGACTTCTCATCCATCTTGGCGGAATAGGTGGCTTTGGTGACGGAAGACTTGCTGTAAGAAGTCTTCCCGGCATTCTTGATGTACCAGGTATAGGTCAACCCGTCGCCGGTGGCCTTGACGGTGGCCGTGGCGGTACCGCCGTACTCAGTATAGCTGGTCTTGGGCTGGGTGGTGATCTTCAGCGTAGCGGCATACACCGACACGGGGAGCACCGTAGCCAGCATCAGCAGAGCCAGCAATACGGACAGGGCGCGCTTAGCGAATTTCATAACAATTCCTCCTTTTTGTAAAAAACGCGTTCTTATTCTTGCACCTTAATTATAAATCACCCCTATTTTTGCTGTCATCACCCCTAAGGGGTGAAAATTTGCGCAACAGGGGTGAAGGCGGGGTGAACTTTGTGCAAAACAAAAAAGCCCGCGGCACCTGCCGCAGGCTTTTTGTTGAAAATTACACCAAACTATGCAGTTCCTCCCGGTTGGCCACACCCAGCTTTTTGTAAAGGCTCCGGGTATAGGTCTTCACCGTGTTTTCGGACAAATTCAGTTCCTCTGCAATGTCTTTGCGCTTTTTGTTGCACAGAATGGCGCGGAGCACCTCCTCCTCACGGGGGTGGAGGGTGACCCCCTCCGGCAACCGGCGCAGGATCAGCGCCATCTTGTTCTGCTCCCGCAGATGGGATACGTGGACGTAGTCTTGCATCATCCAATAGAGACCCAGCAGGATGACCTCGCTGAACAGATAGGATACCGCCAAAAACTCAAAGTCCCAGCGGACAAATCGCTCCACCAGCCAGAAAGCAATGTTGCCCAGCACAATACCGGCCATCAGCACCGCGTACTTATAAGAGGTGACCTGCCGGCCCCGCATCGCCCGGACGATGACCACGATCATCGCCACAAAATAACCGGCCAGATAGAGCGCATACACGTTGTGGAGCGGCCCGTATTCCTTAATCAGACCCTCTCCCACCGTAAAGGTGGTGGCGGCATAATCGTAGTACCAGGGACTGCACACAAGCCCAAACATCAAAAGCGCCAGCCCCAGCAGAGCCATGGGCACCCACCGCTTATAGGTGTTGCCGCACAGACGAAGGATCACCATAAACATACACAGAGAGAGGAACACCGATCCAAAATAGGCCATGTGATTGGCTATCAGGGCGAACTTCTTATCTGTCGCCAGAGACAACAGAAAATAGCCCAAATTCACCACCGGCACACAGCAGAATAAAAACAACAGCCAAGGCTCTTTCTGTTTTACCAACAGGATGTGGCCCATCAGCAGCAGTACCGCTATCGCCGTAAGAACGCCGTACACAACCGACATCGGTCTCCCTCCTTCCTATACATGATAAACCCATCATACCATAGGTAATGGCGAAAATCAAGAGCCGCCCTTAAACTTCCTCAGATCTGGGCGACGTACCCATAATGCAAAAAGAGCACAGACTCTCGTCTGTGCTCTCGCAAGGGTCAAGGCCCTGAGAACTGAATAAAGATAACGTAGAACGGTCTGTGAAAAGAAGTTTGCCTACTGTGGTGGCGGGCATCACACCGCACATCACCAAAAAACATTCGATTTCATCGTCGAATTTGTAGGTCAAGCCCTCGATCTATTAGTACTGCCAAGCTAAAAGTGTCGCCACTCTTACACACGCAGCCTATCAACCATGTAGTCTTCATGGGATC